>JANXML010000010.1 GCA_025354645.1 Arcicella sp. | reverse complement strand
GTAGATGCTAACACCGCTTGGGGCGTTGAGGAGACCTTAAATAATGCCGTTGCCTTGAAAGGTTTAGGCGTAGAATTTATCGAACAACCCATGAAAGCCGACAATTGGGAAGGCATGAAACGAGTTTTTGCGGAGTCGGTTTTGCCCATCATGGCGGACGAAAGTTGTATCGTGGAAGAGGACGTGGCTCGGTGCTATGGTTTCTTTCATATCATCAATATCAAACTGATGAAATGCGGAGGACTTACACCCGCAAGACGCATGATTGCACACGCTCGTAAATTGGGCTTGAAAGTAATGGTGGGTTGCATGACGGAATCCAATGTAGGTTGTTCGGCAATTGCTCAATTATTACCACTTTTAGATTATGTGGATATGGACGGCATCCTCTTGGTGGACGACCAAGTTTCCACGGGTATCACCATTGACTACGGCAAAGTAATTTATGCGGAGGAGAATGGCACGGGAGCTTCTCTGATATAGTGGTTAGTTTTGATTTAGTGATTTTTTTCAAATTAATGCTAAACTTCTGAACAGGATTTAATTGATGGACATGATAAACAGTATTTTACGATATGTTCAAGAACAAAATTTATCCTGTCCATCCTGTTTATCAATTAAATCCTTTTGGGACTTCATTCTATGAACTATCTAATCATCTCCATTATACTCACAATTCAGCAACCCATTAACCCGCAAGGAAAGACGGTTGAAAGTCGCTTTAATCTTCCTCATGGTTATCAACGAATGGCGGTTGCGAAGAATTCTTTTGGGGAATATTTACGGACTTTCCCGTTAAAAGAGGACAAAGCAAAAGTCTATTTTTATAACGGACAAGAGAAAACCAATTCACAACAAGTAGCGGTTTTGGACATCGACCGAGGCACAAAAGACCTCCAACAATGTGCCGATGCTGTAATGCGTTTGCGAAGTGAATATCTGTATGTTAATAAACAGTTTTCGAAGATTTCTTACAAGACTTTTGGGGGCGTTGCGATGACTTACGATAAATATAAAAATGGTTATCGTATTAATAGTCAAGGTTTTACGAAATCGAAATCCGTTGATAATAGTCGAGAGGGATTTAGGAAATATTGCGATATGGTTTTTAATTATGCCAATACTTTTACGTTAGAAAAGGAAATGAAATCGGTCAAAAATCTCAATGATTTGCAAGTGGGCGATGTCTTTATTGTATCGAACCCCAAGTCTTACGGACACGCTATGATTGTGATGGATGTGGCTGAAAACCCTAAGACTAAGGACAAAGCATTTTTGTTAGCTCAAAGTTATATGCCCGCCCAAGACATTCACATTGTTAAAAATCCAAGGGGGGGAACATGGTATAGAATAGAGGAATTAGGCAATCAACTCAACACGCCCGAGTGGACGTTTCCATTAACGGCTTTGCACAGATTTTGATCAATTCGATGTTAGTTTTTCGATGGTCGATGTTGGTTGATAACTGATATTAAACGATTAATTTCATTTGTTTGTACTTAAATCACATTCAATAATTCCCCCTTCGGGGGCGGTCAGACGTTTCTGTTAGGGGGCAATGAACTATATAACCAATCAACTTCCAAGTCGAATTTTTACCACAAACCAACAAGAATACTTGTGGTTTAGTGGCACTTCATATTTGGGAATGCCTCATCATCAAGGGTTTAAGGAGAATTTCACGAAAGCATTAATAAAATATGGAATGTCTTGGGGAAGTTCTCGTAACAGTAATATTCGTTTAGATATTTACGAAAAAGCGGAAATTGAACTGGCTAAATTTGCCAATATGCCTGCCGCTTTAACGGTTTCGTCGGGTATGTGGGCGGGGCAATTAGTCATTAATTTTCTTCAAAAACTTGATACAAAATTCTTCTTCGCTCCCAAAACTCACCCAGCCCTTTGGAATGGGGCAAGCCTTCAATTGGAAGATTGGGAAAAGGGTTTGAATTACGCAGATTGGGCTTCGCAGATTGTTGAAAAAGTGAAAGAATGTAAGGCTGAAAGTATTGTTATTTGCACTGATTCAGTGGGTTCTCCTTACGTGGAAGCGTTTGATTTTCAATGGATTGATGAATTGCCAGAGGGAAAGAATATTACAGTTGTGATGGATGCTTCGCACAGTTTTGGAATCAGAACTTCACCCCGAAGCGTCGGTCGCTTCGGGGTGAGGTATATCGTCACCGCCTCCCTCAATAAAGCAATGAGTATGACGGGTGGAGTAATTCTTTCAGATTCAGAAACAGTTTCATCTATACGTCAGTCGCCCATGTTTGCGGGAGCGTCGCCGATGATGCCTTCATTATTGGAAACGTTTGTGAATTCTCTCAATTATTTTACGGAACAACAGCAAAAATTATCAAAAAATATTACGTATTTTAACACGCTAATTCCTCAAAATTCTTTTTTAGATTCTATTGAAAATTATCCAGCTTATTGTACGCATAAATCTGGCGTGCATGAATATTTGAAAGAAAATGGAATTATGACTGCCTGTTTTCCATACCCAACGACAACTGACAAACCTGTTACTCGTCTGGTTATCAGTGCATTGCATTTGAAAGAGGATTTGGATAAATTGGCAGAAGTGCTTTCTTCATTGTCATTGTGAACGTTGTCACTGTCATTGCGAGTGCAACGAAGCAATCTGTTGGATTGATGCAAAATATTCTGAGTTCAGAAAACTAACTTTACAACTATTTCAGACTTTTACTTTCCAAATTCCTTGCATCACTCTGACAGATTGCTTCGTTTCACTCGCAATGACAGAAAAATTAACATTTTAACAAAAATAACCATGAAAAAACTATACTTCGTCCTTCTAATCCTGATGATGACAAACATCTCAAACGCCCAAAAAATCAATACTGATTTTTTGCCAAATCTCATGGCAACCAAGCCCGAACAGTTCAAGGAATTGATGGATAATGCAGGACGTTATCGTCTGCAAATTCTTTATACACAAATAGATAGAGACAAAAAGAACCGTCCGAAATTTACTTCTCACGGGTACAGAATCAGCAATACTGAATATTTTTATCCCGCCAGTACGGTTAAATTTCCTGCCGCTGCGTTGGCTTTGGAGAAAATCAATAATCTGAATATCAAAGGATTAAACAAAGAAACTGTCATGCTCACGGGGGCAGAATACGAGCGACATACGCCCGTAACGAAAGATTCAACCGCTGAAAATGGTCTGCCGTCGGTGGCTCATTACATCAAAAAAATCCTGATGGTTTCGGATAATGATGCCTTCAATCGTTTGTATGAATTGATGGGGCAGGAGGGTTTTAATGATGCTTTGCGAAAGAAAGGATATGCTGATACTCGCATTTTTCACCGTTTGCAAGTGGGCATGAACGGAGAACAAAACCGCAGAACGAATCCTATTAAATTTATGAATGGTGATAAGGTAGTTTACGAACAACCAATGATTACCTCTGAAAAAATTTATGACTCTCCCACGCCCATCACTGTTGGCAAGGGTTACATGAAAGGTGATTCGTTGGTGAATGAACCTTTTGGTTTTAGTAATAGAAATTTTTATCCTTTGGTGGAGCAACAATCTGTCTTGAAATCGATTCTTTTTCCCGAAGCGGTGGAGGCAAAAAAGCGGTTCAATTTGACCGATGAAGACTATAAATTCATGTACAAATATATGTCGCAAATGCCTACGGAAAGCATCTATCCAAAGTATGACCTAACGGAATTTTACCCGACTTACTGTAAGTTTTTGATGTACGGAAGTGGTAAAAATGACGTACCAAATCCCAATATCAGAATCTTCAATAAAGTGGGCGATGCCTACGGTTTCTTGTTGGACAATGCCTACATTGTGGACTTTGAAAAGGGCGTAGAATTCATGCTGACAACGGTTTTGTTATGCAATAATGATCAAATTTTCAATGATGATAAGTATGATTACGACACCGTGGGTTATCCATTTATGAAGAATTTAGGGCAGTTGATTTACAATTATGAACTGACTCGCAAGCGGAAGAATAAGGCGGATTTGAGTAAATTTAAGATAGTTTATGACAAATAGTTTTTTGTGTTGAAACAACCATTTTTGATTGAATTTCGTCTCTACAAATAATAAGCGATTCTTCAAATTTATGACAATCATGAAAAAATTATTTCTGTATTTAATTTTACTATTTTTAATTTCAGTTTTTCATCTAAAAGCTCAACAAACAAATACAATTTCGACTGGACAAATTTCTGGAACGGTTTGTAAAGGAGCAACTATTTTAGTTCCATTCACTTCAACGGGAATTTTTGAAAATGGTAATATTTTTACGGTACAAATCAAAACAACGTCTGAAAAAAACTGGACAAATTTAGTTACAGAAGGTATTGAAAGTCCTTTAAAAACTTCAATTCCAAGCAATTACAATGCTGATGATTATAATAATCTTACTTCATATTACATTAGGGTAATAGCTTCAAAGCCTAATATTGTTGGTAAAGAATCTATTATCCCTCTTATTTATACAAAGCCACAAATTTCTTTGGTAGGAGCAACTTCGACAACTGTAAACCCTTATAATTCAACCACTTTAAAGTTCAGAGGTACAGGCTTTTCACCCATTCAGATTGTTCTTAATGACAGTTCAAAAGTTTCTATTCCTTATTCTATTTATCCAAATTCTGATTATTACAGCGACCCTGCAACCAGTATATTTCCTTTAAAATCAGGTAATTATGCGATAGTTTACTCCGAAAATATATGTGGGCGTTCAACTGGCACGGATAGCGTTGCCATTACAGTCAATGAAATAGGTTTAAAAGCTCTTAGACCAGAAAATACTACCGTTTGCGTTGGGGGAGTTTTGAAAGTTCAATATTCAACGGATGGCAGAAAAATGAATCTGGATAATAAGTTTAAAGTGGGTTTGCGATATTCAAATACAAATACTTCTGAAATTGAATTGGAAGCAACCGAGAAAGACGGATTTGTGGAAGTACGTATTCCAGAAAATTTTCAGACTGGTGGATACAACATAACTTTAATGAGCAGTAGCCCAGTTGCAAAATCAGTCTACCCTGAACAAATCAATATTTCAGAAAAATCTTTTGCTGATTTTCAATCAAAAACTATAACCATTAATTGGGGACAGGAAATTTATTTACCACTTGATATTAAATTAAACGGACCGTGGAGTATTACGCTCAATGATGGTTCAATCATTGGAGACTCCGAAGGTGTTTCAAGTAGCCGATTTACAACCATTAAACCTGAAAAATCGGCTATTTATTCAATTTCCTCCTTCAAAGACCAATGTGGTGTAGGTTCGGTGGGTAATTCTAAATTTGAAGTTGTCGTAAAATCTGGCGTTATAGTAGATTCTTTACAACAAGCTGAACTTTGTGTCGGTGGCAGTTTCAACGCTAAATATTCAACGAAAGGCGATGTAAACATCTCAAATTTTTCCGCTGTTTTGAAGGGTAGAGCAAAAGAATCCGTTATTGACGTTCCTGCAACATTTACAAACGGAGTTGTGAAAGTAAGTATTCCACAAACTTTTTTCAGCGATACTTCTTATACCGATGTTGAGTATTCTCTCGGCATAAAATACAATAATTATATTTCATACAGTGAAAATTTTGTGAGAATAAAAAGTAAACCTAACGTCTCTTTTGTTAATACAAATCTCATCAATGTTGAGAATAAAGGTATCGCAACAATACCGATTTTAGTTACGGGAGGTTCACCTGTCACTGTTCAATTAGACGATTTTTCAAATTTTTCATTTAATGATAATAACTTAAATTACATAAATAAAGTCGTTCAATTTCCTGTTCAAGTGTTGCAATCCAGCATTTTTAGGTTAAAATCTGTCAGTAATTCATGCGGTACAACGTCAATAAATGATGGTAAAATCATCACGGTTAATGTTAAGAATAAATCATCTTTTGGCATAACAATCAATAATGCCGAAACAAGAATTTGTACTGGTAGTAAAATGAAAGTAGGTTTTAATACATTAGGCGAATTTGGTTTTGATAATACTTTTAAAATTGAATTGTTCAAATATAATTATGACCGATTAGACAATGTTGCAGTTGTGATTGGAGAAGGCAAAACTTCACCCATTGAAGTTACTATTCCAGTTAATTATGAAGCGAGTGAATTTGCGTATTTGAGAATAAGTTCAAGTAATCCAAATTCTGTTAGTGAATTTAAACAAATCAGTATCAATACAAAACCTGTTTTCTCATTTAGCTATGACCCTTATCCGTTTAATAATAATGTGATAAATTTGATGGTGGGTGAAAAACTTTTTGTAGGTGGAGACCGTAAAGCTGGATTGCTTGGAAGTAATGTATTTTCATTTTCTGATGGAACGATTTTACTTGAAGAAACTAAATCTGGTTACTCCCCAGTAAGATATACCCGCACCTTCACCCAAAGTACAGTCTTTGGACTTAACTCAGTTTCAAATGAATGTGGACAGGGAACAATTTTGAGCAAAAATGTCAATGTCAATGTTATTCCTTACCTGATTGTCAATCTTTCGCCACGAGTTTATAATAAGACTTACTGCACGGGAGAAAACATAGTTTACACATACAATTTTACAAGAAAACCTGAAAAAGAAGCCTTGTATAATTTGCAAATTGCTTCTACGAAAGATTCTATTTTCTCTGATATAGGCGTTAAAACGACTGAAAACCCATTAATTACAAAAATCCCATTACAATTTAAAACAGGAACCTATTTTATTAGATTAGTGAGTAATACCACCCCTAAAATAATCTCTAATTGGACTCTGATTACCGTTGATTCGCCTTTAATGGTTAGTTTATCAACCTTTGATAATAAAAATATGGTAACTACTGAAAGTGGTAATTCTGTAACATTGAAATATAATTATTCCAATAAGTCTGCTCCGTCATTCGTAACCATTTCAGATGAATTTAATAATACATACACTTCAAAAATCTACGATATAAATTATGATAAAGCCTACACACAGATAATTTACCCGAAAAAGACAAGCACTTTTACGATAAAATCCGTTGAAAATGCTTGTGGATATGGCGTTGGTTCGGGTTCGGTAAAAATTATTACAACACCGACTTTAACAATTCAAAAACCAAATTCTAATATCATCTGTGCAAGCGGAGAAATTAAATTGAAATATGTCTCAACAGGAAATTACCCTACGGATAATATCTTTAAATTTGCTATTACTTACACGGGTTATGTAGATAATATCTTAAAAACTGTCAGGTATGAATTAGGACAAACCGCCTCACCATCGGGAGAAATAATCTTAAAAATTCCAGTCGATATTCTCACTCTACAATACCAATTAGAAGTAACTTCTTCAAATCCAAATTCAGTCAAAATTTATAATGATGTAACTTTTACTGTATCGCAAGTACCTGAAGTTACCATTTCTGGAAGTACAACCATTAATTCAGGAAGTGGTGTTTTACTAAATATAATCAATAATTTTAGCGGAGGTGGTTGGTATATTCTTTCTGACAGTACACAAGGAAAATTATCTTATTCTAAAATGTATATTGCAGTAACACCCTCTAAAACAACTATTTATAAATTATTGTCAGTTTATAACGAATGTGGTATTGGCAAAATCTCAGGCTCTGCAACCGTTACGATAAACCCTAATTCTGACAAAAAAGTGTCCTCCGATTTTGAGGAGTTTAGTAAATTCCCAGAGCAATATCCTTATGTATGTTCGGGGGCAACTTACACAATAAAGTATAAGACTATTGGAGACTTTTCATCAACTAATAAATTTACAGTTCAAGTATCTGATGAAAATGGTGAGAATTTTAAGGATGTAGTTACCGAAGGAACGAATAGCCCATTAAAATTTATCACGCCTGATGATATGAAACCAAGTGATAATTATCGAATTCGGGTAGTGGCATCCGATAAAGATGTAAGTTGTAGTGCTAATGCTCTCCCTCTCCATTTTTCAAGAAAAGGTCCAACTGCCATGTTTGATTCTTCAACTTATTTGTTCAAAGAAGGACAGGCAATTGCCTTAAAAATTTACTTGACTGGAAAATCGCCTTGGAATATTATACTCAAACGTAAAAGGATTGCGAAATTAAATTTATTTTTTAATTTTGATACATGGTCATACATTTAACAGATATAGAACGGAAGGAACTTCAAGTTTTTCAACGCAATGTTGAGAAGCGTTCTGAATATGTTAAGGTGACGACCATTTTAATGTTAGATAAAGGACTATCCATTGCTGAAATATCGGAGTATTTAGGCATAGATGATAGCACGGTTTATCGTTACATTAATTCCTATCAAAATGATGGACTGAGTTCTTATTTACGAACCGACTATCAAGGCTACTGGGGATTATTATCTTCTCACCAAATCTCTCAATTACGCAAAGAAATCAATACCAATTTATATCTTGACAGTA
Source organism: Arcicella sp. (assembly GCA_025354645.1). Classification (GTDB taxonomy): domain Bacteria; phylum Bacteroidota; class Bacteroidia; order Cytophagales; family Spirosomataceae; genus Arcicella. The sequence goes on along the minus strand of JANXML010000010.1, from coordinate 589 downwards.
AAGAGGTTGCCAGTTGGATATACACTCGCTGGGGCATTACTTACACCCATCAAGGAGTCGTTGATTTATTAAATCGCATTGGCTTCACTTACAAACAGACCAAGTGTGTACCTTGCGAAGCTGATAGTCAACGACAAGAAAAATTCTTGGAAGAACTTAATATATTACTTGAACAAACCCTTGATAATGAGTCGGTTGTTTATTTTGCTGATGGTGTTCATCCCACTCACAATACTCGTAGCACTCATGCTTGGATTGAGAAGGGTACCGAAAGATTACAACCTACTTTGAGTGGTCGTGATCGTGTAAATATCAACGCTGTTATTAACGCAAAAGACCCAATCGAGGTCATCATTGAGGAATGTAAAAGTGTCAATGCCCAAACAACCAAAGCACTTTATCAGAAAATAATTGATGCTAATCCTGATAAGAAAAATATCTATATCATCTCTGATAATGCCCGATATTACCGAAATAAAGACCTGATGCAATGGATAGAAAATACACCCATTAAACCTATATTTCTACCTCCTTACTCACCTAATCTCAACTTAATTGAACGATTATGGAAGTTTATGAGAAAACAAAT
>JANXML010000386.1 GCA_025354645.1 Arcicella sp. | reverse complement strand
CTCGCAATGACAGCCAATTATCATTCATAATTATTACATCCACCGAACAAAAAATCGAATTAGTTTTGCTACTGATGGCGTATAAGGTGGATAAATCATTTTAAAAGTTCCAAATTTTTGTCTCATCACAGCACGTTGATTTGAAAATTCAGTGAAACCCCAAATTCCACCTGATTTACCAATCCCTGAATTATTTACACCTCCAAAGGGTATTTCTGTATGACCATAATGAATAACACAATCATTAATTACTGTACCTCCAGCCGATGAATTTTCTATGAAATAGTTAATATTTGATTCTTTTCCTGAATTAATATACATCGCCAAAGGTTTTTCACGATTTTTAATGTGAGTTACCGCCTCTTCATTTGTTGAATAACTCACAATTGGCAAAATTGGTCCAAAAATCTCTTCTTGCATAATTTTCATGGAATTATCAACGCCTGTAAGAAGGGTAGGGGCAATATAATTTTCTGAACCATCAACCTGTCCACCAAACGATATATTTGCACCCTTTTCAACAGCCTCTATTAATAAAGTATTTAAGCGATTGAAATGACGATTATTTACGATTCGACAATAATCGGCCGATTGTTTAACCTCATTTCCATACATATTTTCAATCGAATTTTTCATTGCAGATACAAACTCATTTTCCACGCTTTTATGCACTAAAACGTAATCTGGTGCCACACAAGTTTGTCCATTGTTAATAAATTTACCCCAAGCAATTTTCTCAGCTGATTTTGTAATATTGGCAGTTTCGTCAACGATACAAGGAGATTTTCCACCTAATTCGAGCGTTACTGATGTCAGATTTTTAGCCGCAGCAGTCATCACTATTTTTCCAACATTTGGACTTCCAGTAAAGAAAATATGATTGAAAGGTTGTTCTAAAAGTATTTGTGAAACCGTTGAATCTCCTTCAATCACATGAATCTCATTTGAATTAAACAGTTCTGATAACATTTTTTTAATTAATGCAGAAGTGTTCGGAGTCAATTCTGATGGCTTTAAAATCACCGTATTTCCAGCGGCAATTGCCTGAGCGAGTGGTTTTATGGAAAGGTTGAAGGGATAATTCCAAGGCGAAATAATTAAGCAAATGCCCTTTGGTTCAAATCTCACATGGGCAGAAGTTCCAATCATATTCAAAGGAGTTGGCACTGATTGCGGTTTCATCCATGAATTCAAATGTTTTATTAGGTGTTTAATTTCACCAACAACGCCTAAAATTTCTCCAATATTTGTTTCAGAAGGATTCTTTTTGAAATCTTTATAGAGTGCTTCTCCAATTTCATTCTCGTGCGACAAAGTCCAATCTAAAATATTTTTAAGTTTTGCTTTTCTTTCTCGAGCGTTAGTATTGGCAAGATTTTGAGCATTTGCCTTTTGAAGATTAAAAACCGTTAGTATTTCTTGTTCAATGTCCCTTTCAATCAATAGTTGTGTCATATTTTGCCTGTCGTTTTGTTTATATTGAATGATGTAAAAATACAAAAAATTGCTTAAAAATTGGCTTTTACAATATTTTATCGTTATTTTACGATACGATTAGTAATTAACCGCTTTATTTTAGTAATCCCACAATCCTTACTAAATAGTTTTGATAAGTCGCCAACGCTTCAAAACTTTATTAGCATAAAACAATAAATCATGTCCATAGTCAGCAACAACATCAAATACCTCCGCCGGTTGAATGGTTTGACACAAGAACAATTTGCCCGTAGAATTGGCATAAAACGTTCATTATTAGGTGCTTATGAAGAAGCACGAGCCAATCCAAATCTTGAAAATCTCAAAACAATTGCCCAAGTTTTTGGTACTTCTGTTGATTCGCTCATTAAAACCGATATTCGAAAAATCAGAGAAACACCTGGCATAAGTCTATCACAAAGCACAACGGGCATTATTGAGCAAAATAAACCTCAAGTATCTCACTATCAATCAGAATCCCGTCCTTTTTCTAATTCTTCTGAACCATTACCCGTTGCTAAATTAGTTGAAGATTTCTTTCAAGAAAAAGAGGAAACTGTTATCACTCCCCAAAGACAAGTGCCTCAACGTAATTTTTTAGCTGATAACGAAACTTCATTTCAGCAATTTGTTGATTCTCACCTACATACGGTTAGTAATTTCCCGAAAACTGAGTCTGAATATCAATCAAAAAGTGTGGCTAAACTAACACCATATGTAAAATCTAACGGTGTAAATGAATATTTAGCAAATTGCCAAAAGGTTGATTATCTAAGGTCATTGCCAACTATTTCATTGCCATACATTTCCACCGATAGAAGTAGAGCATTTGAATCAGGAAGCGATTTTCCCATGCAAAATTCTATTATTGTAGGTAGTGGAATTTCTGATTGGTCGGATGTGATTGATGGAAAATTTTATATTTTAGTAACGGCTCAACAAGGCGTTATATACAGAAGAGTTTACAATCAAGTAAAAATAAAAGGAGCTTTACTATTAAGTTCAGATAATCCCTCAATTTCAAGTTTTGAAATATCTATTAAAGACGTGGTTGAAATATGGGAAGTAAACTCATTTATTAGTCAGCAATTACCCGAACCCCATATTTCTTTGGAAAGAGTTAAAAATATTGTGGACGATTTGACTAATGAATTAGATAGATTACGATAATAACGGTAAACTGCACAGGGAAAACTGTGAATGGTGTAGCGAAAATATTCAGTGATGCCGTTCACCTTTCTCCCTTTATCATTCACTGTCAGACGGGTCGAAATTCTTTCATAACTTCTTGATTACAAATCAGATAAGGTCCTTCAATCAAGTCTATACAATAAGGTACTGCTGGAAAAACTGCATCTAAACATTGCCGAATTGCTTTGGGTTTTCCTGGTAAATTTATGATTAAAGAACTTCCTCTAACACCTGCCGTTTGCCTGGAAAGTATTGCAGTAGGCACATATTTCAAACTCTCCTGACGCATTAATTCGCCGAAACCAGGCATCATTTTTTCGCAAACTGCCTCTGTTGCCTCGGGTGTAACATCTCGTTTTGCAGGTCCAGTCCCCCCTGTAGTCACAATTAAACAGCAATTATGCACATCAGCCATCTCAATTAAAGTCTGAGAAATTAAATATTGTTCATCAGGAATTACACGATAAACGGTTTCAAAATCATCGGTTAAATATTCTTTCAAAGTCTCAACTACCGCCTTTCCTGGGATGTCCTCATAAATACCTGCACTTGCACGGTCCGAAACATTTATTACTCCAATTTTTATTTTAGTTTGCATATTTTATTTGCAGTTAATAGGACAAGTTTTACTATTTTATTTATTTTTTTTGTAATGACACATTGGAAATCTATCCAGCAATTATTTCAACCATTTGATTATATCGTACCATAATATCCTTTTCAGTTTCAACCACACATACATTTTTAGGCAATTGAAATGACAAAAGTCTATTGATATATTTTAATAAAATACTTGCTTTCCATTTGAAAATCGTAGTTGGAACCCTCAATTGCTGGATTTTTTCAACTTTTTCGTGTTGAAAAGCAGCCCGATATAATTCATCATATCTAACTCCTGCCACTAAATAATCTCTAACTAAATCCTCAATTATTAATGGAGAAGGTTCAATATTTGAGAATTGATTTTCGGGAGAGTGATCATACCAAGGAAAAAACATCATTGATTCTCTGACGTGATTCCAAAGTTTAAGGAGATGAATTCCGTCAGCCTCCGGCGATAAATCAACAAAATATTTTTCAGAAATAAGGAGGTATTCATCTTCCGAAAAGTGAGCAGGATTGTCCAAATAAATGTTTTGTATTTCCTCGGGGAATTTAAGAGCAAAAGCAATTGCTAATTGAGCACCAGTAGCTGTTCCGTACAAATGAGGTCTTATAAGATTCGTAGCTGAAATAAAATCTTTTAAGTAAGGAACTACATCGTTCATAGAGTTCACTTTCTGAGGGATTGATTCGGAATTTCCATAGCCAGGTAAATCAGGAATAACCACATTGAAATGAATTGAAAGCATATTGCCAAATTTTTCCAACATTTTTCCTGAACGAGGAGATGCGTGAAGCAGGATGATTGGAAAACCCTCACCAGATGTTCGGTAATGAATTTTTATTCCTTTTACCTCAATAATCTTTTGTTCCATTTTCAAAAATACACCCTTTTTCTTTGACTTTTAAACTAAGATGCGTTAATTTGTTTTAGAAATACCAAAATTCAGAAATATCATACCCTTCTTTTGAAAAACACTCAAATTTTATTAGTAAACCGTCCTGATGGTATGGTGAAAGATTCTGATTTTAAAATTGTTGATTCAGAGGTTCCACAGTTTTATAAAGGGCAAGTTTTAATTAAAATTCATTATATCTCAATCGACCCTGCCATACGTGGGTGGATGAATGCTGGCACGACCTACATCCCAGGCGTACCGATTGGCGGGATTATGCGAGCATTTTCTGCGGGACAAATTATTGAATCTAAACACCCAGATTTTAAGAAAGGTCAATTTGTTGAAGGACTTTTGGGAGCAACTTCTTTTGCCATTTCTGACGGTAAAGGCTTGAAAATTTTAGACTTATCAAAAGGATCCATACCTCAATATTTAGGAATTTTGGGAATGCCTGGAATGACCGCTTATTTTGGCTTATTAGAAAGAGGAAAACCCAAATCAGGAGAAACAGTTTTTGTCTCGGGTGCAGCGGGAGTCGTGGGTTCAACGGTTGGACAAATTGCTAAAATTAAAGGTTGTAAAGTTGTAGGTTCAGCGGGTGGCAAAGATAAATGTGATTATTTATTAGCAAATGGTTTCGATTTTGTGATTGATTATAAAACTCAAAATATTGACGAAGAATTAAAAAAACATTGTCCAGAAGGAATCAATGTATATTTTGATAATGTTGGTGGTGAAACTTTGGATGCAGCATTACTAAACTTGGCAAGAGGAGCAAGGGTTGTAATTTGTGGAGCAATGTCGCAATATAATGATATGCAAAATGTTTCTGGACCTAAGAATTATATGAAAATAGTGGTGGCACGTGGCGAAATGAATGGAATTATTGTTTTTGATTTTTTAGACCGTTATTCAGAAGCAATTAATGATATTTCAACTTGGTTATTGGAAGGGAAAATTCGTACAAAAGAACATATTATTGAAGGAATCGAAAACTTCCCATCGGCTTTAAGGATGCTTTTTGAAGGAAAGAACTTTGGAAAATTATTGGTGAAAATATAAGTAAAATAGGTTTCCAATCTGTCATAAAAATTGAACAGGTTGGAAACCTGTTTTACTCAAAAAAATATGAAAAAAATATTACTTCTTCTTTTACTCATTTCAAAAATTACATTCGCCCAACTCCCAGAAACAGGGATTAGTGGTGTTTATGAAGTAATGGTTGGCACTAAAACGCCTCAAATCATGATTAAATATTTTGGCGAATACGGTTTTATCGTTAAAGACTCTTCGCAATTATCTGAAAATCAGGCTTTTGAGATTTATGGTGTTAAGTCGGCTTTAAAATCTTACCGATTACAAAATGGAGAAATCGACTCTCATGGACTACTCAGACTATTGGTATGGGAAAAACCCTTGGGAGATGGCGTTGGCTTTAACATTCCTGAAACGGTTGGTTCGAGAATGGCAGTTATGATGACAAAAGATATTATAAGATTGGTTGATATTTATAAATTAGAACGCCAGAATGGTAAGCAATGGCTTCCAATTGATCCAATTTTTGATGATCCATTACACGTGAAAGATGGTCAAAAAGTGGATTTTTTTAATCGCCCTGTCGGTGTACGTGAAACTGCTATTTATGGAGATTGGTTTACGCATGTTTTCTTTCAGCGTTATGGGTACGAAATCCCAGGTTATGGAACAATTAATTCCAAAGCAAATTTACAAACTTCTGAATTTACCCACCATGATTTTTTTATAAAAGGAGACATGGAAACGGTCACAAAGTATTATGGAGAAGCATTAGGTTTGAAACCAGAAAAACCCGTTGAAATTGATGGCGATTGGTTGAAAGGTCCAAAACAAGTTTTTCAAATGCCTGATGGATATTCCCATTATTACAGAGGATATGTCTCGCCAAATAATATTTGTGGGAAATTGAAATTTTTTGTAACTCGTGGAACAAAACCTGATTTGACCGACCATCAAAGGGTTGGAGAGATGGGTATTACTTTACATTCACTTTTTACGCCAAATCTACAAATGGTGCATGATTTAGTAAAAAAACAAGGGATATTTTCAACTAAAATTCTCAAAAACGAATTTAATGAACAATGTTTTACTTTTAAGGGTACTGACGGAGTAAGTTGGCAAATCATTGAGAAAATGAATACCCAACACAAACCAATTACTAAATTAGAATTCAAATTTTTGAACAATTAATTTAAGCAATAGAAATTTTTAATTTGCTTAAATATCATCCGTTTTCAAATAAAAAAATATTATGATTTTATTACAAAATTCAACCCAATCTCAATTACCAAAATGGACAGAATCTTTATTTTCACTCGGATTCTTTCTTTTGCTTTTAGTTGCCTTATACTTTGCCTTTAAAATATTCAACAAAAATCACAAATAATTCAACTTAACATGAAATTAAAATTTTTATTAACTATTACATTATCTGCTTGTTTGTTTACAATTCAGGCACAGAAAAAAACTAAAAAAACTGACGGTTCTGCGTCAGTTGTTATGGCTGATTTAGATTTAAACACACCAGAAGGTGCTTTGAAAGCCAATCGTAAAATTCAAGCAAGTTTGAAAGATGGTGAAAACTGTTGGTATTACTGGGAAGGAAATGTTTTTAGTAGAGTGCCTGGCGAGAGAGATCGGTTGCTTTTTACTTACATCGCTATGAATGTGCGAAGTACCAATACTGTAATAGATTCTGTGAAAGGTTATGGATATCGTCAAGTTACAAAGGAGAACCTTTTATACATGGATCCGAAAACTAAGCAAATTTTGAAAACTTGGCAAAATCCATTTACTGGGAAAGAAGTTGAAGTATTACATATTGCGAATGATCCAGTAAATCAACCACCGATTTTTGCAAAAACTCCTGGTCGAGAATATAAGTTTGGGGCAAGAGTAAATGATGGATATTTCTTTCAACTATTTGAGGTTCCGTTGTTTTATTCAAATCCATTGGCAGGTGAATTTCAAGACCAAGTTGGAGGAACGTATCAAGCAATCGAAATTTTCAATTTTTCAGGTCCAATAAAAGAAATTGTTCGTGGTGATAAAGACCGTGCCGACGATGTTATTGTTGCATGGAGCAGAATGTCTAAATGGCTTCCTTGGATGGAAATGGGTGATAAAGCTGGACAATTAATTTTTAGTGGTTTGGGAAAAAAAGTTGACTCATTTGATAAATTACCTGAATTATTGAAATCTGAAATCAAAACAAATCCAACCTTTGCAGGTTATGAAGTAGCACCACCAGTCGATGATACTCGTCCAAATGAAACTTCTTGGACTTACTACAAGAAATGGGCTGCCAAGAAAAAGATGAAATAGTTATTTGGAAATTAGTCAGAGCAAGTATTTGTATCTCTTTTTAATTATGTATTGAAAACTATGGTTCAATTGAGTTACATATGTTAATTTATATAATAACAACTAACAATCACCCTTTTTTAATGCCGTCCCAACAGGTAAAGAAAGCTAATTCTAAATCAGAAGAAGTCATTTGAAACTCTCCTGAAAGTTGGAGTTTGATAATCGAAGAAGCACTACCCATGACGAAAGCAATTAATATTTTCGGAGGAATATCTCTTAAAACTTGCGTAAAAACCGCTTTGCGAAGAAAATCATAAATGGGCTGTTCCAAACGTGTTATTTCAGTTTTAATAATGGTAGATATAAACGGAGAATTTGCAAATTGTTCCAAGAAATAAAATTCTTTCGGATTTTTAATGGCTTCTTGAATCATGTGCAAATAAAAATGACGGAAACGATCTTTAAATGTCTTATTTACATCATCAGTTTTAAAGAGATTCGCAACAAATTTTTCTCTTAGTCTAACATACAAAGCACAAATTAATTCATCTTTACTTTTAAAATAGTGATAAATTGTGCCTGCCGCCACATCAGCCTGTTTAGCCACCTCTGACATTGGTGAACTGTGAAAACCATGTTTTGAAATTAATTCTAACATTGCTTGAAAAATTGCTTCTTTTTTATCGAAATCTTTAATATTTTTCATTGTAATCGCCAAGAATATTTTTTTAAGATTGTTTTTAGTGGATTTTTTAAAACCAAAGGCTAAAATAGTAAATTCAATCAATTAAATAACATAAGTGATTACATTGTTTCAAATAGTAATTCGTATTTTTGTCGAAATACGAATTTACAAGACGAAACCAGTCAATTATTATATTTAAACATAAGTTTTTTACAGAAAATTAATTAACATATTATTCAAAATTTTAACCACCCAAACCCCAGAGAAATGAAGAAAAATTTCCTAACCCTTCTCTTACTCATCTTTTCAGTATCTTCTTTTGCACAAGTTGTTGTTTCTGGAAAAGTTGTTGACGCTGATGTTCAGCAAGCATTACCAGGTGCAAACGTTACTGTTAAAGGTAAAGTTGACAAAGGCACAATTACAGATGGAAATGGTAAGTTTTCTATCCGAATGGATGCAAACGCAGATGCTATTGAAGTCTCATTCGTTGGATATGAGCCAATAAAAATTAAATTGGGAGCAAACACTCAAAATTTAACAATCTCATTGATACCTTCAACAGAAGATTTGAATGAAGTTCAAGTTATAGGTTTTGCCACAGAGCGTAGTTTACAAGAAACTTCCGCATCTATCTCATTATTAACGGCAAAAGATTTATCAAAATCTAATGCAACTTCTTTGGCTCAGTCGTTAAATAATCTACCAGGAATTAGAATTGACCAATCAGGACTTGATAATCAACGTGTCACAATTCGTGGTATTGGTGCAAACTCAAACTTGGGTAATCGTGGAGTTAAAATTTACTTCAATGATATTCCATTAACAGAACCAGACGGTTACACTCGTTTGGAAGCCTTGGATTTTACAACAATAGGACGTGTTGAAATTATTCGTGGACCTGCTTCTTCATTATATGGAACTGCCAACGGAGGCGTGATGAATTTTAGTTCAGAAAAGGCTCCTTATGGTGGAACAAGCATTCAATATGGCGGATTGCTTGGTTCTTATGGATTAAACAGAAGCGGATTTGTATTTAAACATGGGTCAGAAAAAGCAAATATTTACGCCTCATCTTCTTCACAAGGTTCAGATGGATATCGTGCAAACAACCGTTCTGATAGAGATAATGTTAATTTTGCTGGTCAATTTTTCTTGACTTCAAAGTTTTCTATTAATACTGTTTTTGCTCGTTTACATGATAATGTACGTTATCCATTAGGCTTAACTTATGACCAATTGAAGGCTGATCCAACTCAGGATGCTATTGTTAGTGCAGGTAAACGTGCTTCCGCATTTAACACAGGTCGTGATCAAACATTCACTCGTTGGGGTGTTAATGCTAAATATGAAATTTCAACTGCTTTAAAATTTTCAGCAAGTTATTTTGGAGGTAGAAATGATCAAATTTCAAACAGTTTAACTGGTCCAGCCACAACTTTTACATCTTTAGGAACAAGTGAAGGAGTCAGAGCTATTTTGACTTTTAAACCAAGAATGGAGAAGTTAAAAACATCATTTAATGTTGGAACGGAGTATCAGACTTTTAATCAAGATGGAGTAAATTACAGCGTAACTTCAAATGCTGATTACAGTATTACCAAAGCAGCAGCTCCAGGAGCAAGTGTTGTTAATGGAGGAGCAAATACACTTTATTTTGTACAAGCGGATGTTGAATTGACACCAAAAACTATTTTGACGGCTGGAGCAGGATTTATATCTTATAATTACAATCGAATTGATAGATTAAAAAATAATGCAACCAGTAAGAAAGATTTTAATAATCAGGTTGCACCACGTATAGCAATTAATCAAAATTTTGGTGATGCTTTGGCTTTACGTGCTTCTTTGAGTAATGGATTCACTCCTCCAATTTTGAATGAAGCTACTAAAAGTGCTACTTCGGGCGAATTCAATCCATTATTAGAAGCATCAACTTCATCACAAATTGAATTTGGAGCGAGAGGTTCATTATTTAAAAAGAGAGTTACTTATGATGCTGCTTATTACAATATGCAAATTAGCAATGAATTAGTAACTGAAACACGTGATTTTACTCCCCTGGCTCGTAATGCAGCAAAAACTACTCGTAATGGTATTGAACTTTCTTTGGCTTACGAAGCAATTAAAGCGGAGGACAAACAAGCAATCACTTTGTTGAGATACCGTGCATCTTTCACTTCTCAAGATTTCAAATATGATTCTTATTTGAAAGAAACAGATTACAGTACTGGTTCTTTAATTCCTGTTTACCAAGGATTAGCTGCTGTTCCATCTCTGAAAGCTCAATATACTGACATTCTCAACAGAATCGAGAATGGTGATGGCATAATTGAACCTAAGAAAATAATTGTTTCAGAGGATCAATTACAATCCGATGGAACCTACAAAACGGTGCAAGTTCAAAAAGGAAGATTGACAGAAGATTTTTCTGGTAAAAACATACCTGGTTATGCACCAATAATGTTTAATTTAGGCGTGGATGTTGAGTCAGCAATGGGACTTTATGCAACAGTAAATTACAACTTTGTAGATAAAACTGAATTATTTGATGGTAATTCTACCTTGAATTTGAGAAATTCAGCAACTGGTCTCCGTACTTTACCTGTTGGAATAACAACTGATGCAGCCAGAATTGCGGCTGGTGCATCTTTTCAACAAGTTACGAGAACCTATCGTGATGCTTATTCAATTATTAATTTAGCTTTTGGATACCAAAAAACGTTTAATAATTTTGGCTTAAGATTATACGCAAATATTGATAATTTTTCAGATACACAATATTCAGGTTTTGTACGTGTGAATGACAACAATGGAGCATATTTTAACCCTTCATTACCAAGAAATTTTTCTGTTGGAACAAATCTAACGCTAAGTTTCTAAGGAATTGTTTGAATAAATTTGATAAAAGGCTCGCTCAATTTTGCGAGCCTTTTATGTTTTTGTATATTGCCAAGTATCTCAAAATCAAACTAATCACATGAAAAATATTCCATATTCTTGGGTAATTTTATTTGCACTATTTTTCGTTTATCTCGCCAGTAATGGCTTTGGCTTCAATACCTTACCACTTTGGTATCCTTCCTTAACATCTGAATTTAATTTAGCGAAAGGACAGATTTCCGAGGCACCTTCATTGATGTTAATCTTGGTTGCATTTCTCTCACCCTTGTTTGGTTATATGTTGGATAAATGGAATCCAAAATTGATGATGTTGATTGGTGCAATAGGTCTTTCAGGGTTATTATTAGGGTTTTCAAAAATTTCATCTTTCAATGAACTTAAAATATTTTATGTTCTCTACGCAGTATTCTTGTGTTTTGGAGGTATCATCACAAGTATGTATTTAATCAATAAATGGTTTGATAAAAATCGTGGACTTGCCGTTGGGATATTTTTGAATGCTTCAAGTTTGGGTGCCGTGGTTTTCAATGGTTGGGCAGGTAAATTAATAACAAAAACTGGTTGGAGAGAGGCAGAGATGACCATGGCATTTGTGATGTGCATTTTGCTGATAGCTCCATGGTTTTTAATCAAAAATCGACCTAAATCAGAAACTTTTGGGAACGGATTAATTGGTAATTCACATCAAGATATGACTTTAAAAGAAGCAGCAAAAACCCCAAGTTTCTATTTGTTATTATTGATTACTGGAACGCTTTGGTACTGCATAAATGGCTTACTTTTTAATAAAGATACCTACCTGAACGACCTTCACAAAACGGTTGAAGAGCGTGGTGGATTTGCATCCCTCTTTTTCCTATGCGGATTAATTGGAAAACTTTTCTTTGGATTTATAAGCGATAAATTCAGTAAGAAATGGATTATGATAATTTCAATTGGAAACTTACTGATTGGTTCATGGTTACTGAAAAATTCATTATCAAATCCAGATATGGTCAAATGGGTAGCAATAGTTTATGGATTTGGTTATAGTGGGGCTTTTACAATGATTCAAGTATTAATTGCAGACTTTTACATGGGTAAAAATTATGGAGCTATTTTAGGAATTTTTACTATGGTGGATACACTTGCAGGAAGTGCAGGGATTATTTTGGTTGGAAAAAATCGTCAGTTTTCAGGAACATATCTTCATGCCTTTGATACTATGATGATTCTTTGTGTCGTTGCACTATTAGCTACTTTTTTAATTAAAAAACCAGTTATTGATCGATTAATTTAGATAAGTTAAACACCATTTAATAAATTGACATTAAAACTTAAAATCAATCTTTAAATGAAAAAAGAAACATTGTTATTCATTATTGCCTCTCTATTTGCTTCTTGTAGTCCAAAAATTAATAGCCAATTGTCTGATTTTGAATTATATAAGAATTATATTCAAGGTGACTTAGACAATATCGAGCAGGTTAATACTGAAATTAAATCAGGCAAGCAAATTCATCCTTATGCAAAGCATGTGAACCGTTTGTTAGATTCAAAGATTAAAAATCTGCCCCAAAATTATAATGGATTTTATATCTTGGAAGAAAGTTATTATACTTATCCAAATAAACCGATGGAAGAAAAGCCCTATTTGTTCTGGTTTGAAAAGACAAATAAAGGGCAAATCAGATTACATTCTTTACAAATTCCAAAAAATATTGACAAGAAAAATTTAAAGAATGATAATAAAAAATTATCGTTGAATTATACTGATTTAGTTGATTCACCTACTTTTAAACCTGCAATTTATACCAAGAAAAGTAATGGTTTTTATATTAAAGCTCCAATAGATTTACCGAATGGCATGAAATTTACATTGGAAGAAACCATCGGAAAAGAATCATTTGAAGTGATGGAATTATTAGAGAAAGGTGGGAAATCGGTAACTCCATATTCCACTCCAATTATTTATAAACGGCTTGAAATATAAATAATTATTTTTTGTTTAAGCAAATATAAAGTTGAATTAGAAATTTTGATTTACGATTTATGGAAAGATATAAAGCCTTAGCTTTACAAATAACTTGCGATACGATTAATTCTTGCCATACCAAGGAGGAAGTAAGGGTTGTATTTAATAAAACTCTTTCAAAAATAAATGCCCAAATTAGAGCTTCAAAGGCATTTATTGGTCAAGATTTGAAATTAGTTGTTTTGCCTGAATACTTTTTAACGGGTTTTCCAATGGGCGAAACCATTGAACAATGGAAGGAGAAAGCTTGCGTAGAAATGGATGGTTGGGAATATGAAGAATTATGTAAAATTGCTTTACAAAATCAAATTTATTTATCGGGAAATATGTATGAATTAGACCCAAATTTCCCAAAAATATACTTTCAAACAAGTTTTATAATTTCTCCCGAAGGAAAGGTAATTCTCCGATACAGAAGATTAAATTCAATGTTTGCTCCAACGCCTCATGATGTTTGGGATAAATATTTAGAAATTTACGGGTATGAATCTTTGTTTCCAGTTGTAAAAACTGAAATTGGAAATTTAACTTGTATTGCTTCCGAAGAAATTCTTTATCCAGAAATTGCCAGATGTTTTGCTATGCGTGGGGCTGAGGTAATTTGTCATTCATCTTCGGAAGTTGGTAGTAATCTTTTAACTCAAAAAAATGTCGCAAAATTGGCAAGAGCAATTGAGTCGATGGCGTATGTCATTTCTGCCAATTCGGCGGGGATGGCGGGTATTCCAATCCCATTTGCCTCAACGGATGGAGCATCGAAAGTGATTGATTACAAGGGACTTGTTTTATCAGAGGCGGGTTATGGTGAAAGTATGGTGGCAAATGGAGATATTGATTTACCCGCCTTGAGGTATTTTAGAAACCGCCCCGCAATGGGCAATTTATTAGCTCGACAACGCTTTGAACTTTATGCTGAAAGTTACCAAAAATACAGTTTTTATCCAGCAAATACTTTATTGGAGAAAGAACCAACTCGACAACATTTTGTGGAAACTCAGGTAGAGGTGATTAAAAATATTATTAGTAAATTTTAAAAGAAAAAACGAATTCCCTAATTCATCTTCATAAAAAATGAAAATAAAAAATCCACGAACAGGACAGTATTATTACGAAATCTTTCCGCCCACTTTTGAAGAACTAAAAGATAAAACAAACTTCATGCGGGAATCACAAGAAGTTTGGAAAGAATTAGGCATTGAACATAGAATTAAGGCTTTGCAAGCTTGGAAAGAGGTTGTTAATGAACATAAAGAGGAGTTAATTGATGCCCTATGTATGGATACAGGACGTAAATGGGAAACAATTTTGGAAGTTGATTTAGTAGCATCCTCAATAGAAAGATGGTCAAATATTTCGAGAGATTTCTTCTCAATTATTGAGCGAAAAACATCCTCAATTCCATTTTTAGAAATAGAACAAGGATATGAGCCATATTCACTTGTAGGAGTAATCAGTCCTTGGAATTTTCCATTATTATTATCTTTAATTGATACTATTCCAGCCCTCTTGGCGGGCTGTGCTGTGATAGTGAAACCATCCGAAATTACGCCAAGATTTATTGAAGTACTTCAAAAAACAATAAACCACATACCCGATTTATTGGGAATTTTGAATTATGTTGAAGGAGGAGGAGAAACTGGGGCTGATTTGTGCAAACTGACTGATATTGTATGTTTCACAGGGTCAACTGAAACAGGGAAAAAAGTTTATCAGGCGGCTTGTGACAATTTTATTCCAATATTTTTAGAATTGGGAGGGAAGGATGCCGTTATCGTTACTGAAACTGCTGATATTGAAAGGGCAACCTCTGCTATTTTGTGGGGAAGCGTTGCAAATGCAGGTCAATCTTGTTTGTCAATCGAAAGGATTTATGTTCACAGAAATGTATATCATCAATTTTTATCAAGATTAGTTGGCAAAGCAAATCTACTTCAATTGGCTTACCCAACAATGGATTCTGGACAAATAGGACCCATTATTTCTGAAAAACAAGTTGCTATTATTGACAATCAATTAGATGACGCTTTTAAAAAAGGAGCGGTTTTAAAAGCTGGTTCAAAAAAATGTGAGGAATTAGATGGAGGATTTTATTGTAAAGCCACAATTTTAACGAATGTTACGCATGACATGAAATTAATGAACGAAGAAACTTTTGGTCCAATCCTACCTGTTATGATTTACAACACTACTGAACAAGCCATTGATTTTGCCAATAATACACAATATGGTTTAAGTGGAGCCGTTTTTGCAGATACGGAGGAAGAAGCCATGAAAATTGCTCGTAAATTGAAATGTGGAGCCGTTTCAATAAACGATGCCGCTTTAACAGCCGTAATGCACGAAGGAGAAAAAAATTCTTTCAAAATGTCAGGAATTGGTGGAACCAGAATGGGACCTTCTGCCCTCAAAAGATTTATGAAACAGAAGGCATATTTAATTAATAGTCAAAAAGTTAACGACCCTTGGTGGTTTGGTTGATTATATAGTAGGTAGTTTGGAAAACTACCTACCGAAATTTTCTTATTGACATTTAGTAGCAGCAATGTCAGCTTTATATTGAGTTCTCTGTGCGGTAGTCAGCCCTGGGCAACTATCCAAATATGCATTTACAGATGCCAAATAAGCCTGACAATTCGCTACGGTTGGAGAATTTGAGTACGTTGTGGCTGCTTTGGAAACTAAATCAGCATTTACAGAACAAGCACCTGTAGATGTCACAGCTTCGTCCTTCTTACAACCGTATGAAATAAATAAACCTGTTGCAATGAGTAGGACCGAAAGTTTCGGAAAATTGAATTGATTTTTCATGGAATACGTTGATTAAGAGTTATGTAATATATTATTACAAATTTCTGAAAATCAATTCATTACAGCATTCCCGTTTAATAAACTATTATTGCCAATTATTAATCAGTATTGTAAAGTTAAAATATTTTTAAAAATTGTATTATTTTAGAAACAAATTGTTAGAACGTGCTGTTCTCTGTACATTTGTGGGACTTTTTTAAGAATTATGAAATCCTTATTCATTTATAATAAACAAAATCATCAATGGCTTATCAACAAGATTTTACCCGAGTGGAGGGTGTCGAACCACACCGTGTACGGACACGTGAAATATTAAAAGCACATCCAGAAGTAAAAAAATTAATCAGTAAAAATCCAATGACTGCGATTTGGATTTTGGCTTGTGTGTCAATTCAGATTGTCATGGCTTATTTAGTTAAAGACCAACCTTGGTATATAATTTTAGCCGCTGCATGGTTGATTGGAGCTTTTCCTGTACACACCTTATTTATCTGTATTCATGAAGCAGCTCACAACTTAATATTCAAAAAGCCTTCTTGGAATGTTTATGCAGGCATTGTAGCTAATTTTCCATCTTTGGCACCGACGGCAATTTCTTTCAAGAATTACCATTTGAAGCATCACGCTTTTCAAGGAGTTCACGAATTAGATGCGGATTTACCTGATGCTTGGGAAGCCAAACTTATTAATAATTATTTTATCGGTAAAGCAATTTGGTTATTGTTTTTTCCAGTTTTTCAAGCCATTAGAACCCTTCGCTGCTTAGAGTTGGCTATTATTGATAAATGGGTTGTAATGAATATTGTGGGACAAATTGCTTTTAATGCAATCATTGTTTACACGATGGGATGGGCAGCTTTGGGCTATATGGGAGCAAGTTTTATGTTTTCAGTAGGATTGCATCCACTCGGAGCAAGATGGATTCAAGAACATTATTTAGTGTTAGACAAACATCAAGAGACATACAGTTATTATGGTGGTCTAAATGGAGTAAATATGAATGTAGGTTATCATAATGAACACCATGATATGCCTTCAATACCTTGGAACAATCTTCCTAAATTGAAAGCAGCAGCACCTGAATTCTATGATAATTTGAAATATCATACTTCGTTCGTAAAATTATTGTTTACATTCTTATTCAGCCAAGAAGTAGGTTTATATTCAAGAATTGTGAGAAAAGAGAGAGGTCGTGTTGGTTTAGACGATGTTTCAATTCCTGATGTTCAGATTATTCGGAACGAATATGCTAATGCTTAATAATTAAGTGTTTACAAACAAAAAGCCCCAAAATGGGGCTTTTTGTTTATGTAAAATAGGTTTCTAACCTGTTTACTTATATTGAACAGGTTAGAAACCTGTTTTTCTCTATGCCAATACAAAATCCTTTTGCTCAACTACAACACTTGAATTTTCTTTCAAGATTTGCTCTTCATCATATAAGAAAATACTGGTATCTCCACCCGATAAATTTTCAATCGTAACTTCCTCTCCAGTAGTTTTTATATTCAACAAATTTCCTCTAAAACGTACTTTAAAAGAGAATGAAGCCCAATTATCTGGCACAAAAGGGGAGAAGTAGGCTTTCCCATTTTTAACCCTCATACCTCCAAAACCTTTAACAAGCGACATCCACGTACCAGCCATTGAAGTGATGTGACAACCATCTTCTGTGTCGTTATTATAATCATCCAAATCTAAGCGAGCAGCTCTTGTATAAAATTCATAAGAACGAGCTTTATCGCCCAATTTTGCCGCAATAATTGAATGCACACAAGGACTTAATGAAGATTCGTGAACGGTCATTGGTTCGTAGAAATCATAATTTCTTTTTAAAGATTCAATATCAAAATCATCCTCAAAGAAATACATTCCTTGCAAAACATCGGCTTGCTTAATAAAACAAGAACGAAGTATTCTATCCCACGACCATTTTTGATTTATTGGTCGTAGCGAAGAATCTAAATCTTTCACCTTGATTAATTCTTTATCTAAAAAGCCATCTTGCTGTAAGAAAATACCTAATTCCTTACTCTCGGGTAAATTCATATTCTCAATAATATGTGTGAATTTAGCAAATTCATCTCCTTCATTAAGATTTGTAATTGAAATTAATTCTTCATAACGGGCTGAATCAGAAGTCTTTACAAATTCCGATACCTCCATTACGTACTTCATGCACCAAACGGCGAAGTAGTTTGTGTACCAGTTGTTATTAACGTTATTTTCGTATTCATTCGGTCCAGTTACTCCCAACATCACATATTGTTGTTTGTGTTCAGACCAATTAACTCTTTGTGACCAAAAACGGGCGATTCCTAAAAGCACCTCAAAACCATATTCGGCTAAATATTTCTTATCTCCCGTGTAATTAACGTAATCATAAATTGCAAAGGCAATTGCTCCATTTCTGTGGATTTCCTCAAAAGTTATTTCCCATTCGTTATGACACTCCTCACCATTCATAGTGACCATTGGATATAAAGCCGCACCGTCTTTGAAACCCAATTTTTGTGCATTTTCAATGGCTTTTTCTAAATGTTTCCATCTATAAATTAATAGATTACGAGCCACTTGCTGATCGGCAGTTGCTAAATAAAAAGGAATGCAATACGCCTCAGTGTCCCAATAAGTTGAACCACCGTATTTTTCACCAGTAAAACCTTTTGGACCAATATTTAATCTTGAATCTTCACCAGTGTAAGTTTGGTTCATTTGAAAAATATTGAAACGGATTCCTTGTTGAGCGGCAACGTCACCTTCAATAACAATGTCATTCATTTCCCATTTTGAAGCCCATTTCTCAGTTTGCTCTTCGACTATTTTATCAAAACCTTTTGCTGAAATTCGTTTTAAATAGGCTTTTGAGTTAGTCAATAAATCTTCAATTTTATGATTTTCAGAAGATAAATTACAGGCATATTTTATTAAAACTGTTTCTTCATTCTTATTCACATTTAAAGTAACTTGACTGGCAACATACTTCTCTGCTTTAATTGGAAGACTTTGAAAATCAATTGATTGCCCATTCTGAAAAATTTCAAAACACTGCCCTGTAACCACATGAAATCCTGTCTTTTTAGTTTGTAATTCAATATATCCTTCCGCAAAGGCAGTTTCTTTGTGAATTTCTTCCCAAAATTTTTCATCGTAATTAGCATCCTTATTTTTGATGTCACCATCAACAAAAGGCGTTAAAGTAATTTTTCCATCAAAATTTAGGGGAGTTATTGAATAACGAATCACACCAGATTCATCATCAACGATTGAGTTAATTCTTTTTGAATTAACTTTTATTTGTTTTCCAGAAGGAAGAGTTGCAGTGTAAGAACGTTGTAAATAACCTTCTTTCATATTCAGAACTCTTTCAAATTCAGAAACTTCGCAAGTATGTAAATCTAAAATTTCATCTTCAATTTCTACTTTTATTCCTATCCAATTGGCGGCATTCAATACTTTTGCGAAGTATTCTGGATAACCATTTTTCCACCAACCTACCCGAGTTTTATCAGGGTAATATACTCCTGCAACATAATTTCCTTGCAAGGTTTTGCCCGTAAAAGTCTCCTCAAAATTCCCTCTTTGTCCCATTCTTCCGTTCCCTAATGAACATACCGATTCCGTAATTTCATTATAATCACGATTGAATCCTTCTTCGATGATACACCATTCATCGTGTTTAAGATAATTTTTCATGTTTGTTTATAAGTAGAACAGGTTTCTAACCTGGTCATTGGATTAATTTGTTTCCAACTTGTTATCTCAATGACCAGGTTAGAAACCTGTTCTACTAAAAAAAATGGTTAATACTGTAACAGCAAATTTACGTTAAATCAAAAAAAACACCTTGCTGTGCTAAGGTGTTTTTTTGTTCGGGTTAAAATAGTCTGTCAATTGTCATTTCTTCAAAACCATTTATAACAAAATCGGCTTCATGAAGAATTTTAGGGTCTCCTACACCAACTACTCGCATTCCACCACTTTTACCAGCACGAACTCCTGCAAGAGCATCTTCAAAAACTACGCAATCGGCTGGTTTACAATTAGTTGCCTCTGCACCCAATAAAAATACTTGGGGATCAGGTTTTCCTTTTGTGATGTTATTACCGTCAATAATTACATCAAAAAATTCAATCATGTTAATTTTTTCAAGAATTAATCTCGAATTTTTACTGGCTGACCCCAAAGCGATTTTAATTCCATTTGCCCGTAATTCTTTCAAAAATTCTGGAACGCCCTTTAACACTTCGTTGGGTGTCATTTGCATTACTGATTCTAAATACCAAGCATTTTTGCGAGTTGCCCGCTCAATTTTTTCTTCTTCGGTAAGCGTAACATTGCCCCATTTTAAAATTAATTCTAAGGATTCCATTCTTGAAATTCCTTTTAATTGTTCGTTTTGATGTTCGGTAAAATCAAATCCTAATTCATTTGCTAATCTTCTCCATGCTTGGAAATGGTACACTGCTGTGTCCACAATTACGCCATCCAAATCGAATAGGCACGCTTTTGTCATTTTCATTTTTTAAAGTAGGACAGGTTTCCAACCTGTTGTTGTCAGTTTAAAGAACAGGTTGGAAACCTGTTCTACTTTACTTCTGTAATTCTAAAATCGTAAAAGAGTTTGCTGGAATTTTTAAGGTTTTCAAGTCTGAAATTAATTCATCAGTCATTATATTTTTAGCACTGATATTTCCTTGAATATTTTCCATAAAACGGTTCGTATCTAAGTTTCTACCTTCCTTATTTTGACTCATAATTACCATCACAGACTTATTATTGTTGTGTCTAAAATATACGTAAATTCCATCCATTGGCAGATATTGCGTTAATTTACCTGTTGTTAAAGCATCAGAATTTTTACGATAATTAGCTAATTTCTTTACAAAATTAAAAGATTCATTCTCTTTTTCAGTTCTTCCCGAAGCCAAGAATTTATTGACTTTATCATCTGCCCAACCACCTTCAAAATCTTTGCGAACTTCGGCATCGGATGGATTTTTGAAGTTCTTAGTTAGATTCTCAGTTCCGTAATAGAGTTGGGGAACACCACGAGTGGTTAATAAAAAACCGATTCCTAATTTATATTTATTCATATCTTCTCCTACGATTGAGAAAAATCTATCGTGGTCGTGATTATCCAAAAATGTCATGTTTAAATTTGGGTCTTGATATAAAGCATCATTAGAAAGCACAGAATAAATCTTATTGAACCCTTTACCCCAATCAAAATTTTGATTTAATCCTTCCAAAATTGCTCCTTCCAACACAAAATCATTAGCAGAGGGTAAATTGGCTTTGAAAGGTAAATTAATGTTGTTTTTTACGTGATATGCTTGTGAATAAATGTTATTGACCGCATTCTCGCCTGTGATAAACATATTGCCATATTCGTTTGATAAAGCATCATTACACCTATTCATAAACGGCAAATCATTGTACTGGTAAGTATCAATTCTCCAACCATCAATCCCAAAGTTT
This sequence comes from Arcicella sp., assembly GCA_025354645.1. Lineage (GTDB taxonomy): Bacteria > Bacteroidota > Bacteroidia > Cytophagales > Spirosomataceae > Arcicella. The sequence continues at coordinate 3,998 of JANXML010000386.1, read as the reverse complement.
TCAACCGTCCAAAGTGCGTGTTGGATTAAATAATTAGCAACGTAAGGGTTTTTTTGATTCAAATCAGGTAAAAAAGGGACGAACCAGCCGTTTTGCATAACCTCAAAATCAGATTTATTTCCATGTAAAATATCTACCACAGGTTCATCTCGATAAGAAGTATTGGTATAAGTTTTCCATTGATTCAACCAGTCTTTCATTGGCATATCTTTCAAAATCCAGTGATTGATTCCAACATGATTATATACGGCATCTTGAATTATTTTTAAGCCCTTTGCGTGAGCCGCATCCACTAATTTTTTGTAGGCTTCATTTCCTCCTAATCTTTTATCAACATTATATTGGTCAGTGAATCCATACCCATGATAGGCAGAACGCATGGCTCCACCCTCATTTGTTTGGGGTTGATTATTTTCAATTACAGGGTTTAGCCAAAGCGTGGTTACTCCTAATTCTGTGAAATAATCTAAATGATTTTGAATACCTAATAAATCCCCTCCATGACGTAGAAACGGGCTTTTACGGTCTGATTCAGAATCAGCCATATCAGCAAATTTATCGTTTGACGGGTCACCATTAGAGAAACGGTCGGGCAAGATTAGATATATTAAGTCTTTTGAATCGATTACTTGTGGTTTTTTGTCTCGAATTTTTAATTGAAAAGGTTGTGTAATTTTAATAATTTGGTCAATCGTTTTCTTTTTACCTTTTTGAATTGAAATTGTTTTTGAGAATTCAATATCCAACTGTCCAGCTTTCGTTTCTGGGGCAATGTTTAAGTCTAAAAATAAATAATTGGGATTCTCTACTTTGTTGATTTTTTCGAGCATCACTCCTTGATAATTAATTTTTACCTCACAATCACTAATATTTTTGCCATATACTAATAATTGCAATTTTGGATTTTTCATTCTCACATACCAATTTGTGGGATTTATACGGTCAACCGAAGGAGTTTGTGCGAACGAGGAGAAGGCACAGAGTAGTGAATAAAGGATTATCCACAGATTAATAGTTTTTTTCATGGAATATAAAGGTTGGTTAATGGAAATCAGAATAAATCCCAAAATAAAGCAATACCATTATTTTATCATAGAAAAATGATGCTTACTTTTGAAGATTAAAAATATTTGGCACTTAGCACAAGATTCTTTTTCAACGCAAAAACTCTCAAAAATGAATCGAAATATAATTTTCAAAACGCTTGTTTTATTTTTTTTAATTAGCCCAAATTTAATTATTTCGCAAACCCAAACTAATCAGAAATCTCCTGAAAACAAGTCAAATAGTCATGCTGAAAGTAAAAAAAGTAAATCAACTAATTCTTCTCGTACTAAAAAATCCGACAGAAGTTTAAAATCTGAGCGTGATACAACTCAAAATAATAATTCAAAAGTACAAATGAATACCACAAAACAAACAAAAGATACGACCGTAAAAGAAAAATCAAGCAAAAAATCATCAAATACATTTATGAATACTAAAACAGATAAATTAACAATCTATCAAATGATGTTTCATTTGTGGGGGAATAAAAATACAACGAATAAATTTAATGGTTCGGTAGAAGAAAACGGGGTAACCAAGTTTAAAGATGTGAACGATTTAGCAATACAAAAATTAAAACAATTTGGGTATTCGCACTTATATATGACAGGTTTATTGGAACACGCTACGATGGAAGATTTTTCATCAATTGGTATCCAAAAAGACCATCCAGATGTCGTGAAAGGACGTTGTGGGTCTCCTTATGCGGTAAAAGATTATTATGATGTCAATCCTTTTTTTGCGAATAATCCTGTAAAAAGGATGGATGAATTTGAGTCTATGATTGGTAGGGTTCACAAAAATGGATTGAAAGTAATTATGGATTTTGTGCCAAATCACGTGGCGAGGTATTATCATTCTGATATGAAACCAATCACCATTAAGGATTTTGGAGAAGATGATGACAAGACGAAAGCCTTTGCACCCTATAACAATTTTTACTACCTTCCAAATACACAATTTCAAATTCCAGAAGGTGTTGTTTCGCCCGTAAAAGCAGATGAACCTTACGTTGAAAAACCAGCGAAAGCCTCTGGAAATGACGTTTTTTCTGCGAAACCATCCATTGATGATTGGTTTGAAACCGTAAAATTAAATTATGGAGTCGATATTCAACACGGTCGTAAAACTTATTTTGAGCATACTCCACCAACTTGGATAAAAATGGTTGGTATTTTGAAATATTGGGCTTCAAAAGGCATCGACGGATTTCGTTGTGATATGGCTGAAATGGTACCAGTTGAATTTTGGAAATATGCAACCGAGGAAGTTAGAATTGATTATCCAAACGTAATTTTTATCGCTGAGATTTATAATCCAAAAGAATATCATAATTACGTAAAAGTAGGCGGATTTGATTATTTATACGATAAAGTAGGTTTGTATGATGCTTTAAGAAGATTAGTTGAGCAAAAACCAGAAGCTACTGTTGAAGATATTACCAAAGTCTGGCAAAATGAATCGGGAGATATTTCTCAAAATATGCTAAGATTTTTGGAAAATCACGATGAGCAACGTATCAATACGCCCGCTTTTGCCAAAGGTGACCCATTTGCGGCAATCCCAGCAATGATAGTAACGGCAACTTTGCACACGGGACCATTGATGATTTATTTTGGACAAGAATTAGGTGAGACTGCTGACGATAAAGAAGGATTTGGTCAGGCTGATGATAGGACAACAATTTTTGATTTTTGGGGCGTAAAATCTCATCAGGCTTGGATGAATGATGGGAAATTTGATGGAGGTAAATTAACATCAAATCAAAAATATTTGCGTGAATTTTATGGAGATTTATTGAAATTTGTGAACACATCAGATGCCGTAAAATTTGGTGAATTTTATGATTTGCAATATGTTCAGGGGGAAGGTTATGACAAAAAGAAGGTTTACAGTTATTTGAGATATTCTGGCAAACAAAAATTATTATTCGTCTGTAATTTTAATAATGCTCAATTGCAAGAAATTAACCTAAATATTCCAGAAGGAGCTTGGAATGCCATGGATTTGAAAATGGATAAAAGATTAGTTTTGAAAGGAAAATTTAATCAAAAAAATCATATTGAATTTGAGGCAGATAAACCAATTCCTTTAAAAATTTCTCCAAATTCAGTTGTTATTTATGAAATTTTGGAGAAAAAATAGTAATTTTCGTCCAAATCCATTAACTAAATTTTTATGAACGAAACAGTCAAACCACATTTAAGCCTTACACAAATTATCAATATGAGTGTTGGTTTTATGGGTATTCAATTCGGATTCGCACTCCAAAATGCCAATACAAGTCGCATTTTTTCAACACTCGGAGCTAATGCAGACGATATACCAATTTTGTGGGTTGCTGCCCCTTTAACGGGACTTTTGGTGCAACCTGTAATTGGATATATGAGCGACAGAACCTGGCATCCAAGATGGGGACGAAGAAGACCATTCTTTTTTGCTGGGGCGATTTTAGCTACGATTGCCTTGGTTTTAATGCCTCAATCCACTGAATTATGGATGGCAGGTGCATTACTTTGGATGATGGATGCTTCCATAAATGTATCTATGGAGCCATTCAGGGCATTTGTTGGTGATATGTTGCCAAACGATCAAAGAACAACTGGCTTTTCGGTCCAGACTTTTTTTATTGGCGTTGGAGCCATGATAGCATCGGCACTACCTTCGGCTTTAGATTATTTCGGCGTTCCAAATGTTGCCGCAGCGGGCGTTATTCCTGAGACGGTTCGATATTCATTTTACATCGGTGCAGTTGCCTATTTTGTGTGTATCCTTTGGACAATTTTGAAAACGGATGAGTATCCACCCGAGGACATGGAATTGTTTGCAAAAGAAAAAAGTGAAATGAACTTCATGCACGGAGTAAACGAAACCATATCTGGATTATTCAAAATGCCAACTGTGATGAAACAATTAGCGTGGGTTCAGTTTTTTTCATGGTTTGGATTGTT
>JANXML010000047.1 GCA_025354645.1 Arcicella sp. | reverse complement strand
GCTGAAAAGGGGATGCTCTCGAAAACTGCATACCAAAAGCGGTTGCTTCGAAGTTCAAAGTCTCTCCTTTTCATTATTCTAAGTTCAGTTTTTACCCTTTATTTTCAAAATATTTTTTCTCACAAACATACGAGAAGTTCTTTCAGATAATCAAACTATCCAAAAAACTTATTAAACGCTGTCATAAGTCTTTTAGTCACAAAGGTTTATTGTTTTTTTACTCACGACATACGACTTAAAGACTTACAACTCAATTTCGACCATTTACTCAATACAATAGCATAAATCCTAACCATTTGTCGTTATAAATACGACTATCTTAAAATTTGATGAAAAAATTAAAAATCTATCATGAAAAATATCGAAAAATGGGACTGATGCTATTCTGCCTCATTTTTTGTGTTATTTCGGCTCCTTGCTATTCTCAATCTTTCTTTTCAAAATTGTTTAAATCAGACGGCACGAGGCGGAAGAGTACCTACGAAAAACATTCAGAAATTTCTTTCGGAATCGGTACGTCTAATTATTACGGTGATTTGGCTCCTTATAATCGCCCCATAAAATCAACTTTACAGAACATTAATTGGAATATTGGCGTGGATTTCACTCGTCATTTCACGCCTCATTTCAGTGGTCGTGCCAGCCTCACGTGGGTGCGATTAACGGGTGACGATAATAAATTTGAGGGCGTTGCAAATTTGGAACAATTGTATATGCGAAATGCCCATTTCAGAAACGATGTGCAAGAATTGGCTTTAACGGGGGTGTACAATTTCATTCCAGAAACCAGAAGTTTTCGTAATCGTGCAAAACTAAATCCCTACGTACTTGCTGGAATCGCCGTTTTTCACCATAATCCCGAAGCAAAAGTTCCAACAGATTATGCAGGTTCAGAGGCATCTCCTGGCGAATGGGTAAGTTTGCAACCACTCAATACCGAAGGGCAAGGGCTACCAGGCTACGCCGACCAACCGTATAATTTGATCAATGCCAACGTTCATTTTGGAGCGGGTGTTAAATACAAACTCAACAAAGAATGGGATGTAGGATTTGAGGTAGGTGTAAGATATACTTTTTCGGACTATTTGGACGATGTGGGAGGATATTTTGCCGATAAAGGGGATTTGACGGGAATAAGTAATTTGTCGGCAGCGATGGGACATCGTGAAAACGAGAAAATTGCGGCATGGACAGGGCGTGACCGTGAGGCTTTTGCCAGAGCTTATTACGTGGCAAGAGGTTATCCTTTATCTGACCCAAATTTATATCCAGTGGGTAGTTTTCCAGAATTGGACATAACGAATGGTGGTGTAAGAAACAGTTCTTCAAGATTGAATGATATGTATATTTTGACGAGTTTTAAGATTATTTATCACATTGCTCCGAGTATAAAATGCCCCGTGATTCGGTGATAAAATAATTAACAACATCAATTACGCATGGCATGACTCAAAGTCATGCCATGCGTTGCGGAGACAAGTTGAAATCTACGTTACCCCCGCACAATCTTTATCTCCTCGGCACTCAATTTATACAAACCAAAAACCATTTCATCAATCTCCGTATTCATAGCATCAATTTGCTCTTTCAATGTTAATGCTTTCAACTGATTTTCTTTGAAAAACCCTTGCCATTCCATCTGTTGAGCCAAATCTTTAAAACCGCCCTTTTGTTTTTTGACTTCCGAAACAAACTTTTCGTAGCTGAGATGATACCAATTACTCATGGCATGACTTTGAGTCATGCCATGAGTTGCAGGGAATAATTCCGAACGAACTACCGACAAAAAACCCTGACTTTTTTCGTATAATTCCTTATTCAGTTTCAACATCAACTCGGCTTTTTGGATGAAGGGAGCTTTTTGAGTTTCCGTTAAAATGGGAATGGGAACATTTACCATTTTATTATAATCCAATTTGCACCTTCCACCATCATCTGCATTGCCAAAAGCTACAAATTTCAACTTCTTATAAAATTCAAAAACGGCTGAATTTAGCCAAGAAGATATAAAAAGGTCTGCATTTGACATTATGTAACATGAATCATTTATTCTATATTTTTCAGTATCAAGATAAAAATAATGCTTCACCGCTGTTCTGATATACATTATTTTAGGTTTATCAAAGTCTTCATAATAATCAATTGAATCTTGAAGTTCAAACCATTTATAAGTACCTGGTTTTCTGCCTTTTACGTCATTCTCAGAGGTTTTTGGTTTCAAGTCATCATAGAATTGCATTAAGTGATTTTTTATTCCAACATATTTTTCAATATCAGTTCCACGTCTTGTAAAAATTAAAAATGATGAATCTTTATCTTCCAAATGCCATGCTTTTATATCCGTTGCTTGGATATATGGCTTAATTAATTCAGCACTTTTGGGGTCTTTTTTAATAATATTTTCCTTGGTTATTTTGTCAATAATAAAGGCTCTGTTTAAACCCGTTTTGATACCGTATAAAATTCCGCCTTTCGTATATTCATCCAACGAAACCGTATTTTTCTGTAATTTTTCTAAGAGATTATTCACCGCATCATCGGCAAAAACCCATTCAGAATCTTGCAAATTTTGTTTATGAATCAGGATGGGATTCAATTTTCTTTCCACAAAATCTTGGGTAAATTTCACGGGTAAATACTCAAAATCTTGGGTTTTGGTTTGGTTTTTAATCAGAATAATTTGGGGTTCGGTGGCGGCATCTTCAAATATTTTCAATTCAAAAAAGTCTATAATCTGTTGAATATCATAAGGTTGCAAAAAATGGCGAAGTTCTTTGCCGTATTTTGTCTTAAACCATTTGTTGGGTGTAATATAAGAAAGATAACCAGCGGGTTTCAAAATAGAAAGTCCTAATTCATAAAAATACACGTACAAATCAGCCGTGCCGTTACCTACGTTACTGAATCTTTTTCCGTAAAATTCTTTGTTATTTTTCCCCAATAATTCCTGCCGAACATACGGCGGATTTCCCACCACAATATCAAAACCACCGTCCGCAAAAACCTCAGCAAAATTAGTTTGCCAATCAAAGGCAGCCTCCGAAAACTCAGGGTCGTCAATCAGCGAATTACCTTGTTTGATGTTGCCGTCCATATCCGCCAATTTCTCTTTTTTATTGGCAGTTTTCATCCACAAACTCAGCTTCGTAATTTCCACGGATTCGGGGTTCAAATCCACCCCAAAAAGGTTATTTTGAATAATATTTTTCTTGATAATCCATTCATCAAAAGGGGTTTCACCAAAGCCATTATCCCCAAATTTTTGCAGGGCTTCTAACTCTTTCAAGGCTTTTTCGTAGGGCGTTGTCAGGCGGTTTACTTCCGTTTTCAAAACCTTCCAGCGTTCATAGAGATAATCAAAAACCTGCGTCAGAAACGCCCCAGAGCCACAAGCGGGGTCAATGACTTTGATTTTTCGGAGTATATCATCGTATTGTTCCCAATAATTGAGGTGCAGTTTGATGTTGTCGTTGTTGGTTGATTTGCCAGTATTATCAAGACCCACCGTTTTATAATCATCAACCGTCAGGGCGGGTAATTCTGGAATATTCATGGTTGCCAAAATTTGGTCTTCGGCTTCGTCCAAATACGCTCCCAAAGCCTGTTCAACCATGTAGCGGGTGATGTATTCGGGGGTATAAAAAACGCCATCGGCTTTGCGTTTGGTGTTGATGGTTTTTGCGGTATTTTCATTGATACCCTCAAAAACGGGTTCTTCATTTTGAAGGCGGGATTTTATGCTTTCAATATCCGAAATAGATTGTTCAAAAATATGTCCCAATACGTTGATATTCAGTTGGTTCTGATAATCGTATTGGTTCAAAAAATCCATAAATTCGCCTAATCTAAAATCCTTTACCACCAAGTTTTCCAGTAGTTTATCCTTCCGAAAAAGTCCCCCGTTGAAGGGTGGAATATTCTTTTTACGATACCCCTTATCCAAGGAAACGAAGGCATATTTCAACTGTTTCCAAAGGGCATCTTCTTCCTGGTCAAAGGATTCTTCCACGGCTTTATTAACGGCATTAATCATGTTTTTAACAATATCCAAATCACGGACAAAGCACATGAATAACAGGCGGTCAATCAGTTTTTGCGTACACCGCAACAAATCCACGGCAGGAATTTCAGTATTATTTTTTCTAACTTGGGTAAAGAGTTTTTCACGGAGGTCTTTATAGCGTTCATAGAACTCGTTGGTGATGTTTTTGAGTTCTTTTTCTCGTTCCAAAAACAACCGTTCAATCGGCGATTCCGTTACGTTCAAAAACAGTTGCCCTTGTTGCAAAAGGTAGCAAAAACGCTTGAAATTGCCGTTTTGGAGCAGTTCCAAGAGATTAAAACTCTCGTATTGTCCCATGCCGAGGGCGTAGCGATACAGCCTAATTTCCTGACAATTCGACACAATCACCCAGGGGCAAGGTTTGTCTAATTTAGGGACATAACTAAACGCTTGTTCCACGGGCGTACCCTTGAAATCTGAGCGATTTTGCTTTTTATCAAGATTAGCAAGTGGTCCTTTGAGTTCGATAATGGCAAAAACTTGGTGATTAACTTTGCCATTTTCAAAGTTGAAATAGCCCAAAGCCCCATCGGGTGTTCTGCCGTCGAGGTTTACTTTCAGTTCGTTTTCGAGTTGCCAAGCGTTGAGGTGTTTTTCGTAGGAATATCCCAAGACATCACCAAAGATTTTATTGAGAAATTCCGATTGCAATTTCTTTTCGTTTTGGCTCAAAATTTTCCCTGAAACAATGCCTTTTTGCCAATTTTCAACGATTTTTCGTTTGGCATCGAGGTCAATAATTTCTAAGGAATCAATGTTTTTGGGATTAATATTTCTTTCGGAAAATAAAGCTATGGGCATTTTTTGGGGAATGATAAATGATGAATTGGCAAATCGCTATTTTTTGTGATATTGGCTCAAAACCTTCACAACGTTTTATCAAAGTTATCACAAAAAACTCATTTGCCGTGCCATGGGTCTTGGCTTATCCTATGCAAACCGTGCCACGGCAAATGATTAGCGAATCTATTTTGTAAAACCAACCAAGTCTGTAAAAATGCCCTTAAAACTCTCATGTTTTTACAAAATGGTGCCAATTTGTGTAAAAAATCCAAAATAAATGGTGCCAATTTGTGTAAATTACTAATATGTAGGACAGGATTCCATCCTGTAATCCGTTCCCCATTTTACCGTTTTCCGTAAAATAATTTGCCTTTCTCCCACGGATTCACTAACTTAGTTTATCACCGATTTACAAATTTACCAACCAACAGAAACCGTGGAAGCCGTAGCAATTGATTTAGAACAGGAAAGAAAAGAAATCCTCAAACGGTACAGAAAATTACTTCATACCGCCCGTCCATACCTTCAAGATGATGATGCCAAACTGATTAAGAAAGCCTTTTTGATGTCGGCAGAAGCCCACAAAGAAATGCGTCGGAAATCGGGTGAACCTTATATTTATCACCCGCTTGCCGTGGCACAAATTTGCGTGGAGGAAATTGGCTTGGGTTCTACGTCTATCATGTGTGCCTTATTGCACGATGTGGTGGAGGATACGGAGATTGGTTTAGATGAAATCAAGGCAGATTTTGGGGTGAATGTTGCTAAAATTATTGATGGATTAACCAAAATTTCGGGCGTATTTGACTATGGAAGTTCGCAACAAGCCGAGAACTTTCGGAAGATGTTGTTAACGCTTTCGGATGATATTCGGGTAATCCTCATCAAACTCGCTGATCGTCTTCATAACATGCGGACGCTTGGGAGCATGGCACGGGACAAGCAACTCAAAATTGCTTCTGAAACGTTTTATTTATACGCCCCGCTCGCTCATAGATTGGGTTTGCACGCTATCAAGTCAGAATTAGAGGATTTATGTCTGAAATATACCGAACCCGAAGCCTACAAAGATGTCGCCCGCAGACTGAAAGAAACCAAAATTTCACGGGAGACTTTTATCCAAAATTTCATTCGTCCGATTGAAAAAGATTTGAACGAAATGGGTTTTAAGCACGTAGTAAAAGGTCGCCCAAAATCCATTTATTCGATTCATAATAAACTCAAAAAGAACAATACGCCTTTTGAGGAAATTTATGACCTTTTTGCCGTTCGGGTAATCTTAGATGTGCCAACCGAACAAGAAAAAGCGGCTTGCTGGGCGGTGTATTCAATGGTAACTGACCATTATAAACCTAATCCCGACCGTTTGAAAGACTGGATATCTACCCCAAAATCAAACGGTTATGAGTCCCTACATACAACCGTGATGGGTGGAGGCAAGCGTGGGCGTTGGGTGGAAGTACAAATCAGAACGGTACGGATGGATGAAATTGCGGAGAAAGGTTTTGCCGCTCATTGGAAATATAAAGGTAACGATACCAGAACCAATACCGCCTTTGAATCGTGGTTGAGTCAGATTCGGGAGGCGTTGGATTCTAACGATAAATCGCAGTCGGCGGTAGATTTAGTGGACGATATTCGGAGTAGTTTATACAATGAAGAAGTTTTTGTTTATACCCCAAAAGGAAAATTGGTCGTCTTGAAAGATGGAGCAACGGCATTGGATTTTGCCTTTGAAATTCATACCGAAGTCGGGGCGAAATGTATTGGAGCGAAGGTAAATAATCGTCTCGTACCGTTGAGCCACAAAATCAAAACGGGTGATATTATTGAATGTATGACCTCACCGAAGCAAAAACCTTCGGAAGATTGGTTGAAATTTGTGGTTACGACCAAAGCCAAATCTCGCATAAAAGATTACATCAAAGAAGCCAATAAATCGCACGTCGTGATGGGGCGTGATATGATTGAACACCGCTTGAAAGTGTTGGGCATTTCACCCTTGACTTTGGAAGTAACCAACCAACTCCGAGCCTATTTCAACGCCAAAGATTCCAATGATTTATTCTATCGTTTTGGGAAAGGATACGTGCAATTAGATGAGCTAAAACGCTGGAAATCAGACCGTGAGGCTCACGAACGTAAGCAAGAAGCTAAGTCCATCAAAGAGCCTTTAACCGATCTAAAATCGGTTACGAAGGAACTCAAAAAAATGCACGGCGATAAGAAAAATGCCGATGGAATTTTGATTGGTGAAGACATGGATAAGATAGATTACACGCTCGCAAAATGCTGTAATCCGATTGCGGGTGATGATGTTTTCGGTTTCGTAACCATCAACGAAGGCATCAAAATTCACCGAACTTCCTGCCCAAATTCAACAGAATTGCTTTCCAGACACGGCGACCGAGTGATTAAAGCCTTTTGGACGAGTCAGATTCAGATGTCGTTTGTGGCACAATTAGTTATCCGAGGCATGGACAGAATGGGTTTGATGAATGATGTAACAAAGATGATTTCTCAGGAATTAAAAATCAATATTCAGAGCCTTTCCATTGGCGTGAATGAAGGGATTTTTGAAGGAAAAATATCGCTAATGGTGAGTGATACCATACATTTGGAGAAATTGGTGAATTCTTTGGAGCAAGTGGAGGGGGTGATTGAGGTGGAGCGTGGGGAGTGATGATCTGGTAAATTCTTAACAATAAAAATGCTCTCTAAAATTGATTTTAGAGAGCATTTTTGTTATTTTAATAAAATCAATTTCAGTTATAAGAAGCCTTTATTTTACTAACAATTTCTTCAACTTTTTGAATGGGTAATTCAAAAGACTTCGCAATAAATTCTATGGTAGCTCCATTTTTAATTAAGCCTTTTATGTAAGTAAAAGTCGCACTTTCCAATGCTTCTAATCTTATTTCGTCTGCAATAGTCATAGCATTATTCTTTACAATGTTTGAAACTTTGGTAAAGATAATAATTAACTCTTAGGTTGTCAAAGGTAGAACTTACCTACCGAAACAACCCCTCCATCGTTACCACTTGGTCTATATTGTTAATTTTATGAGCGTTTTCTATTACCCCAAAAGTGGTGATTAACGTAGTGAAAAGATGCTTTTTTGTTTTGGAATGATACCTAAAAACCTGTTTTTTTAGGTTAATATTATCGACATCTTTTTTGGTTAATACGTAATCGTCTTCACTAAATTTTATTTCACAGATATTGATAGAATTATCGTTTCGGTCGATAATTAAATCAATTTGCGTTCCCGATAATCCATCTTTCGGAAGAGCGAAAAAAGACGAAGTAGTCGAGTATATTCCTCTGATACTGAGGCTATCACGAATTTGGTCGATGTGATATAAACACACATTTTCAAAGGCATAGCCACTCCACGCTTTCCATTTGGGCAATTCGCTGAGACGAGTAAAATCAGCATTGGTATTTTCTCCGAGCGATTCTAAAAAGGTGAGATAAAATAAGGAATAATCATCCGTGAGGCGATAAATGGCTTCTCTACTTTTTTTTCCGTAGCCACTGTATATTCCAATGAAACCCGATTGAGAAAGCTCGTTGAGAATTTCGGTAAGCATTCCTCCGTTGGTAAATTTTGTAAACTCAATGATTTGTTTCCGTGTAAGACCGATTTTCTTGTTGGCTAATGCTTTAACTACTATGACATGATTTTGAAAATTATCAAACAAAGAAGAAAATAATCTATCAAATTCTTTTCTTAAATACCCCTCATTCTCAAAGCAAACTTTTTGAATATTCTGCACCGCCGATAAACCAGGTTTCAGTTGGTCAAGGTACATCGGGATTCCTCCCATCGTCATATATAGTTGAACTACTTGATAACGACTTGATTTTATCTTTCGGGAAATCAAAAACTCCTCCGTTTCCAACAATGTGAAGGGATATAAATACACCAATTTTGTAACTCTATTGTGTAATCCTCCTCGGTCATTAATCACTTTTTCAATCATCCAAGAAGCAGCCGAACCGCAAATTACCACGACTATATTTTGTTTGGTAGCCCAGCTATTCCAAAACCAACTCAGTCCTTTTAAAAAATCAGAACGCTTTGTGCCAAGCCAAGGTAATTCATCAATAAAAATTACTCGTTTTTCTATAAACTTCTGTGAATCAATAGCTTGACTTAGTAATATAAAAGCCTCAATCCAAGATTTGGGTTTTCCTTTAATCAACAATAAAGGGAAATGCTTTGCTAATTGTGCCAAAAAAACTATTATTTGTTCCTGTAAACTGGCGTGTTGAACACCCGTCAGTTCAAAAGAAATATGAGTTTCATAAACATTTCTAATCAAGAATGTTTTACCAACTCTCCTCCTACCAATCACGGCTACCATTTCAGGTTTATTAGAAGTTAAGGCTTCTTTTAATTGTACTATTTGTTTTTTTCTTCCTACGATTTGTTCCATGATAATCCGCTTTATCTATACAAATATACATAGATAAAGCGTATTATCTAACACTAATCCGCTTTATCTGTACTAAAATAGGTAGATAAAGCGGATTAGTAGAAGATTAATTATAGACTAAAAATATTACTTCCCAAAAATCAATACTTTCCCACCACCATTTTGCACTTTTATTACGGTATCGTTTTTCTCAATAATTCGCCAATCTTCATTCAATTGTCCTAAATCATCTTCGGCTAAAACGCCTGAAATAGCAATGACGATGGCAGCCGTCCAATAACTTGACGTATTGCTCCAAGTGCCTGATTTAACAATTGTTGTTCCTTGCTTTACATTAAACACGCCTGTTGTTAGGAAATCAAAAGTATAGGAATTGTAATTCGAGGTTCGGTCACGGCTTTTGTTGTCAATCAGTGACGTAATTTTCCAAGTTCCTGATACTTGATTAGGATTGATTGGGGCGGGTGTTGCGTCTTGTTTGGTGCATCCTTGCAACACAATCAAGAAAAGTGATAATACTAAGAGAGTTTTCATATAATCGAGCGTTTGTTTTGTGTATCTCTATGACATTAAAAATTAAATAGAGGTTGCGTTGATGAATTTTAAGAATGAGTAAACGGTCTTTTTAGATTTTAATCAATGGAAAAATCAACATTCAATCTCACATTTCAAATAAAATTGATTTATTTTGTGTTGTAATATAGAATTAGTCCAAATTAAAGGACAATTGTTCCATAAAATATGCAGCCACAGAATAACAATATAGATTCCGTCAAAAAAATATTCACGGCGTACCTTGAAAATAGAGGACTTCGCAAAACCCCCGAACGCTTTGCGATTTTGGAGGAAATCTATTCTCGTGACGACCATTTTGATGTGGAGGAATTGTATATTTCCATGAAAAACAAAAAATATCAAGTCTCTCGGGCAACGGTTTATAACACGCTTGATGTTTTGGTAGAATGTGATTTAGTGACCAAACATCAGTTCGGGGGGAATCAAGCACAGTACGAAAAATCTTACGGACGTAAACAGCACGACCACTTGATATGCACTGATTGTCACCACGTTACGGAATTTTGTGACCCCCGAGTGCAAGGAATTCAGAATATGGTTGGCGAGATGTTGCAGTTTAATGTAATGCACCATTCTTTGATTTTTTATGGTTCATGCACCAAAATCGACTGCGAATTCAAAAAAGCAATGGTGGTAGAAAAACGTGAAATGGCGTAAGATGATTAGATTTATCAATGGACAAGTCGATAAATTAAATATTTTCTTTTCAGATTGTTTATCTTTGCCCCTTTGAAATTTCATAACCCCCGATTGGGGAATTCTAAATAATAAAATGGCGGTAGATGTATTGTTAGGTTTGCAGTGGGGAGACGAAGGAAAGGGTAAAATCGTTGATGTTTTAGCTCCTCGTTATCAGGTAGTTGCTCGTTTTCAAGGCGGTCCAAATGCGGGACACACGCTTGAATTTGACGGTTTTAAGCACGTTTTGCACCAAATACCTTCGGGAATTTTTCGTTCCGAAGTTCAAAATATTATTGGGAATGGCGTGGTGCTTGACCCCATTATTTTCAAAAAAGAGATTGACGGATTAGCAAAATATAACCTCAATATTCTTGAAAATTTAGAGATTTCAAAAAAGGCTTCTATCATTTTGCCAACGCATCGTTTATTGGATGCTGCTTACGAAAAAGCCAAAGGTGATGCCAAAATTGGTTCGACTTTGAAAGGAATTGGACCAACTTATACCGATAAAATCTCTCGTCAAGGCTTACGAGTTGGTGATATGATTTCACCCAATTTTAAGGCGAAATATGATAAATTAGTGGCGATTCATAAAGGAATTTTGGATGTTTATCAGTTTGAATACGACCTTGAAGCTGCTGAATCAGCATTTTTTGAAGCCGTTGAATTCATGAAGACGTTTCAATTGGTTGACTCTGAATACGTTGTAAATCAAGCACTTACTGACCATAAAACCATTTTGGCGGAAGGTGCTCAAGGTTCGTTGTTGGACGTTGATTTTGGTTCTTATCCATTCGTAACTTCTTCAAATACCGTCACGGCGGGTGCTTGCACGGGCTTGGGCGTTGCTCCAAAAAATATTGGTGAAGTTTACGGAATTTTCAAAGCGTATGCCACTCGGGTAGGTTCGGGTCCTTTTCCAACGGAATTGATGGATGAAGTGGGCGAAAAAATGCGTCAGGAAGGCAGAGAATTTGGTTCAACCACGGGTCGCCCAAGGCGTTGCGGTTGGATAGATTTACCTGCGTTGAAATATGCCATGATGATTAACGGCGTAACGCAATTAATCATGATGAAGGCAGATGTTTTGAATATTTTTGAAGATATTGACGTTTGTACTGCCTATCAATTACCCGACGGAACGATTACGGAACAATTGCCTTACGACATGACGGACACCATCGTAACGCCCGTGTATGAGACCTTGAAAGGATGGCATTGTTCATTAAAAGGATTTAGAAAATTTGAGGAGTTACCAACCGAATTATCCGCCTACATCGCCTTTCTGGAAGAGAAATTGGAATTACCCATCAATTTTATTTCAACGGGTCCCGACCGTGATGAGTGTGTTTTGAGAGGGAAATTGGCTTAGTTTCAAGGTTCGGGCGGCGTTCCGCTTTCGATGCCTGATGTTCGTCAAAACGAAAGAAGTTTAGGCGAAAATCTAAACATTAAATCTTATTTCAATAGTTGATGTTCGTTAAAATAGCCTTCTGAAATCAAATTCAGAAGGCTATTTTATTTTAGTATTTATCTACCCGTTTACCGTTCACCCTGAACCGTTCACCGCAACCTACTCCGTCCGCAAACTCTTCACAGGATTTGCCAAAGCCGCCCTTATTGACTGATAACTCACTGTCAATAAGGCAATTATAATCGCCACCATTCCTGCCAAAACAAATATCCACCATGAAATTTCTACTCGATACGCAAAATCTTGTAGCCACTTATTCATTGCCCAATACGCAATGGGTGAGGCGATTACGATGCCCAAAACAACTAAACGTAAGAAGTCTTTTGATAATAATTGTACGATTTGCGTAACGGATGCCCCTAAGACTTTTCGGATGCCTATTTCTTTGGTGCGGCGTTGCGTTGTGAAGGCAACCAAACCGAATAATCCCATGCAAGAAATGAAAATGGCAATGCCCGTGGCGGTGTTTAGAATTTTGGCAAATTGCTCTTCTTTTTTGTAGAATTTTGCAATGGTTTCATCGAAAAATTTAGGGTCAAATTCTGTATTTGAATTTGGGTAAACTTCGTCATAAGCCTTTTTCATTTTCGCATTAATAGCTTTGAAATTATCGGCAGATTTACCCGCAATCTTTACTTTTACGTTAAAACTACTTGCATATTTAGTTTCTGATAAAATATATAAAGGCTTAATCGGGTCACGAAAAGATTGCAAATGAAAATCCGCCACAACGCCCACAATCGGGAGTTTTATATCTCCTTTCACTCCCGAATAATCTAAAAATTTCCCAACGGCTTGCTCTGATTTTTTGAATCCCAAGGCTTTGGCGTATGTTTCGTTAATGACAAATTCCCTGGCAGTATCACTGGTAGTGATGTTTCGTCCTGCTACAATTTTCAATCCGTACAAAGGGATGTAATTTTCATCAACTCTTCTTTGATGCACATCCATTTTAATTTCATTTTTACCATCCTTATACGTAATCCTATTTGTTGAATAACCATTTTTAGCGGGTGTGTCTCCAAGGCTAATCATCTCAATTTCAGGAATTTGCTTTAATTTATTCATAAAAACATCTCTCTTACCATTTTCTATTTCATCCCAATTGGTATAAAAATTAATAATAGCATCTTTCTTAAACCCCATATCTTTATTCAGCATAAATTTAGATTGTGTAGCCACGATAATTGTCCCCAAAATAAAAACTTGCGATGCCGTAAACTGAAAGGTAATCAAGGCTTTACGAAGAAATGCCGTGCGAGATTGACCGTTTGAAACTTGATTTTTCAAGGATGCTACTGGCGTGTAGGAAGAAATAACCCAAGCGGGATAAAGTCCTGACAGAATGCTTGTTACAACCGTAATCAAGACTAAAAAGCTAAGAATTTGAGGGTCCAAAACGTTGAATGTAAGTTCTTTCGGAACAAAATCTGCAAATGCCCAAAGGATAGGTTCAACGAAAAGTACGGATAGTAAAACTGATACGGAAGTAATGACAAAAGTCTCGCTCAAAAACTGGAAAATCAAACTCTTGCGACTACTTCCTAAGACCTTCCGAACGCCAATTTCTTTTACTCTCATAATGGATTGAGCCGTTGATAAATTGATGAAATTAATCGCCGCAATCAACAATAAAAATAGAGCAATTCCCATGAGGGCGTAGAGTGTTAAAAGATGTGCCTGACGAGAGAAGTTATCAGACAAATCTGAATTGAAATGAACATCTGTTAAAGGCTGTAAACTTAACGAACGCCCAGCATTCCATTCATCTTTTTTATCCAGATTTTTGTCTAAAAATTTAACTAATTGCTTGTTGATATTTGCCTCAGAGGTTCCATTTGTGAGTTTGACAAAGGCTTGCGAACTTCCGTTGGTGTTTGTCCATTCATCCAACCCAAACTCACCTCGTTTAGTTTTGGTTTCAATACTTTTGAAAGAAATGAAATCTTCAAACTTAAAATCTGAATTTTTGGGTAAAGATTTTACGATACCCGTAACGGTAACTACTAATGAATCATTGTAGTATAATTGCTTACCCATGACTTGTTCCAGAGGTATTTTGCCAAAATATTTCTCCGCTTTCTCTTCCGTTAAAACCACCTCATTGGGTGTTTTGAGAGCATTTTTAGGATTTCCCTGTAACCATTTATACTGAAATATTTGGAAATATTGAGGCTCACAGATAATTACTACTGAAAGGTCTTGGTCATTTTTCCATAT
Source organism: Arcicella sp. (assembly GCA_025354645.1). Taxonomy (GTDB): domain Bacteria; phylum Bacteroidota; class Bacteroidia; order Cytophagales; family Spirosomataceae; genus Arcicella. Next base: position 530 of record JANXML010000047.1, on the reverse strand, counting down.
TTTGGGAGGGTTTTTAGTATCCTTTATATCATTAGGAATTGTCACTTTCGGATACCAATTATGAAAAGCCGAAACATTTTCAATACCCGTAAGTTGCTGACGAATTGCCGCAGGTATCGGTCCAGAAATACCAGCGTTTTGGTTGATAGTTCCATCAGGACTTTTGAAACCCGAAGTTATCCGATAAATTCGTTCACGGTCGGGCTGAAAATTCTCGAAGCTCAATTCAAAGCTCACCAACAGAAATATCACCAAACAGGCACTCACGCCAATGGCAAGCCCAAGCACATTAATGAACGAATAAACCTTGTTTCTCAACAGGTTTCGGAAGGCGATTTTTAGATAGTTTTTTAGCATAGTCTTGTATGTTTAATTTTATTTTTACCTTTGTAAAAAATCAATTTTACTATGGAAGCTCAATTCAAAGCTCACCAACAGAAATATCACTAAACAGGCACTCACGCCAATGGCAAGCCCAAGCACATTAATAAACGAATAAACCTTGTTTCTCAACAGGTTTCGGAAGGCGA
>JANXML010000368.1 GCA_025354645.1 Arcicella sp. | reverse complement strand
CGTTTGTGGAGAGAAACCGTCTTGGAAGTAGCCAAAGATTACCCCGAAGTTCAAGTTACCCACCAATTTGTGGATTCATGTGCAATGATGTTAATAAAAGACCCAAAACAGTTTGACGTAGTTGTTACAGGAAACCTTTTCGGAGATATTCTTACAGACGAAGCCTCACAAATTGCAGGTTCAATGGGAATGTTAGCATCAGCCTCAATCGGTGACAGTACGGGCGTATATGAGCCAATCCACGGTTCTGGACACGATATTGCAGGAAAAGGCATTGCTAATCCAATGGCATCGGTATTGTCAGCAGCATTGTTGTTAGATATTTCTTTTGGCATGAAAGCAGAATCAGAAGCCGTTATTGCGGCAATAGATGGCGTTTTGAAAGCAGGTTTCCGCACGGGTGACATCGCCACGAAAGATACGCCAAAAGACATGATTTTGGGAACTGATGCAATTGGTGAAGAGATTTTGAGGAGGTTATAATTTCAAACATCAAAAAAACCGCTGACGAGAATTTAAACTTGTCAGCCGTTTTTTTGTGGGATAATTTTTTAATATTTCAAGTTCATTATTTACCCCGCCCAATTTTCTCTATCCAAACTTCGATATTGAATTGCTTCTGCTAAATGTTCAGTCCTAATGTCCTCGGTACCAGCCAAATCCGCAATTGTTCGAGCAACTTTTAGGATTCTGTCATAAGCACGAGCAGATAATTGCAATCTTTCCATCGCTCGTTTCAACAAGGCAATTCCCGCTTCGGTCAACACACAAATTTCCTTCACCATCTGCGAAGGCATCATCGCATTTGAATAAATTTCTGGATGATTTTTGAACCTAATGGTCTGATTTTCACGGGCTTTGATAACTCGCTCACGAATCTGTTGAGACGATTCCGACTTTCTATTTGATGATAATTGTTCAAATTTCACGGGTGTAACTTCCACGTGTAAATCAATTCTATCTAATAAAGGTCCTGAAATTTTATTCAAATATTTCTGAACAACGCCAGGTCCGCAAACGCAATCTTTTTCTGGGTGATTATAGTATCCACAAGGGCAAGGATTCATACTCGCAATCAACATAAAACTTGAAGGGAATTCAACCGCCGACCTCGCTCTCGAAATAGACACTTTTCTATCTTCCAATGGCTGACGCATTACTTCCAAAGCTGAACGTTTAAATTCAGGTAGTTCATCCAAAAACAAAACACCATTGTGTGCTAAAGAGATTTCGCCAGGTTGCGGATTACTTCCTCCACCCACCAAAGCCGCATCCGAAATAGTATGATGAGGCGAACGATACGGTCGAGTTGAAACCAAAGTTGCCTTCGCTCCCAATTTCCCCGCAACCGAATGAATTTTTGTAGTTTCTAAGGCTTCGTGAAGTGTGAGTGGAGGTAAAATAGAGGGAATACGCTTTGCCAGCATGGTTTTCCCCGCCCCAGGAGGTCCAATCATGATGGCATTATGTCCACCCGCTGCCGCAATTTCCAAAGCTCTTTTAATATTTTCCTGCCCTTGCACATGCGAAAAATCAGCATCATAATCGTTCTGTGAATTGGAAAAAATATCTCTTGTATCCGTAATTAAAGGTTCAATTTTAAGAGTTCCTCGCAAAAAATGAACGGCTTCTTTCAGATTTTTAACTGCAATTACATCTAAATTGTTAACAATAGATGCCTCCAACGCATTTTCAGTAGGTAATATAAATCCTTTGAAACCTCTCTTTCGGGCTTCAATAGCAATTGGTAAAACGCCCTTAATTGGTCGCAGAGAACCGTCAAGAGCTAATTCACCCATAATTACATAGTTTTCAAGTTCCTTCAAATCTGCCTGTGTCGAAGCATGAATTACACCCAAAGCAATTGGTAAATCATACGCCGAACCTTCCTTACGAATATCTGCAGGGGCAAGATTGACCACAACTTTTGTTCTGGGAAAGAAATATCCA
>JANXML010000353.1 GCA_025354645.1 Arcicella sp. | reverse complement strand
TGTTTTTACTGCCACAGTTGAACGTACAGCCTCTTTTTGGGATTGTGGTGAGTTTATCGCTTGTGCCTATAAATTGCAAGTTCCTCACCCTCCTGGGGCTCCGTTATTCTTATTGTTAGGACGAATGTTCTCGCTTTTGGCAGGTTCGGATGTCACACAGGTTGCTTATTGGGTAAATATGATGTCGGTGCTTTCAAGTGCTTTTACCATCCTGTTTATGCACTGGACAATCGTCATGATTGGGCGAAAGATTTATAACAAACCATTTTCAGAACTGTCAATGGGTCAGTCACTTACGCTTTTAGGTGCGGGTGTAATTGGTTCGTTGGCGTATGCGTTTTCGGATACATTTTGGTTCTCTGCGGTTGAAGCGGAGGTTTACGCCATGTCATCATTCTTTACGGCTTTGGTGGTTTGGGCAGCTTTCAAATGGGAATTAATTGAGGACGAAGGTGCGGCAAACCGTTGGTTGATTTTGATTGCTTACATCGTTGGACTATCAATTGGTGTCCACTTATTGAACTTGGTAACGGTGCCAGCGTTGGCATTGATTTATTATTTCAAGAAAAACCCAAATCCAACTTACAAAGGTGGTTTCATTGCATTGTTAGCAGGTTTTGTAATTTTGGGAATTATCAACTCATTCATTATTCCAGGAATTCCGTCATTGGCTTTTCAGTTTGAATTATTGTTTACGAATGGACTTGGTTTGCCTTATGGAGTTGGCGTTTCGGTATTCCTCATCGTTTTTGTGGGAGCATTGGTTTGGGGTGTTCGTTATTCAGTTCAGAAAGGCAAGGTTAATTTAAACATCGGTCTGCTTTCATTGGTCTTCGTGTTGATTGGTTACTTGTGTTATACTTTGGCGTTAGTTCGTTCTACTTACAATACGCCAATCAACGAAAACGACCCAAGTAATATCTTGAATTACGTGAAATATTTGAAGCGTGAACAATACGGCGAGCGTTCATTATTATACGGTCCAATTTATACTGGAACCGTTGAAAGTGTCGAACAGGGCAATCCAGTCTATAAAATGAAGGATGGCAAATATGAAGTTTATGATCATAAACAGAAATTAATATACGGAAAAGACGGACAAATGTTGTTGCCTCGGGTGTATAGCGGCACACCTCAACATATCCAATTATACGAAGAAATGTTAGGTTTAGCGGCGGGTGAAAAACCAAGTTTTGGGGATAATCTTCGTTTTTTGTTCACCCACCAAATGGGACACATGTATATGCGTTATTTCCTCTGGAATTTTGTAGGTCGTGAAAGTGATGTGCAAGATGCTGGTGTGATTGATTATACTCGTAAAGGAGAATTACCCGAATTATTAGCCAAAAATAAAGCACGAAACAATTACTTTTGGTTGCCTTTGATATTGGGTTTAATGGGTTTTGTTCTTTTAGTTCGCAAAGGAGAAAAGGATTTTTTGACTACTACTTTAATGTTCCTTTTAACGGGTTTAGCGTTGGTAGTTTTCCTAAATTCACCACCATCAGAACCTCGTGAGCGTGATTATATTTACGTAGGTTCATTTTATTTCTTCGGACTTTGGATTGGTTTGGGCGTAATGCAATTGGCGGAATTGATGGGTAAATTCATTAAAAATCCAATGGTTACGGGTGCGGTTGCCACAGTTGTAACAGCCGTGGTTCCAATTATTTTAATTCAACAAAATTGGGACGACCACGACCGTAATCACCGATATCAGCAAGTAGATTTTGCCAAAAATATGTTAAATTCTTGTGCAAAAAATGCGATTCTATTCACTGGGGGCGATAATGATACTTTTCCGTTGTGGTATGTGCAGGAGGTTGAGGGGTATCGTACAGATGTTCGGGTTTGTAATCTTTCGTTATTAGGTACTGATTGGTATATCGACCAAATGAAACGCAAAACGTATGAATCGCAAGCCTTGCCTGTGTCATTGTCGAAGGATCGTTTTATGGAAGGAATCAATGAGCAAGTGATGTATTATGAAAATCCGAATGTGAAGAATGGTATTAATCTTCAAGAATATATGAAGTTGATTAAGGATGATAGCGAGGCAATTAAAGTGCCATTGCAGGATGGTTCGATGATTAATACTTTACCTACCGAAAATCTTTTTTTACCAATTAACATCGAAGCGGTGAAAAAAGCAGGATTTGTTCCGAAAGATTTAGAACCATATTTGACGGATCAAATGGCTTGGTCGGCTGGAAAAACGGGAATTATGAAGCCCGAATTGATTCAGTTAGATATGATTGCTCAGAATGCGGCAACGGGGTGGAAACGTCCCATTTATTTTGCAACAACCTTGCCACAAGCGAGTTACCTCAATTTGAAAGAATATATGCAAATGGAGGGTTATGCGTATCGTCTGATGCCTTTCAAAGTGCCAGGAGCAAAAGATGGTATCGTGAACTCGGATATTATGTACGATAATTTAACAAAAAATATGTTTTGGCGAGATTTAGATAATCCAAAAACGTATTATCATTCAGATTTTTATTTACAAGTTCCCATCGTGACGGCTCGTTTGGCTTTTTTACGGTTAGTTGATCAATTAATACGTGAAGGGAAAACAGCAAAAGCGAAAGTGGCATTAGATTTTTGCAATAAAAAAATGCCAGATAACGTAATTCCATACGACCAGTTATCGGCAAATTTTGTTTCATTATACGTGGCTGCGGGTGACCCTAAAAGTGGTTTAAAGATTGCTGACATCATGATGAACCGAAATAATAAAGCCTTAGATTATTACTTAAATGACCGCAGAAATAGCGATAGTCGTGATATTCAATCGGCAATTTACGAAATGCAAATTATCGTTGAAGGTTTGAAAAATGCGAAAGTCCCAGAGGCAGTGAAGTATGAGGCAATGATGCAAAAACAAATTGCGAGGGCCAATTCTTAGAATTAATGTTTTGTTGTTCATGGCATGACTTTGAGTCATAAAAAAGTCATTAAATTTTCAAATTTAATGACTTTTTTGATTTACAAAACATAAAAAATGATTATAAATTTTTTAGTTATTCATGGAATGACTTTGAGTCAAAAATCATTTACCTTAAAATTTATATTTACCTTAATTCTATACTCCATTTTAACAATTCTAATTCATCCAATGTTATCAAATATTTTTTTTCCCAAAGATTTTTATTTCTGATTACTTCCCAAGATATTGTACTGATTACTTGACCATCAAAAGTGAAGATTCTTAAAGTTTTATCTTGACTTCTAAAAGCTATCTCTTCCTTCCAGAATGTACCAGTACTATTGATTGAAGTACTTGAATCAGGTAAAATATTAAATTCAGAAATGCCATAATATTTCATATTTCTACTTTTTTTCAAATCTAAAAAAGGAATAGTTATGGGTAATTCATCGGAATAAGAGTAACAATAAAATAGAGATTTTTCAGTCTTATTAGTAATTTTTAAAAAATCTCCCTTTACTGGCTCCATACCAAACCATGCAATTATAAGAAAAAAACCATAACGTAGAATAAATAAAATTATCATTGAAATAATTAATATTTTTACTGTTTTCTTCATAAGATTTTTGAAATTAATTTGAACAAGGAGTTCGTGGTTCATATCCTGGGCATAAAGGTGCTATCGGGAATCTGTCATCGTTCCATAGAAAATCAGGATATGTGAATAAATAATATGTTTTGGAACGACTATTAGCGTCAGTCTCTGTATAATAACATTGATGCCGATAACCATTTTGTCCACTTTTTCTTGCACTTTTAGTACTATTTATAGCAATTTCTGTATAAAAACACCAAAGACCTAAATCTTCCCCTTGCAGAATATGCCCGAATTCGTGTTTCATTTCATCTCCATCATTAATACTTGCACTTTGTAGATAAATACCACACGCATCTCTCGTACTTGCAGGGAGAGTAAAACTTCCTGATGCAAAAGGATTTTCGTATAAAGGTACACCATTGAGTGTTCCAATACGAGTCACTCCTGGTACCGCTCTATTGCCATAAATCCAAGAAGACACCACAACATCTAAAAATAAGTAGAATCCATTATTTTGAGTATTCTGACCAATGGATCGTCCAACATAATCATTAAACACTAAGTACCCGTTTGAAAATAGTTTATGTTATTTTTATTAACTTCGTTCCATGGGACGAGTCAATACTCCAATATTAAGCGAATCGGCTAAATTAGCCTTAGAACATGACTTCAAAACAAGTAAGATTCATAGTTATCGAATGCGATGTCAAGTAATTTTACTAAAATCAACA
>JANXML010000344.1 GCA_025354645.1 Arcicella sp. | reverse complement strand
GTTTGACGAGTTACGGAGGCTATTTTATTGCTACGGGTGTTTCACCAGCTCAAATCGGAATATATGCCACTTCTGATGCACCAGTTGGACCTTATACCAACCGTTATGCAGGAGTATTTTCTGGTAATGTACAAGTATCGGGTAGTCTTTCTAAAAGTGGTGGAACTTTCAAAATTGACCACCCACAAGACCCCGAAAACAAGTATTTATACCATAGTTTCGTGGAAAGCCCCGACATGAAAAACATTTATGACGGCACAATTACCACCAATTCATCGGGCGAAGCCATCGTTGAATTACCCGCTTATTTTGAAAGTCTAAATAAAGATTTTCGCTATCAACTTACGCCAATCGGGCAATTTGCCCAAGTGATTGTATCAGATGAAATCAGTAATAATCTTTTCAAAATTAAATCTTCAATTCCCAATGTAAAAGTCTCTTGGCAAGTAACGGGTATTCGTAAAGATGCCTACGCAGAAGCCAATCGAGTAGTGGTAGAAGTGGATAAAAAAGGCGAAGAAAAAGGCACGTACATTCATCCAGAATTATTTGGAAAAGACAAAAGCCAAGGTGTAAACTATCAGCACGAAAAAGCAGCAGCAGCAAGAGCTTCTGAGAAGGCAAATTAGTAATTTCTAAAAAACAAACAAAATGAAAAAATACATACTCTTGTTGTTCTGTATAATACTTTTACAAGAACAACTAAAAGCCCAAGTAGGCATAAGTGCCACCAATACACCCCCCAATGCCTCGGCAATGTTGGATGTTAGTAGTACGAGTAAGGGATTATTGCCACCCCGCATGACTTCCGCCCAAAGAATAGCGATTGCTACGCCAGCGGATGGATTGATGGTTTTTGATACCGATACCAAAACCCTTTGGAATCGGCAAAATGGAATATGGATAAATCTTTTGGCAGGAGGATTAGGCAGTGGACCTTGGAGTGCCGTGGGTACTGGTATTTCCAACAATACTGGTACACGGGTAGGGATAAACTCTGCCAACCCTGCTGCTGATTTGGAAATACAAGGTGGTGGCTTAGTTATTTCAAGCCCTTATACCGTTACCACCTCACCACCCACCAATACATACACAATGCCTTACAGTGGTACACTTGCTACTATTACCGACAATGCTGGGCGAGTTTTAGACCCGGGTGGTAATGGGAATTTCCTAACCAATACCTATTATGCCAGTTATATTAAAATACAACCCTCTTCTCTGACGGATGGCTTTCGCTTTACTTTCGAGAGTTTAGATTTAGGAGGCTCTTCTATTATTTTTAGCACATCTGCTGATGTAAATAATATTGCAGCACGTATTCTTGTTATCAATCTAAGTTCAAATTATGCCACAGGAAGACCATTCACTATTTATGAATCTAATTTAATTTATATCCACAACATAATTTATGCAGGAGGAACGGCAGCTGCTGGTTTTCAATTGTTATTTGAAGGTTTAACTATTTCGGCTAATACTACCATTCTTTATTCTGAAAATATTGGATCAGGTCTTAACTTTAATAAATCCAAATCGTCTTTTGCGAGTGGTTTTTCCAAAGCTCGTGGAGATTATTCAACTGCAATGGGTTTTTCAACTGCCAGTGGAAGTTATTCAACTGCAATGGGTTATTATTCAATTGCCAGTGGAAATTTTTCAACTGCAATGGGTTATTCAAATGCCAGTGGAAATTATTCAACTGCAATGGGTAATTCAACTGCCAGTGGATATTATTCAACTGCAATGGGTTATGGTGGAAATACTAATAGTAAAACTGTTTCATTTTCTATTTCAGGAGCCTCAACGGCAAGTAGAGCTGCCAACGACAAAGACTTCCAAATGAAAATGCACTTCGAGGAGTATAAATTTTTAACAGGTGCGAGTAATGATGTTACAATAACAAATGGACAAATAACTACCAGTAATACTTTATCAGTCTTTGGAGTATTGAACAATACCATCAGTAATTACGGATATTTAGGTGCTATTTCAAATGCACCAGCGGGATATTATACTGGTTCTACTACTGTTCCGTACTCTATTTATTCAGTAAGTCGAGTATTAGGTTTAGAATTTAATGCTTTCTCCGATGCTCGCCACAAAAAACTACGCTCATACAGCAATGGTTCAAAAGATTTGGCTTTGCTCAATCAACTCAACGTAAGCAATTATACTTTTATTGATACCGTGGGTAAAGGAACAAAAATGCAAATGGGTTTTATTGCCCAAGAAGTGGAGAAAATTGTACCAGAAGCGGTCAATAAAATTCAAGATTATATTCCTTCGGTGTATGATATGGCAAAAAGTATGGTCTATGACACAAAACTTCATACGCTAACTATTACGACCAACAAACCCCATGATTTTCAGGCAAAAGATGAAATAAAAATGATTAGCCTTGATAAAGAACATAAAGTGAAAGTTGATAAAATTATTGATGCTAACACTTTTACCGTAAGCAATTGGGAGAAACCTGTTGAGAATATTTTTGTGTTTGGTAAGCAAGTAAACGATTTCAGAACGGTGGACTATGACCGATTATTTACGTTGGGTATTAGTTCAATTCAAGAGCTTTCACGCCGTGTGGAACTATTGGAAAAGGAAAACGGCATTTTGAAAACTGAAAGCAAAACCTTCAAACAAATGAAAAGTGAAATAGCTGAATTGAGAGCTATGATTATAAAATAATGAGTCTTATTTCTTAAACAAAATTGCAATAAAATAGACAAAGTGTTTTCTTAAACATGAGTGAACTGAACTGGGCGTTCCCGTGCAACATCAGCCACGAAAATAACAAAAAGCATGAAACTCAAAACTGCTAAATGGCTATTCGTTTTTTGTTTGATGGCGGTATATAGTTGTCGTCAAACAGATAGTCCCACGCCCCTTCCTACTACGGATGCGACTGTGTTGTGGGGGCAAATGACGCTCAAAACTATGACTAAGCTACCTGCCAATACGCCAACTTATGGCTCACGGGCATTGGGTTTTATGGGGCTGACCATGTATGAGTGCGTGGTCAATGGTAGTAATCAACACCAGTCGTTGGCGGGCAAACTGAGTGGCTTAGACAAACTACCCGTACCTGACAAAGGAGCAACTTATAACTGGACGGTTGCCATGAATGCTGGACAAGCCTCCATGCTAAAAAGTCTGTATAGCTATGCCGACAAATACAGGCAATACAGTATAGATTCGCTCGAATTTGAAGTTTTGGCTCAGGAAAGTAAATCAACCCCCAAAGATGTCATAGACCGCTCGGTGGTTTATGGCAAAGCGGTAGCTTCGGCTATTTTTGACTGGTCCAAGAACGATGGGGGCTTTGAGGCTTACCTCAAAAACTTTGAACCTGACTATGTTTTTCCGAATCTTGCTGGCAACTGGATACCACCCACCAAGGGGCAGGTAGTGAGCAAGTTTCCGTTGCACCCGTACTGGGGGCAGCACCGTACTTTTGCCAAAACCAATAATGTATTGCCTGTGCCACAACTGTTGGCTTATTCGACCGATGCCAGTTCGACTTATTACAAACAATTTTTGGCTGTGTATGAAAAGAATAAAACCCTAACACAGTCCGAAAAGGAAATAGCAGCTTGGTGGGCAGACGACCCCACCGAAACCTTCACACCGCCAGGTCATTCGTATAGTTTGGCAAATATCGTTGTCAAAACAGCACAGCCCGATTTGTTCAAAGCTGCCGAAACCTACGCTCGTGTGGGCATGGCGGTAGCGGATGGTTTTGTGAATTGCTGGAAAGCTAAATATACTTACCACAGCGAGCGTCCTTCGACCTACGTGCGGGCTAATATTGATAAAAATTGGGAGCAGTTTTGGCCCGAACCGCCTTTTCCTGCCTTTTATTCTGGACATTCGGTGCAAGCCGCTGCCAGTGCCACTGTTTTGGAAGACTTGTATGGCAAATCCTTTAAAATCACGGACACCTCGCACGAAGGTCGCCCCAAAGACGTAGCTCGCAACATAGAATACAAAGTACGGACATTTGAAACTCTTTGGGCAATAGCCGAAGAAGCAGCCCTTTCACGGTTTTTGGGAGGAATTCATACCCAACAAGATAATGAGACGGGTCTTGCGGAAGGTCGAAAAATAGGAATTAATATCAATAATTTAAACTGGAAAAAATAATGAAAAAACTAATTATTGCTGCTTCGGCAGTTATCTCTATGTTGGCAGCGTGTAGCAAAACTGATACCAGCACCCCAACACCAACCCCAACACCGACACCAACACCAACACCCATACCTGTTCCCACGGTTACGGCATTCGTACCCGATGGCTGGAAGGCGTTAGACTCATTTAGTGAAACTCGGTTTTGTGCAGTAGCTGAGACCGTTGGCGAAAAAATTTATGCAGGACTTGGGTATAATAGCAACGGTTTTTCTGCTGTTACAAATGACTGGTACGAATATGATATAGCCACCAGCAAATGGACAAAGAAACAGTCTTTTCCGACCGATGCCCGTGCCAATGCCATCAGTTTTAGCATTAACGGTAAAATCTATGTAGGCTTAGGCACTAATTATAACCGTGCTGATAAAGAGCAAACTTACAGAGACCTGTTTGAGTATGACCCCGCCACGGACAAATGGACTGCCAAAGCAGATATTCCAACCGCTGGTCGTGACCAACCTGTGTTTTTTACGATTGCTAATAAAGGCTATATGGGTACAGGCAATACAAGCCCGTCTTCTGCAACGTCCGTGAAGAGTGATTTTTGGGAATATGACCCCGCCACCAACAAATGGTCTGCCAAAGCAGATTTTCCCTCGACACCTCGATGCAGGGCATTTGGATTTGCCATTGGCAATAAGGGCTACTTAGGTGGAGGCGAAGATGCGAATGTAAACAAATTATCTGACTTTTATGAATATGACCCCGCTACTGATAAATGGAATCAAAAATCACCCATTTCAGTGGCTGTTTCTCGTTCTCGAGGTTTTGCTTTTAATGGGGCGGGGTATGTTGCAGGTGGTCTTTTAGGCACTGGCAACACCAATTCAAATATTGTTTATAAATTTAATCCAACCGCTAATGAATGGACTAAGACAAGCGAAATGGCGACTTATGATGACAGCTTCAAGGGGCGTATCTATCCTGTTGCAACGGTAACTAAAACAAAAGCATATATTGGACTTGGGGCTTATGGCAATTCAGATTTAATTAAAAACCAAAAAGATTTCTACGAGTATTTGCCAAAGTGAGTAGTCTAAGTAGTGGTTATTAATTGAATGGCATTCTTTGTGGGTGTTTTTATCACCAATAAGTCTTATTTCTTAAACATTTAAAAAATGAAAAAAATGAAAACAACAAAATTACTAACATTAGCAATCTCACTTCTGATTTTTTCGTGCAAAAAAGACGAAGTTACCACGCCCGCAGATACTTGCAAAGTATCGGTGATTGACCGTGGAAATGGCAACAAACATACTTATACTTACGATGCCACAGGAAAAGTTGCCACAATGGCTCGTGAATTTGACGGTTCGGGTTCGGGGACGATTAGCAAGTATGTTTATACTTTTACTTACGATAATGCTGGTTTACTTACAAAATCCGTTTGGACACTAAACGGCAAAGCCGATGGTTCAGAAACTTACACCTACATGAGTGGAAAAATCTCGAAGGTGAGTTTCAAAGATGCAACGGGTAGTGGCGGTACGAACAATTTGAAATACGATGAAGCGGGGAGAATTATCTACTTTTCCATCGAAACAGGTGACCCAAATGCTGATTTGATTCAATATTTTACCTATGATGCCAACGGAATTCAAACAAAACATGGCTACAAAGGATTTGATGGAAGTATTTATTTTGAGACAGTAACCAAACCCGTAGGAGTTGCCAAATCGTCTGAACAATTATTGAGTAAATATAATTTGCCCTACGATGTGCTGACGGGCTATTCGTGGTCAGCCAATCAGGGTAATGTGGGAACTATTATAGAATCTTTTGAACCTGATAGTAAAGGAAAACTTGTTTCATCGGGAACAACAAAAACTACGGCTGTGAAGGTGGATTCCAAGGGATATATTGCAGAAATCACTTCGGTTGATGATGCAAAAGTAAGTAGTCTTGAGCGTTTCACTTTAACGAATTGTAATTGATTTACTCATGACATGACTCAAAGTCGTGCCATGAAATATAACCGTTTATGAACAAAAAATGCCCAACTATCGACTGATAATTGGGCATTTTCAATTAAAATTTATTTATTAAAACTTATAATTTAACGTCACACTCAATTGACGTGCCAAGATTGGGCGAGCAAATACGGGTGCTCCCAAAGCATTTAATTCCGTAATGTTTGTGCCTGGCAAAACGGTATTTGTGATTGGACTTGTAATTCCTCCCACTGCAATATCTTCTGGACTTGTGCCTTGCAAACCGTAACCCCCAAACAATAAAATGCCTGCACTGTTCAACAAGTTATTTCCTTGAATACTCACACTGAATTTAGAAGTTAAATCTCCCGTAATACCTGCATTTACAACCCCATACGAAGCTAACTGAACAGAATTACGACGATTTCCTTGACGTTCTGAGAACCAACGATAATTGATGTATGGTGTAAATTTACCGATTCTCAAACTTGGCGTGATGTCCAAAATCACAGGAGCAACATCTTTCACGGTTTTACCCGAAAAATCCTCAATAAAAAACTTCGTTTTATCAGTGCCTCCTGCGGTGTTTTGGTAACTCAAACGGTCATATTTTGCATCTTGCAACGTAGCGTGACCTCTAATATTAAAGTTTTCTGTTGGACGAATCACCGCTTCTAATTCTAAACCAATCGTTCTTGAAGCATTAAAGGTTGGGTCAGTAAAGAAACTGGCTGAGCCGTTTGTGATGAATAATTGTAAAAGAGCATTATCCAATTTACTATAAAATGCGGTTGCTGACAATGAAGCCTTTTTTGAACTGGTTTTAAAACCAACTTCCGCTTGCGTAACGGTTTCAATCGGAGCTTTTTTATCCAAAGGAACATTCACAAAGTTATTGGCATAATAATCTAATTCGGGAGCTTTATTTCCTCTTGAAACTCTTAAATAAGTAGCTGTTTTGTTGGATAATTTATAGTTCAAACCCGCCGACCATGAAATATAATCAAATTGAAAACCTTCACCATCGCCACTGGCATCTGCGTTTGTAACTGCTCCTGTTGCATCATAAGATTGATCGTAAATAAATGATTTTCCATTATAAACCCTTGAACCTAAGTCATATAACGTAAATGGATTTTTATCCAAAGCACCAAGCCCACCACCAGCGGCTGTACCACCTTGCCAGCCTTGCTTCGTACCCGTTTGACGAACAGTCTCGTATCTTACTCCTAAATCAATGTTTAAACGGTCCGAAGCCTTAATTACATCATTAAAATAATAGGCATTCAAAACCGATTTATTTTCAGTAACGGTATAGGCTAAACCACTCTGAAGCACAATTCCATTTGCATCTGTGGCATTAAATTTCTTGCCCGCCCCGTATAAAGGACCGAATGCCGCTGCCAAAGATGGAACCCCCGCTACTGATGCAGGAAGTGCCGCAGGTGCAGGAAATTCAATTCTGATGGCTCTTGGATTAGCTCCCATTGTACTTACAACACCATCCACAAACCATTGCGTATTGATAGAAGTCTGTGAATAATAAGTTCCCAAAGTAATCTGATGAACGCCTGCTTCTTTCGTAATACTCAACGAAGCAATGTTATCTTTTACTTGATTATACATATTTAAAGGAGCCGTTGCCAAAATAAAATTCCCTAATTTATTGGGAACATTTGGGTCCAATTGTGCAACAGGTAAACCTCCCACAACGGCAAAATTAACTTTTGCTAAAACTTCGCCCGTTTTGGCATCATAATACGTTGGCGACAACACGCTTGGATAAAAAGATTGAGCAATAGCCCCTGCCAAAGATGCAGGAACGCCCGCTGCCGTGTATGTTCCTGGACTTGCCAACGCACCACCACCAAACTGTAAGAAACCTAAATTATTAGCTTTAATTAACGAAGGCACAACTGGCAAAACACTGTTTCCTTGATATTGCAAGTAGGCTTGGTCAAAATCTGAATGTTTTGCCTTAAAGCTTAATCCCCAGCCTTTTCCTAATTCAGTTGTTAATTCAGCCCCAATTGACCAGTTTTTATTCTGAATACCACTTTTCGCATCAAATTTACGGGTTGGATTTGTGGCGTTTTCTTTACGGTAATCCGTTGCTAAAGGTACATCTGCCGTTACGTCAATAAAGGTCGTTGAATTGTTAATATCTACAGGGTCAGTTCCGCCGTCATATCCCGCTGAAAGGTCATTTTTTAAGGCAATTTCCTTGAAATACGTGTTTTGGTCGTTCAAATATTTACCGTAAACTTTGAACATTCCTTTGGCAAATTGTTTGGTAATATTTCCCTTGATTTGCCCGCCTTCGTTGGCATTAAAAGGCGTGTTTCTTGCTCCTGCATCCACCCGATAAAAACC
>JANXML010000324.1 GCA_025354645.1 Arcicella sp. | reverse complement strand
GCGGTGAAAAACAAGTTAGTTTTAAGAGCTGTAGCAGTAATAAAAAGTCAAACTCCTTATGTGGATAACTTTGTAAAATCAGATGAAATACTAAAAAATGCCGCTTAAAAATAAGTAAAATATTGTTTGGAATAACCATAACAATCACTGCGGTTACTTTTCTTGTATCTGACTGGCACGCACAGTGAAGAAAAGTAAAGCCATGCAAAAGGAAATTTTGTTATTTCGAGAAAAGCCAAATTAAATTTTTAAACATCTTCTTAAAAGAATAATACAAAAAACTTTTAAAATCTTCTTAAATCTGCGTTGCGAAGCATCTGTGTCATCCGTGTGACAAAATTACCTACTACGCTCGCCATTTATCAATTTGCTTTGGCACAACATCAATGGCTTTTTCGATTACTTTAGGAGCAAGCGGTTTTACTAAAGGATATAAATACGTATTTTGCGTTTCTTTTTCTGGAAATTTAATTCCGATGGAAGTCGTCAGCCAAATAAAAATACTGATGCCAAATGCCCAAGTAAACCCGCCCACAATTGCTCCTGCGAGCGAATCAAAACTGCCAAAAACAGTATATCTGATAGATTTTCGGAGTGTCCATCCTAATTTATTAATTAAAAATACAATTGGGAAAAACACCGCTCCAAAGCCAATATAAGGCACCAATTTTTCCGTCATTCGATTATTTACGTAAGGCGAAATCCAATCACCCGCATAACCTAATGCTCGAAAACCAATGATAACCGAAATCACAAAAGCGGCTATCGAAATGACCTCAATAATGATGCCCCGTTGATAGCCGATATATGCTCCCCAAAGCGTGGGAAGAAGTATGAGTATGTCAATTAATTGCATTGGAAATCCCCTTAGTCACCGAAGGGGGAACTTTCGAGTTCAGTATTACTTTCTTGAGAGCAATGTATTTATCATAAACAGAGCTACTTTGAGTACGTCTTAAATTCCCCTTCGGGGGTTAGGGGGCTAAAATTGCCTTCACCATAGCAGAAACCACTTTTCCATCTGCTAAACCTGCTAATTCTTTGGTGGCAACGCCCATCATTTTACCCATATCTGAAGGAGCAGATGCACCCACACGAGTTTTGATTTCTTCTAATTTTGTACGAAGCTCGTTCTCTGATAATTGTTTTGGTAAAAATTCTTCAATAATGGTCAATTCAGCTTGCTCAACGCTTGCTAAATCCTCACGGTTTTGTGATTTAAAAATTTCCAAAGAATCTCTACGCTGTTTAGCGGCTTTGGTCAACAATTTCATTTCAACATCTGCTGATAAATCTGCCCCTGTGTTTATACCAGCAGACTCTTCAATTAAAATCTGTGATTTAATAGCACGGAGCGTTCTAAGACGGTCTTGGTCTTTGGCACGCATAGCATCTTTAATGCCGTTGTCGATATTAGTTTTTAATGACATACTAAAAAAGTTCTGTATTTTATATACTGAGTTCCGAGTTTACCTTAACTTTGAACTATTCAGAGAACATTATTTTTGTTTTCAATGTTCAATTCACAAAAGTAATAAAATCGTTATTGGTTATTAGGGTTTGATTGTTAGTATTTTCACCAACACCTAAATCCAAACCACTAACACCTAATAAAAAATGACTAAATTAAGCGTAAATATCAACAAAATAGCCACTCTTCGTAATTCGAGGGGAGGCGATAATCCAAGTGTAGTAGAAGTGGCGATAGACTGTGAGCGTTTCGGTGCGGAAGGAATTACAGTACATCCACGTCCCGACGAACGCCACATACGTTATCGTGACGTTTATGATTTGAAAGAAGTTATTACCACTGAATTTAATATTGAAGGAAATCCTTCGGAAGCCAAATTTGTGAAATTAGTCCTTGCCAATCGCCCCAACCAAGTGACGCTTGTACCTGACGCTTTGGGAGCGATTACTTCCAATGCAGGTTGGGATACCATAAAAAATAAAAGTTTCTTGCAAGATTTGATTGCCCAATTTCAAGAAGCAGGAATCAGAACGTCAATATTCGTCGATGCTGACCCACGCATGATAGAAGGAGCGAAAGAAACGGGAACGGATAGAATAGAATTATACACCGAACCTTATGCTGAAAACTATTTCAAAAATCGTGAATTAGCAATAAAAGAATTTATCGTAGCGGCTCAAAAAGCCAACGAAATAAATTTAGGCATTAATGCAGGACACGATTTGAGTTTGGATAATTTGCGTTATTTCCAACAAAATATTCCAAACCTCTTAGAAGTTTCAATCGGTCATGCTCTAATTTGCAATGCTTTATACTTAGGTTTAGAGAATACAGTTCAGTTGTATTTGCGAGAAATTAAAAATGTCAAATTATAAAAACAAGATATTTAATTCCTTCAAAAAATTATAGAATTACCATTATAAACTTTTGTTATCCCTACGTGGCATTGAATTTTAATTTTGTGGTTTAAAATGGAAATTTTCACTTTTTGCAATTTTAGTAGGGTACGAGATTTAATTATAATATATTAATTGAGCAGATATTAAATTTGTATTATTTTAATAATAAGTTGTTTATTGATGGATTAGTATAACTGATAGGTGTTGGTTTTTAAATTTTCTTTATTTTTTTCAGAGTTGTAATGGTATTGGTTTTCAGGTATTTAGGGTGGTGGTTCAAAAAAGATTTCATTTTTTTCTTGTTTGTATTTGGTGGGATGGAATAAAAGTTGCAATTTTGCACTCCCAAACGGCGGGC
>JANXML010000308.1 GCA_025354645.1 Arcicella sp. | reverse complement strand
TTCGATAACTATGAATCTGACTTGTTTTGAAGTCATGTTCTAAGGCTAATTTAGCCGATTCGCTTAATATTGGAGTATTGACTCGTCCCATGGAACGAAGTTAATAAAAATAACATAAACTATTTTCAAACGGGTACTTATGTTTGAAATATCTAAGAAATTGTTAGTGGATTCTATCGAAAATATGGATAACAAAGGGTTAAATGACATGATGGAAATGATTAGTAAAAACAAGTCGCCAGATGTGATAACGGTACGGGATTTAGAAGGTAATTTGGTGAGAGTGGAGATGAAAAAAGTTCTTTATCTGGAAGCTGAGGGCAATAGAACGTATTTCGTATTGTCGGACGGGAATTTGATAAAAACCAACAAAGGCATTAAAGAATATGACGATAGTTTGTCAAACGACTACGAGTTTATCAGAGTCCACGATTCCATCTTGTTTAATTTGATTTTTTTGCAAAAATACAATCACAATAAAAGAACCATTAAATTAACTACGGGCGGTAAACCACTGATTGCCTCACAGAGATTTGGGCTGAATCTGAAAAGCTATTTACTCAAATATGACCCCACAAAGTTGAGTCTCAGAGAGCGTTTTTTCTAAAATATTATCACTTGTTTTAAAAACACATCACTTATTTAGAATATTTTGTTTTATAAATTCTGCTTTTGAAATTGTTACGGATTTAATTATTGAACCGCTTAATTTAACAATTTCAGACAATGCTGCTTCTCCCGACACCCCGAACATTATTATTAAACATCCGACAGAATCGCCGAGTCAGTCTCGACCAAATTCTATATTTGGAGGGAGACATCAATTATACACGCTTCTATTTTCAATTCCGAAAACGTACTATTATTGCCCATCCGCTCAAACACTTTGAGCCAGATTTATTACCACGTGGTTTTTTGAGAATCCATCGCTCGTTTATTGTCAATTCTCAATTTATCAAATCTACCAATTTGGAAGCTCTGACAGTGCTTTTGGTGGATGGTACGGAGTTGAAGGTGGCGAGGCGACGAATTAAAGAAATTTCTGAATTTATTTTTTAAACTTTTTAAATGTTTGTTTTATGAAGAAGGTATTATTAATTGCTATTTTTTCTTTTTTTATTAATGGGATTTTTGGACAAACTTCTACGCCTGGGGTAACTGTAATTGTTCATGGTTTTGATTTAACTGGTAAAGTTATAAAAGAAGGTTCGTCCTCAACTGGATTTAAAACATGGCAAGAACACGCAATATCATTACGGCAATTTGCTAAAATGAAAACAGGAAATGTTGAAGCAACCGTATTTTATAATAATACGCACACTGGATATTGGCAGATTTTAGAGAAAGACGGAAACGATTACAGGCAATCCACAAAACAAACATATAATCCTAATGGTGAAATCATATTTTTATATGATTGGGGTATTTTATCATCAGAAGGTGTAGGTGGTGTAAGTATTGGAGGATTAGAAGCTGCTGCTGATAACTTATTTGCAATGCTAACGAAACCTATTGTATCATACAAAGGAGGTGTCAAGGATGATATTAAAATTACTACTGCGTTACCAGGACAACTACTTAAAGATAGACTGATTCATTTTATTGCACATAGTAGAGGTAATATTGTGAGTTTACAAGTGTTTAATAGATTAAAACAACATTTTAATACTATTACTATTGATCAATGGACAGCTTTGGACCCTCATCCTGCTTCAAAAATGGGAGATATTGAAACAACAGGGACTGGAAGTTTAAATATAACCACTCAAAGTTTGCCTTACGTATTTGGAAGTGCATCAGGTTGTAACGATAATGTATGGTATTCCAAAATAAAGGGGGTTTGCGGGACTAATAATAACATTAAATTAGATATCCCTTCAAACGTTAACAGGGTTGATAATTATTTTAGAATGGGTCCAGAATATGAGCCATTAAATATTATTGGTGGTATTCAAGGACGAGGTAACTACGCAGAATTTAGCGGTGTTAGTATTCCAAGGGCTACTTATAATAGAAGATTAAATGATACCATAATGGTAGCTTATTCCGATAAGGAAGGTGGGGCACACTCCGCAGTTCATAATTGGTATTGGGCTACTTTCGATTCTCAAAATAGTCCTACATTTATAAATGATAGCCAAAAAGTTACTACTATTCCAAAAGTTGCATTTAAAAATACTAACCACGAAGCTGAATGGTTTTCAAATAGTATTGGTAGCTGGTTTGCATCTGATGGAAGTAAAAATAGTACAGGATATAATCACAGTAGATTAGGGGGCGGGACAATAGTTCCCCTTAAAAGTGGAGTTGAAATTGGGAACAGTTTAAAACGTAAAATTAGGACTCCTTACAATCCAAGTTTTGAAAATGATTATTTTGATGCAGGATGGAAATTAAATGGAGGTAAAAATACTGTCTTTTTTAATGGAGCTTCTGTAAACGGATATGGAAATAGTGATGGGAATATTTTACTACATAGTTATTTTTATTTCCCATCTAGTGCATCGCAGTTAGTAATAAAATCTCAAAATCCTACAAATTGGTCTAGTGGAAATAAGATATCTGTCAGTTTTAAAAGTTACATACAAGATAAGTATAGTGGTGGTGCTGATTTTAAAATTACTGGTACTGCAATTGACTCAACTTTCATTGACATACCTGCAAATTTAAAGGGAAAAGTAGGAACAATTTTGGTGGAATTTGGTGATAATATAGCTATTAATGATGTTTATCTCATAAATTCAAGTAATTCAAATTTGAGATTAGATGCAATTCAATCTGTTAATGGTAAAAAGTCTTCAACTCCATACTTCGATTTTCCAGTAACCTACAATGTAAATCCAACACCTTTAATAAAAGGCGTTCGCCCTAATTCATTCAATGCCATAATTCAAAATACACTGTCTTCAACATGGGCTGGCACATTAACCATGACATGGAGAAAAGTAACTGAATCTGGAAGGGGAATACCATTAGTCTCAAAAGGAGTCAATCTCGCTCCAAATGCCACTGTAACATTGGATAGAGGAACACAACAAATTATTTCAGAGGCGGGGGAATATGTACTTGCAATTTATGCTAACAATGATACAGACCCTATTGACAGGTACTACTTTTATGTTGAAGAGCCTGATGAAGTAATCTCTTCAACCATAAGCGTTACCCCATCAACCTCTAACTATACCTTTGGAGACGTAATAATTAACACTACAAAATCACAAACTTTTACCATTAAAAATACTTCCACAACCTCGGTAAATATCAGTAATTATGTACTTACAGGTACTGGTTTTACACAAGGGACAACTACTTGTTGTGGTACGTTAGCCCCTAATCAGAGTTATGATGTAACTGTTAATTTTCAACCAACAGCTTCAAATACTTACAACGGGAATCTTCAAATAAATGGTTCTTTTACGGATTCTCCTATAAACATTTCTTTAACAGGTACAGGAGTTTATACAACTCCTCCCAATACAGGTTGTCTTGCATCATCATTATCTACTGTCAATATACAGTCGGGTAGTACAGATGCCCCAAAACAAGAATTTTTTACATTAACAAATACATCATTGACAGGTGCAGTTGCAGTCAGTAATATTAGTATTACAGGGGCTGATGCTTCCTACTTTTCTTATGATGGCAATTTATTTTCCGTACCGACTCAATTATCTCCCTCTTTAACAACTGGATTTTTAGTGAAATTCAATAATCCTCAAAATACAACTCGAACTTATAATGCAACATTAAATTTTACTACCAGTAATTTTAATTGCCCTTCGTTAAGTATTCCGCTAACGGCAACCCATACACCATCACAATTAACTTGGCTCACGCCCCCACAAGACCAAACTTATGAAGCGTTTGCTGGTAATAATATCAACCTTCAATGGCAAGGCTACTTACCTCAACCCACTTATGGTGCTGCGGCAGTAGATATTCAATACACAACGGATGGTGGTCAAACTTGGACGAGCAAAACCGATTCACAAGGTCAGACTTGTACTAATGGACATTTGAATAATGGTATTAACTCAGATTATTTTACGATTGACCAGTTTGCAGGGAAAGATATTCAATTCAGAATAAAACCTTGTTATGAAAACACAACTCCGTGGAAATACAGTGGAAATTGCCATATTATCCAAGTTGGACAACCAACCTTAAAATTAGTTGCTCCTAATGGTTATGAAGTTTTGACAGGTGGTACTTCATTCGATATTAAATGGTCTAATTTTATCGGTTATCAAACCGTAAATTTATTCTATTCGCTTGATAATGGTGGTACTTGGTTATCTATTGCAACAAATGTATCTGGACAAGCCAGATACTATCGTTGGCAAGTTCCCACGGGTATCAAGAATAGCCTTTGTTTAGTGAAGGTAACGACAGCTAACATATCAGACCAATCAGATAATAATTTCACTATTCAACCTGCCTTAACAACTCCCATTACCTACGCAAATTTAACCATAAACCCAGAGGGATGTGGGAGTACACCCAATGGCGGAACATCATTTCAGTTATTAGGAGGTACACCTCCCTACTTCTTAGAATGGATTGAAGCTGGTATTGGTGTGAACACCATAAATGCCAATTATGTAACAACTTCTGTAACTGGTTTACGAGCTGGAACAAATCGTTGTGTGGTAACGGATGCTAACTATAATAAAGTTTTATACACTTTTAATATTCCACAGAAAGCAAATTTTACTTACAACCCCATTATCACAAAAGCAACTTGTAGTGCAGCTAATGGAATTATAAGTGTCCTGACAAATGGAGATTTTCAATACCCTTTCACAACTACGCTTTCAAAAGATGGCACTACAATTCTATCAGGGATTAATACCTACTTTCCCAATCTTTCATCTGGAATTTACAGTCTAACCCTTCAAAATTATGATGGTTGCCAACAAAATACGAGTTTGTTTGTGGACACTACGCCTGGAACTTTTTACACTGTAACGCCCACCGTTACAAATACAGGATGTGGGAGTTCAACTGGTGCAATTTCTTTAAATTTTGGCTCTGCTCAAAATCCAACATATCTGTGGTCTAATGGTGCAACGACTCAAAATCTAACGGCATTATCCGCAGGGCAATATTTTGTAAATGTGACTGATGCTACTGGCTGTGTGCAAAGTAAACAGTTTGATGTTTTTGAAACAGGGGGATTAGTAGAAAATAAAATTGCTGGAATTGTTAGCACTCAGGGTGATTATGGTTGTTTTCAAGTAAATCAAGGAAAATTGTATTTCGGAAATTACAAACAAACTGGTACACCAACTAATAGTTTAGGAATTTTAGATATTCCAAGTAATGCTTACGATTATATTACTATACCAAGTCTCTTTTACACAACAAGTACCAGCGGTTTAGTACCCATTACATTAGATGTTGCAGGTACTGATATATACACTGCTGTCTATGATTGGAATGGTTCTGGTAGAGATACTCATTATCTTAAAATTTCAAAAGCCACGAAACAAATAACAGGTAGAAAGATCGTTTTAGGGGATTCTTATTTGTATAAAATGCAGTATATCAATGGCAATCTTTATACATTGAGGTCGGATAATAGTATGGATATTGTAAATTTTTCGGTAGTGTTTCAGAATGTATGCTGTTGCTATGTAGCGTTTTTAAGCCATATGTAAGCCTTTATAAATCCAAAGTGCATATCATCTTTTTTAGAAAAACA
>JANXML010000033.1 GCA_025354645.1 Arcicella sp. | reverse complement strand
GCCTTGATAAACGGAAGGTAAAAAGGCACTTCCCCAAATACTTTTTCCTGCCTCGGGGTATTTTCCGCCCGATGTCAGCACGATGAAACCAGGCAAATTTTGATTCTCTGAACCCAAGCCATAAACCGCCCATGAACCCATGCCTGGGCGACCCAATCTGGCACTACCCGTGTGCATAAACAACTGAGCGGGTGCGTGATTGAATTGCTCGGTGTGCATGGCTTTCAGAAACGTTACTTCATCGGCAACGGTCTGAAAATTAGGCAGATAGTCTGAAACCCAAGCTCCTGATTGTCCTCTTTGGGCAAATTGTCCTTGCGAGCCTAACATCTTGGGAACGCCCCTGATGAAGGCAAAAGTTTTACCTTCCAAAAACGACTGCGGACAATCTTTACCATGCCATTTTTGGAGTTCAGGCTTAAAATCAAACAGTTCTAATTGCGAAGGCGAACCCGCCATGTGGAGGTAAATTACACTCTTGGCTTTACCCGCAAAATGGGGCAATTTTGGAGCGTAAGGATTGGAAATTAACCCTTTTTTATCAGAAGAACAGCCCATCATAGACCCCAAAGCCATCATGCCCATACCCGTAGCACAGGTCTGTAAAAAATGCCTCCGTTTGAGGAGTTCGTGGGATAGTTTGTTTGCTTCTTGGATTGGGGACATGGTAGTGGATAACTTTTAAAGTTTTGTTGGGTTTACATAACGTAAATGAGGAATTTTACCAAAATCTTTATCATTATCAGACACTAAAATTAAATCATTTACCATTGCAGTTGTAGCAATCACGGCATCGGGTAACTTAATTTTAATATTCCTCCTCATTTCTGCCGTTTTGATAATTATTTCTTCCGTCAAACCAAACTCTTTTGACATTCCAATAAATTCTTCAATTAAATCAATCGTATCTTGGTCAGTATTCCAACTCAATAATTCTATTCGAGTAATCACAGATATTTGACAACTAAAACTATTTAGAATTTCATCTACTAAATCATTTCCCTTTTCTGATAATTCCTCTTGTGTATATTTTGTAAAAACATTAGTATCAATTAAATATCCCTTTGCCATTCGTTGCGGAGGTTTTGTAAATCTTGATTATTTTTCTCTTTCTGTTCTTTACTCAAATTTTTCAACGCTCCACGGAAACGTAGAGACGGTTTCTCTATTTTGGCGGGTTCTTTCTCTAATTGAAGTACCGTCACCAAAACCTTGGCATTCCTTGGAGCATTTTCTGGATCATTCCAGATGATTTGCCCATTGTCTATTGTTCCTTCAAATGTCTGTAACATGGTTGTAATTATTTTGTTGTTGAACAAATTTACACCAAATAACATTCTCTTGTATTAGAACACAATACTTTGAGAAAATTTGGGTGGGGGTTTGTTGAAATTTGAACTTGCTTGCATCTTGAAATGTCAAAGGTTGTTTTGTTGCCTTTAACGATGCAAAGTTCTGCAAGTATAAAATTAAATGTTATTGATAGTTTTTAGGATTCTAAACCACTTGATAATCAGGTTATTATCAAGCATTTGCAACAAATTCCTTAGTGGTGCCACCAGAAAATATGATTAAATTTCAGAAAAAATCATTCATACAGTTATATTTTCTACAATTTCATCAATGATTCTTAATCTCAACACAAATTCATTATTAAGTAAACTTTCATTTTTTATATTCGCCAATATAGTTCTCAACGAATTAGCTCTTAAATAGTCCCCTTTTGAATTGATGGTTTTAAACATCTTAAATTTCTCTATAAATGATTGATAACTATTTTTCTTCAAAATAGAATATTCTCTACACTTATCAAGAAAATAAACCAACTCTTTGATATCCTTCCAAACTATTGCTTGACTAAATATTTCTATTTGTGGATTAAATATCTCAAAAAAATCATCTCTTGAAGTATTAATATCAACAAAAGAATGTTTCCTAAATTCATTAAAAAGTATTTCTATATCTATAATTGAAATATGCCATGAAAGTCCGTACTTATAAATTCTTGAATACTTACTTAAATAGTATTCGAAATGCTCAATGAAAACATCTTCTGAAAAAGAATATAGTATCCTGTCTGTTTTCATTAATTTTGAAAACTTTTTAAAACTTACAGATTTACATTCTTCCAAAGATAATTCATCTATTTTATCAAATTCTCTAATCCAAATCACTCCAACTATTTCACATACTTCAAGTGATAATTCTCTTTCAATCCCACACAAACAATCTTTGGCAAATTTTCTATGTATTGCTAAGGAATTTATTATATCTATCTGTTTGAACTCTTCCTTTTGTAAATTTGTATTTTTCATAAACAACAAGACTTTTAAAATATAGGATTTACTCAATCTATGACAGAAGTAACTTCAAACTAAATCATACTGAATAATGTAGAATCGGTTTATCCATTGAAGAATTAAAGAAATTTTTCAATGGAAAATAACATTATAATCACCTCCAACAAAATACCATCTGCTCAAACGGATAGTGTTTTTGTTTAAAGAATACCATCACTGTTTCGTTACAAACTCATCCAAATTAATAATCGCATTCGCCACTACTGACAAAGCCGCTAATTCTGGTTTTTGATTACCTTTCAAGTATTCTTTCATTGCCTTTGGATTTTTCTTGAAATTCTCTAAGGATACTTCGTAAAGGTTTGTTAATGCCTTTAAATCTTTACGGTTTGGTTCGTGTTGCAAGGCTGATTTATAACACGCATTAATCTGATTTTCAGAATCTTGTGTTTTCGTGAATACTTTTTGAGCTAAATTATTTGATGCCTCCACAAAAACGGGATCGTTCAATAAAACCAAGGATTGCAAGGGCGTATTGGTTCTAATTCTCCTACCAACGCATATTTCACGACTGGGCGAATCGAAATTGAACATCGAAGGATAGGGTCCCGTTCTTCGCACAAACGTGTAAATTGCCCTACGGTATTGGTCTTCTCCTTCCGACTGTTTGTAATTCAAATTGCTATTTACCGCCGCCCAAACGCCATCGGGTTGATAAGGCATTACGGGTTTTCCGTACATTTTTTTACTCAACAAACCACTAATTGCCAACGTTTGGTCACGCACTTGTTCTGCCGATAATCTTACTCTCGGACCTCTCGCTAAAAAATGATTGGCGGGGTCTTTCTCAAATAATTCTCGACTCCCGATTGAAGATTGTTGATAGGTTGCCGACATCACAATTTCCTTCAAAATTGACTTCGGTTTCCATTCCCAATCGTTCATGAGTTTGATGGATAAATAATCTAATAATTCGGGATGGATAGGTTTAAATCCCTGAGTACCAAAGTCTTCCAGCGTTTCCACAATGCCTACGCCAAAGATTTGTTCCCAATAACGATTCACTAATGCACGAGCCGTCAATGGGTCTTTTTTGTCAGTAAGCCACTGAGCCAATCCCAAACGATTGTTAGGAGCATTTTTTGGAAAAGGATGTAAAGATTTAGGTGTTTCAGCAATTACTTCTTGACCATGCACTAACCAATTTCCACGAGTAAAAATGTGCGTTTTTCTGGCATAATCCGCTTGCGAAGGTTGCATGATGGGCGTGTTTTCAGTTTTGGCTTTTACCAAACTCCAAAAGTTCTTTTCGTCAAAATTCTTGGGAAAGTTAGGCATGAAAGTAAACCAATTTATTTTAATTACATCCTTTGAAGTTTGTTTCAATTTTTGATTTTTTCCCACTAAATACAAATCGTGTCTGCCCGTCAATAATAGTATTTTTATGCTTTTTATGTCAGAATCGTATTTTTCCGTGGTGTCAGTTAATTGTATGGTATTCAATACTTTACCCATTGTACTACCATCTCTAATTTCTAAAATTCCCCCTAAATTTTTGACAGAATAATTTATCACAAGCTGCGACATTCCATCTAATTTAATATTGGGTAAACGGCACGAACCACCATTTCGTAGACCAATACTCCGACCTCCCAACAATGCTCCTTCCAAGAAATTATCAGCATCGTGAGCATTAAGTTTTGGTTCAATAAATTTGGCAAAATGAAGCCAATCAAACGTTTTTTCTTCGGGTTTAAGGTTTTTTATCCAAGTATTTAACGCCTCCAATTTTTGTCTATCTTCCACTGAAAATCTTCGCAAATTGGGTGATTCATCGTCCGTATCTTCATCACGAGTATTATTGAAAAATGCCATAAATTTATAGTATTCTTCGTGCCTAAAAGGGTCATAAGGATGGCTGTGACACTGTACGCACGAAAAAGTTGTTCCGTGAAAAACGTCCCAAGTCGTATTGACTCTATCCAAAACTGCCGCAACTCTAAATTCTTCATCCACCGTTCCAGTCTCATCATTATTCATCGTGTTGCGGTGAAATGCGGTGGCAATTAATTGGTCTTCCGTTGGGTTTGGCAATAAATCTCCCGCTAATTGTTCCCGTACAAACTGGTCGAAAGGCATATTTTTATTGAACGCCCGAATTACCCAATCACGATATTCCCAAATGGTTCGTCCATTGTCTTTTTGATAACCTTTACTGTCCGAATATCGGGCTAAATCTAACCACATTGAAGCCCATTTTTCGCCAAATTGTGGAGATTTTAAGAGTTCATTAACGATTTTTTCGTAGGCATTTTCTGATTTATCTCGCTCAAAATTTTCTACTTGTTCGGGCGTTGGTGGCAATCCAATTAAATCTAAATAAACCCGTCTTAATAAAATTGATTTTGAAGCTTCTTCACTGGGTTTCAGATTTTCAGATTTCATTTTTTGTAAAATAAAACGGTCAATATCATTCTTCGCCCATGAATTTTGGAAAGGCAATATTGAAGCAAAATAGCCTTCTGGATTCGGTACAGTAGGTTTTTGAGGAGAAACATACGCCCAATGGTCGCCCCATTCAGCCCCTTCTTTTACCCAAAGAGTTAATATTTCAATATCTTCTTTTTTGAGTGGATTGGCACGATAAGGCATTCTTTCGTCTGGGTCGGTATGCGTGAGGCGTGCAATAAAATCACTTTGTTCGGGGTGAAAAGGAATGATGGCGGGCTTGCCAGATTTGGTTTTGGCGAGGGCATCAGTACGAAATAACAAACTAAAATTACCAATCTTTTTCACGCCTCCGTGACAAGTAATGCAGTACTTATTAAGAATAGGTTTTATTTGAGTACTATAATCAACTTTATGGTTTTGATTGCTTTCATAAAGCGATTTTGCCGTCCAAAAAACGCCAATAATTGCTACGAATATAAGTAAAAATTTTGCTTTCACAGTCTAAATATCGTTGATTAATTCTATAACAACAAAAGAAGGTAAAAATGTTTATTTACTTGATAATCACAAATTCGGACTGGTAAAGCCCGTTTTCTTCATGCCCGTTTTCACTTCTGGGCAACTCATAAATAATTTCCACAGCAATTGACTTCGATGATTTTCTATCATGATAATAATGGGACCTTGGTCGATGGCTAAAAATGAATCGGCAAACCAAATATCTGTTAAGTTAAAAGCATCTACAAATCCATAATTTTTCCAAATTTTATCACCTAATTTATAGTAAAAAAACCTTAATGCTTGCATAGATTCTTTGGGGGTGTAGGGCATGGAAGACAAAGCAGCCGTTGGTGAAATTGTTCCGTTGTCATTGTTTGGTTCATGGGCAGAATAACCATTTTTTTCATCACTGGCGGTTAAGCCCCAACAATTTTCAGTGTATCCACTAAATTGCTTCGGATTGGCTTTGCAATAATTGTAGTTAATGAGTGAATGTCTCACATTTTGTGTTTGATAATTGGCATAATTATCCGTTAACCCATTCGGATTTATTCCCAAAAAAGAATAATGAGAAAAAAATAATGGTCCGCCCAAATCTGGACCAAGTGGCAAAGTGATTCCATAAAATTGTTTGCCATTTTTCATCTGTCCGTTTCTTGCCCAGCCTTCATCGTAAACCGTCTTAGAAATAGGAAAAGTCGGGGAAGATTCTGCCAAAACGTACGTAATTAAAGCCTCGTTCCAACCTGTAAGCCTTACATTCATTTCCCAATTATATTTTGGCGACCAATGCCAATACAAAACATTTTCATTGTTTTTTGTAAACCAATTCCATTCTACGGCTTTCCAGAGGTCGTTTATTTTATTTTTTAGGTTTATTTCGTCTGTAACTGTTTCATTAAAATATTGCCTTGCCGTTAATAATCCTTGCATCAAATAAGAAGTTTCCACTAAATCCGCACCATCATCTTTTGCACTGAATGGAATCGTTGCACCAGTTGCTCCATTGAGCCAATGTGGGTACGCTCCGTGATATTTTACGACCTTATTTTTTAAAAAATCAGTCATGAGATTCAGTCGGTCAAGTCCTTGTTTTCGGGTAATAAATCCTCTTTCAATACCTACGATTATCGACATTATTCCGAAACCCGTTCCACCCGAAGTTACTAAATCGCCAGAGGTGTTTCTTTCCCGTGACATACCTGAAACGGGATGCCCAAAATCCCAGAAATATTTGAAGGTTTGTCGTTGAACAAGGTCTAATAAAAGCGAATCGGAAATGATTGGAAACTTGTCGGAAATGTCAATTGAGGTGGTTAAAAATACTTGAAGATTAGAGTCAAATTTGACGTTGGTTTTTGAAGTAAAATTCGGCAAAACCTTAATTGAATACTTTGTGAGGGCATTTAAGGCAGTTTTCGGAGTAATTATGATGGTGCTGTCACTTTTTTCATACATAAAATCAATTGGAATTTCTTTTGAGGTTGCCAGCTCGGAAAGCGAAATATTAGAAGCAACTGCATTTTTATCGACAGGGGCAATGAAGGAAATTTTTATCGTTGGTTTTAGGCTTACATCCGTGTAATTTACTCCCGCTTTACCATCAATTAATACGCCAGTAAAATAGAAGGGTTGGGGTGTAATTGTAATTTCTTCGGACCTCTTGCAGGAAAATAACGAGATGAAAATTATTACACAAATAAGGATATTTTTCATAGGTTTTGTTGTTGAAATCATCACTCAAATTAGGATATTATAGACTTTAAATAACGTAGGCAGAGTTTTGGAACCCTGCCTACGTTGAAATATACTTCAAAAAATATTAATTATCTACCCGCCAATTCCAATTGATATAAATAACCAATATCAGTGGCAGATAATGCCTTGTTATAAACTCTTACTTCGTCAATTGAACCAGTAAATAAGCCTTGCCATGTTTGGGCAGCGGATTTTGTATAACCTGCATCACCATTAGGCATTGATCCAATGACTACTTGGGTAGGAGGAGCCATCATAATACTACCAATTCCCACAGCGGGTGTTCCTGTTGTACGATTTCTGAAATTTTTATTAGAAACAAGAATTCCATTAGCATAAATATCAATATTAGAAGATGCACCGTCATAAACCATCACGTAATGAACCCATTTACTCGCTCCTTTTACCGTCTGAAAATCAGTACCACGCACGCCATAATCATTAATATTATCTCCACCAAGGTTGTAATTGCCTCCTGAATAAGTATGGAAAGCACTGTGAAATACCAAAGTATCATTTACGGATAAGGGTTTCCCCGTTTCAATATACATATTAATAGGTCCTTGATTCCAGTCTGTTTGCGTTGCTTGGGCTTGTGTTAAGGCAAAAACAGAAGAAACTGTTTTTGCATTGTTGTTTACATTAACCCATGTACTTACAGTTACACTCGGAATGGCATTTGCGGTATTTAAGGCTGGAATTGAAGGAAATACCAAATATCCTGACGTAAGTTGAAGTGCTTGTCTTTGTGAACTCGGGGTTGTGGAAGTGAAAGCAGAATTTGACGCTTTTAGGGGTGCAGTACCCGAAATTCTTTCATTATTTGTTCCATCAAATGTCCAATGTGCTAATAAATTTGTGGCTGCCACGTCATTTGAGCTATTATATCCACCAATTGCTGGTAAAGTTGCCACCTCTGTCTTACTGCATGAGATTGTCATAACTGTTCCAAGTAAAACAGTTGCAATCATCAACATACTCGATTTTTTCGTTTTCATCGTTGTTTTGTTTAAATTATAAAAATTATTTTAAGGGTAATTTTATTTTTAATATCCATTATTCTGATCCAATTTTCCTCCGCTTAATTGAATTTGCAAACTTGGTACTGGTAGTAATTCATGTTTACCTGCCACAAAATTTTTACCTGCCGCTTGCATGACTTGGGCGGCTCTTCCAGTACGAACTAAATCAAAAAAGCGGTCGTGTTCTAAAGCTAATTCAAAGCGTCTTTCATTCCAAATGGCATTTCTGACATCGACTAATGAGCTTGCTTTTGCAACTGGTAATCCCGCTCGGGTTCGGATTCTATTTAATTGAGTAGTCGCATTTCCAGGTTGTCCTAACTCATTGGCAGCCTCAGCATTCATTAACAAAACCTCTGCAAATCTAAGTATGTGAATGTTTTTTTGCTTTTGATCACGATTCCCTAAAAATGGTTCGATGTTGTTGTTTTCACTGGCATAAGCCTTATAATTGTAATAAAGATTTTGCACAGAATCGGCACTTGGAATTCTGAAACCGTCATAAAGTATAGTTCCAGTACGTTTTAAACTTTGGTCAATGATGATTATGGTTGAGACTTTTCTTTTGTCGCCCGCCTCATACTCATTCACTAAATTGGGTGAAGGCGTACCAAAACCAAAGCCTAAATCTGTCCAGCCTCCTCTGCCTCCGACACGGGGACCTTGCCAAGTTGCATAGCCGTTTACCCCCAAATCACTGTTGTTAAATTGACCCGTTTGAATCTCAAAAATTGATTCTACGTTGTTGTCGCCTACTTTCCGCCAAAGAATTGCATAATCTGAGACTAAATTAAATTGCCCAGAATTAATTACGTCTTGTGTTAAGGAAAGCACTTTTTGCCAGTTTTTTTGGTATAAATAGGTCTTCGCCAAAAGCGTTTGAGCCGTTCCTTTTGAAATCCGACCAACGCCAATTTTATTTTTTAAAGGTAAATTATCTACTGCAAATTGCAAATCATCTTGAATAACTTTATAAATCGTATCAGTCGATGCTCTGGTCTGAAAATTTGGATCGTTATTGGCATCCTGTGCATCTTTTGGTACTCGCAAAACCTTTGGGACTTTACCAAAAAAACGCACTAAATTGAAGTAATAATAAGCACGAATAAATCTGGCTTCACCCAATAATTGTTTTTTTGTATTGGCATCAACAGCCGCAACATTCAAAGCATCCACCGCTTGATTGGCTTTGGCAATTCCTGAATAATATCCGCTCCACAATGCTGCTACGAAATTGTTGGTTGGCGTATGCGTGAAATTATCAACGGCTCCAATGTTTGGTTGGTCGGCTGGGGCAGACCCTTTTTCAGCATCATCTGAAATAATATTGGTTGCTGTGATGAAGCTAATTCCATGAACATCGCCGCCCGCACCTCCAAAGGCTTCTCCCGCCAAAAGACTGTTATAAACGCCTGTAACCAAACTTTGAGCAAGATTTGGGTCTGTTGCTGTAGTTGGTTTTCCTTGTAATGGCACTTCCAAAAAGTCTTGACTACATGAAACAATTGTTCCCGTAATAACAAAACTCGCAATAAATATTTTCAATTTTCTTTTCATAATTTGTTTGATAAAGGGTTGGAACGCAGATGACGATTTTGGCACGCAGATGACGCAGATGCCTTCGGCAACGCAGATTTTCACAGATTTTTAACGAACACAAAAAATAACTCATCATAATCCAATGACATCTAAAATATTTTTTTGCAAAATTTATTAAAAAAATCAATAAAAAAATCCTCTTAAATCTGCGTTGCAAAGCATCGGCGTTATCTGCGTGCCAATTTTAAAAGCCTACGTTTAAGCCCACAGCAAAGGTTTTTGTTGTTGGATATGCGTTTAATTCTATACCTGAACTGGTAGGATTTCCTGGTAATTCTGCCGTGAAACCTGTATATTTTTTATTGGTATAAGCATTTTGTACCGTTACAAAAACTCTAATATTACTTACCTTAATTTTTTCCAATAAAACCTTCGGCAACGTATAGCCTACCGTAACATTATTTAGTCGAATAAAAGACCCCGATTCTACAAAATAAGTTGACGGTGGAAGATTACCACCATTTGCTCCAGGCTCTGTTTGTGAACCACCATTCGGAGTCCAGCGAGTGTATGCCAAAGCTGATTCAACGTTGTCTTGAATGCCTTGTCGGAAGGCTTTTTTCCCATTATAGACTTGATTCCCAGTATTACCAATTACATCAATACTTAAATCTAAACGCTTGTAATTCAATCCCGCATTGATTCCGTAGTAGGCTTTTGGCTGATACGTTCCGACAAAAACACGATCGTTATCATCAATTCTTCCATCGCCATTTGTATCTTGATATTTGAACTCTCCAACGTTTGCAGAAGGTTGAATTACTTGACCATTGGCAGATTTATACCCAGCAATTTCTCCATCATTTTGAAAAACACCTAATACTTGTAGTACATAAAAACTGCCCACAGGTTGTCCGTTGTCAGTTCTTGTGGTATATTGTTGATTTGCCCCAATGCCACCATCTAAGATTGGTTGTCCACCATTTAAGCCCACAACTTTGTTATCATTAAAGGTAATATTTCCTCCGATAAAATAGGATATAGCATCATTTATTTTACCTCTCCAACGCAAGGTAGCTTCAAATCCTACGTTTTGAATTGAGGCAGCATTTGTTAAAACTTGTCCATCGGCATCACCTGTTACGGACGGGACTTTTACATTGATTAACAAGTCACGAGCTGTTTTATTGTAATAACCTAATTCACCCGTAATTTTTCCCTTCAAAGCACTAAATTCAATTCCAAAATCTGTTTCAGTTGTAGTTTCCCACTTCAAATTTGGGTCTTTTATTTCCGTTATAGCACTTCCAGGCGTTGCTGTCCCTCCCGAAAACGGATAGGCTAAATTGGGTGTAACCGTTACTGTGTAAGCATCCGATGGAATACGATCATTACCTACTTTTCCCCAACTTGCTCGTAATTTCAAGGTCTCAAAAATGGTTTGATTTTGCATGAAACTTTCGCTACTTATCACCCAACCCGCTCCAAAAGAAGGAAAATACGCCCACCGATTACTTACAGGAAAACGAGAACTTCCATCCGCTCGAATCGTTGCCGTAAATAAATATCTGTCGTTGAAATTATAGTTAACTCTTCCGATGTAAGAATTTCTTGCCCACTTGTCACCACCGCCATCATTAGTTGAAGTATTGGCATTTCCAGTTCCTATATACCATAAGTTTGGATCAGCTGGAACGTCTTTTCTAAAAGCCCGAAGATAGCTTTGGGTGTATTGTTCGGCAGTTGTTCCTGCCAAAACTATGAAAGTATGTTTATCAAAAGTCTTATTAAAAGTAACCGTATTGTCCCAAGTCCACCGAAAACTCTTGCTTGAATAATTGCTTAATGTACTGTTGGGATTTCTTTGATTTCCACCAGGCGTAATAAATGTTGTGGTATCATTATTGAACTTTTTTCCATAAACTCGCTGATTCTGGTTTACCCAATCTCCTCCAATTCCACTTCTAAAAGTTAGCCATTCAGTAAGTTTATATTCTGCGTAAAAATTGCCCTGTAAGCGATTCTCTAAGGTTTTATCATCGCCATTTTGAATATCTAAAATAGGATTTCCAACATTTTGGTAAACCGAAGTATTGCCATATTTACCATTAATTATACCTGGAATAATTGGTGCAGCACGGTAAGAATCATTATAAGCACCGCCCAAATTGACATTCTGATTTGTCGAAGCGGTATATAAAGAAACAATGCCCACTTTAATTTTTTTACTGACAATAAAATCATTATTTGCTCGAATGGTGTAGCGGTCATATTTATTACCAATCACAATTCCTTCATCCGACAAATACCCTCCACTTACAAAATATGTCGATTTTTCATTCCCCCCAGATAAGGATATGTTATGCGTTTGTTGCCAAGAATTCCTTAGAATTTGACTGTACCAATCCGTTGATGTTGTCCCTGCCGAAATAATATTTCCAGAAGCAGCACTAACATAATTGGCATATTCCTCAGCATTTGCCATTTTCACTAAATTTGCAGCACTTCTCATTCCTGCATTCATGGTGTAATTGACCTTCAAATCTCCCACAGCCCCTTTTTTTGTAGTTATTATGATTACGCCATTTGCTCCACGAGAACCATAAATTGCGGTTGCAGATGCATCTTTCAGTACATCTAAATTGATAATATCTGCCGTGTTTATATTGGCGATATCGTCCGTCAAAACGCCATCGACGACAAATAAAGTTGCAGTGCCAGCCAAAGCAGTTCCCGTGCCTCTAATTCTAACAACAGGGGAAGACCCAGGTTGTCCACTATTGATAATTTGCACCCCAGCCATCTTTCCTTGAACAGCCTGCGTTGCGGTTAAAACGGGTTGCTTAACTAATTCTTCCCCTTTCACGCTCGCAGTTGCACCAGTAATATCCACTTTTCTTTGCGAACCATATCCTACAACCACAACTTCTTGCAATTCTCTAATATTGGCTTTCAAAACAATGTTTATTTCAGTACGATTATTTACTGAAATTTCTTGGTTATCAAATCCAACAGAAGTAATCATTAAAATTGCATTATTAGGAACAGTCAATGAAAAATTACCATCGTTATCCGTAGCAACACCCACCGTAGAATTTTTAATTTTAACGGACGCACCAGGTATGCTTTCACGTTTATTATCTGTTACTTTTCCTGAAATTTTTAAGTCAGATTGAGCCATTAAATCAGCATTAAAAATCAAGAGGAATGTAACAAACAAGGTATTTAACGAGGTATAAATTTTAAAAATTTTCATATTTTCTTACAGGTTGAAATTACAATGTTTCATACTAAATATTTAACGTAATTATCTGATTATAAATACTGTACAACGAATTATTTTTCATTTTAAATTCAAAATTATCTTTTCTATATAACTCCCTTGCGTTAATAAAGTTGTATATTTCCCAGATTTCATATTAAACTTAATTTGCTGAATTCCCTCTTTTTTGGCTTCACTTTTTGATAAAAGTACAGTTGCTTTACCGTTCTCATCCGTTAATTCAATTTGAGTCGGTTCATTACCTTTTATAGCAAAATCAAGCACATATTTCCCAAAATCGGGATGAGTCATTAAGGATACTTCATTCGTTTTTGGTTCGGACAGATACATATAAAAACCAGTTGGATTCATCGGCGGATTTATGTTCATTTTTTTCAATCCATTCAATAAATCGGGTGTTTTTTGCCCGATTTTCCATAACAATTCCGAACGATAATTCTCTATCATTACCACAATTGGTCCTTGATCAATGGCTAAATATTGATTAGAATACCAATTTTTTGAAGAATTGAAAGCATCATAAAAACCATAATTCCCAAAGAGCGGATTTCCTTTTTTCAAATAAAAATATCGAAGAGCTTGATATGACTGATATGGCGTGTAAGGAAAAGACGACAAAGCAGCAGTTGGCGTAATCGTACCGTTATCATTCGTAGGTGAATGTGCATCATAAAAATTATAGTCGTCACTGGCTGTCAATCCCCAATTTTCGGAAGAATAACCAAAATCTTTGGGTGCCTCTTCTACACAATGGGTGTAATTAATCAGGGTTTGAGCCAAATTTTGCTTCCAATAATTCACTTTATCGTCTTGCATCAAACGTGGGTCGAGGCTTAAATAAGAATAATGAGCAAAAAACAGAGGTCCACCATAAGGAAAACTCAAAGGCAATTTATATCCTAAATAAGTTTTACCATTTTCGTAAAAATCACTCTTTTTCCAAGTATTTTCATATACTTCAGACTTGATTGCGTGCGTAGGCGAGCCCAAAGCAAGTACGTAGGTAATCAAACATTCATTATAACCTCTTATGGGCATATTCATTTCCCACGTATAATTTGGCGACCAGTGCCAATATAAATGGTTATCTCCATGAGAAGCGTACCAATCCCATTCAACTGTTTCCCATAAATTAGTAATTTGTTTTCTCAAAATTTTCTCTTCAGCATTGTTTGCATCAAAATAAGTTCTAACACACAAAAGTCCATTTATTAAGTAGGAAGTTTCCACTAAATCACCTCCGTTATCTTTCTCCCCGAATGGAACAACTTTCCCCGTTCGACCGTCTAACCAATGCGACCATGCCCCGTGAAATCTATCAGCATGAGCTAAAAAATTAGTCATTTTAATCAAGTGTTTCACCGCATCTTTTCTCGAAATCCATCCTCTTTCAGATGCAACAATTATCGCCATCACGCCAAAACCTGTTCCACCTGAGGTTACAATATTTGGGGTTGCAGTTCGCTCGGCTGCCATGCCAGAAATCGGATGAGCAAAATCCCAAAAATACTTAAATGTTGCCTTTTGAACTGTTTCTAAATACTCGCTTTTTTCAGAAATCAATTTCAAATTAAAGCCTAAATTTGAAACTTTTTGCCCTATAATTTCATGTGAAATTATAAAAGAAGTTAAAAAAATTAAATATATTTTTTTAATAAATTGACTCATTTTTGTTTTGGTAAAATCTATAATTGCAAAGGTACTTATGTGAATAGATTATACTTTTTTATAATTATTCTAATATATTATTAAACTTTATTGTACAAATTTAATCATTAAAATATATTACTTCCTAAATAACAGGTACATCATTACTACATCAAAAGTGCTTTATTTTAATATTTTTAGTACATTTACACTACATCAAGTCAATTTTCAAAAAAAATAGTTCAAAATTTTTCAAATAATTCCGTTGGTCTTATGAAATCATATTTTGCAAAAAATAAAGTTAATTATTCCTACTTTTTAACATTGTTGTTTTCTTATTTCACTTATGGGCAAAACATAAAATCGATGTGTAAACCTGAAATTGTAAACTTTACTAAACATACTTATAATGCACAATACCAAAACTGGAATATTGGTCAAGATAAGTTTACTAAGTTTATGTATTTTGCAAATTCAAAAGGACTTTTAGAGTATGACGGTTCTGAATGGAAGGTTCATGAATTACCCCAAAAGCAGAAAGTCAGATCGGTTGCAATTGACAAAATTGGAAGAGTTTTTACGGGTGGATTAGGGGAATTTGGATTTTGGATACCTAAAAAAAATGGGGAATTAAATTATCATTCTCTAAGGTATTTAGTGCTTGACAAAAGTTTTCAAAATGAAGAAATATGGAATATTTTAATTACTTCAAAAGGCATAATATTTCAGTCATTTGGATTTATTTATTTATACAAACCAGAAATTAATAAAGTAGAAAGGCTCAATAATCCAGGTACTGTTTTGTTTGTTCATGAAGTAAAAAATAGATTTTTCGTAGAAGTCATTAATAATGGACTGTACGAATTGAATTTTAATAAACCAGTAAAAGACCAATTCATACTTGTAAGAGGTAGTCAGTTTTTAGGAAAACAATCGGTTAATTCAATATTACCATTCAAAGAAAATGAAATATTAATTGGCACAAACAAAGGAATCTACATTTATGATTTTAAAAATTTTAGAGAGTTAAATAAGCAAACTAATGAATTCATTTCTCAAAATCAGTTAAATAAAGGGCTTTTTTTAGGAAATAATCTTTATGCCTTTGGTACGATTTTGAATGGCGTAATAATAACCAATCAAAGTGGAGAGATTGTTGAGCATTTTAACAAAAAAAGCGGCTTGCAAAATAACACAGTCTTGTCACAATCAAAAGATGCCGATGGAAATTTGTGGATTGGCATGGATAAAGGCATTGATTTAATTATACTGAGTTCCACTTTAAAATATTACAATGATTTGGAAGGAAAATTGGGCACAGTTTATGATATAGCAATTCATAAAGGAAACATTTATTTAGGTACAAATCAAGGTGTTTATTACAGTAAATTATCTGAAAAACAAGCAAACTTTCGCTTAATTCCAAACACGCAAGGGCAAATCTGGGATTTGGAAATTATTGATAATCAGCTGCTTTGTGGACATAATAATGGCACTTTTTTAATAGAAAATAACAAAGCAAACCTTATTTCAAACGTGACGGGTGGTTATGTAATTAAAAAACTAAAAGCTAATCAAAATCTTCTCATTCAAGGCACCTACACTAACTTGTGTATTTATAAAAAAGGAACCAATGGAAAATGGCAATTTGACCATGTAATTACGGGATTGTCTGCCCCCATTAGAAAATTTGAGGAGGATGAATCAGGTGACATTTGGATTAACAAAGACACAAATGAGTTAATCAGACTACATTTAACAAAAGATTATCAGAAAATTCTTGTGCAAAAAAACTTTAAGTCTTCTTTTTTATTCGGTGCTGATGTGTTCAAACTCAATGATAAAATTTGTGTTAAAACAGCAAATGGGATTTTTAAATTCAACCATATATCACAAAAATTTATTGCCTTAAATAAGTTCAACATTCAAGAGGTACGCAAAGTTTTTCCAACTGTAAACAATGATTTATTCTTTCTAAAAAATGATGGAGGATTAAGTTTTATTAGTGCCAATGGAAAGGAAAAAATAATTCCCATCAAAAAAAATCAATGGGTGGATGATTATGAAAACATCGTTCAGATTGATGATGACAATTTTTTAATTTGTACTGAAAATGGCTTCATACTTCTACCGAGACAAATAATTTCACAAAATACTATTGATAAAATTGATAAGCCTTTAATTCGCAACTTCTCCATTCAAGATTTTCCACAATTGAATTTAACTTTTAGGAATCAAGAAAGCTATCCCAACTTAGTGTATGATTATGATCAAAATAATGTAATAATTAGTTTCGCAACCCCTAATTATGGAAGAAACATAAAATATAGTTATTTATTAGAAAATGCTTCAAAAAATTGGAGTGAATTTCAGCATATTACTCGTAAAGAATTCAATAATCTTCCCCCTAATACCTATATTTTTCATGTAAAATCTGACTTAAATCCTTCCGAAACTACGATTACTTTTGAAATAAAACAGCCTTGGTATTGGAATATTTGGAGTAGATTACTCTATCTTTTTTTGTTAGTTGTAATTGGGTATCTATCCTACCAATTACATTTAAAAAGATTAAGATTTAAGCAAAATCAAATAAGCGAAAAATTAGAAAAAAAGTTAGAAAGACAAGCAGAAATTAGTTCAGCCGAGATTATGCAAATAAGAAATGAGCAGTTGGAGAAGAGTATTATCGGTAAATCCGAAGAATTGGCTAACTCTACAATGGCAGTTATTAAGAAAAACGAGTTATTGTTAACGATAAAAAAAGGACTTTCAAAAATCAAAACGGAGCCAGAAACTCGAAGTTCAGTAACGCATTTTAATCATGTTTTGCATTTAGTAGATAGTAATATTTCGACTGAACAAGATTGGCAAGTTTTTGAAAATAATTTCAATCAAGTTCATGAGGAATTTATCAAAAAACTCCTCATAAATTATTCAAATTTAACCCCAAGCGACGTTAAATTAGCGGCATATTTACGCATGAATTTATCCACCAAAGAAATTGCACATTTATTGAACATTACCAATCGAAGCGTTGAATTAAAACGTTATAGATTGCGTAAAAAAATGAACCTTGAAACGGAAATTAATCTGGGAGAATTTATGATGGCTTATTAACCTATAATTCCTTCAAAAGTCTTTCCAAAGCATCGGCATCTTTCACCAACACCTCACGAGCCTTTGAGCCTTCAAAAACACCCACAATTCCAGCAGCTTCTAATTGGTCAATTAAACGTCCTGCACGGTTGTAACCTAACTTTAAACGTCTCTGTATCAATGAAGTAGAGCCTTGTTGATGAGTAACAATCAGTCGGGCGGCATCATCAAAAAACGGGTCACGATTTTTGGGGTCGAAGTCTGATTTATCATTGCCAGTTCCTTCCGTATCGCCCTCATATTCAGGCAACATATAGGCAGAATCATAACCCTGCTGATTACCAATAAAATCACAAATATCATCCACCTCGGGCGTATCTACGAAAGCACATTGCAGACGAATAATCTCCGAACCCGTTGAAAGTAACATATCTCCCATACCCACCAATTGGTCAGCTCCGCCAGTATCAAGAATTGTTCGAGAGTCAATTTTTGAAGTAACTTTAAACGATAAACGAGCGGGAAAGTTTGCCTTAATTGTACCAGTAATTACGTTCACAGATGGACGTTGCGTTGCCACCACCAAGTGGATTCCGATGGCACGAGCCAACTGTGCTAAACGAGCAATCGGCTGTTCAACTTCCTTACCAGCCGTCATCATTAAATCAGCTAATTCATCAATAACTAAAACGATATATGGCATATAATAATGCCCTTTATCTGGATTCAGCCTACGATTTACGAATTTTACATTATATTCCTTCAAGTTTCTGCAACCAGCATCTTTCAAGAGATTATAACGATTATCCATCTCCATACATAAGGAATTAAGTGTATTTACCACCTTTTTTGTATCCGTAATAATTGCCTCGGCTGAATTTGGCAACATCGCCAAGAAATGTCTTTCTATTTTATTAAAAAGCGTTAATTCAACCTTCTTTGGATCAACCAAAACAAATTTCAATTGTGATGGATGTTTTTTATACAATAATGAAGTCAAAATCATATTTAATCCAACCGACTTTCCTTGTCCCGTTGCTCCTGCCATCAATAAGTGAGGCATTTTGGCAAGGTCGGTCATGAAGATTTCATTACTAATCGTTTTTCCCAACACGATGGGTAAATCTGCCGTAGATTTCTGAAATTTCTCCGAACCAATCATCATTCTGACTGGCACCATTTCACGATTTTTATTTGGAACTTCAATACCAATGGTGCCTTTTCCAGGGATTGGAGCAATAATACGAATTCCCAAAGCTGCCAACGAAAGAGCAATATCATCTTCTAAATTCTTGATTTTCGAAATTCTTACTCCTGCATCTGGGATAATTTCATAAAGCGTAACGGTTGGTCCAATCGTAGCTTTAATAGACCCTATTCCAATTCCATAATTACCCAAAGTCTCAACAATTTTATCTGAATTTGCCTTCAATTCTTCCTGTGAAACGTTGGGTTTTCCTGCATCGTATTCCTTCATCAAATCGACGGTAGGAAATTTATAATGCGGTAAATCGAGCATTGGGTCGTATAATCCAAACTTTTTTAATAATTCTTCATTAACTGCATCAGTTTCACTCAATACGATTGGTTCATCTTCTTCCTCTTCAATTTGCTCAGGAATGTTTTCTGAATTTTCAATTACTAACGATACCTCTCCTTTTTCTGCCTTCTTTTGAATATTTGTCGTATTGATAATGGGTGGTAAATGAGGTCTAAAATTTTCTTCATCATGGTTATCAATGTGAGCAATCGTTAAATCCTCTAATTCTTCTTCATTAACTGCATGAAAA
Organism: Arcicella sp.; assembly: GCA_025354645.1. Classification (GTDB taxonomy): domain Bacteria; phylum Bacteroidota; class Bacteroidia; order Cytophagales; family Spirosomataceae; genus Arcicella. Next base: position 21,037 of record JANXML010000033.1, on the reverse strand, counting down.
TCTTCCCTTACTTGCTGAACATTATTAGTTTTTGAAATATCATTATCTACAGAACCTTTTTCCTTTTCTACTTCTAATTCTTCGAGGTAAGTACCTGATTCATTGGTATTTAATCTATCCGCTAACTTACCCATCGTATCAATTCCGTAGTAATAAACAAAGAAAACGATAAGCACAAACATGATTACTAAGATGGATGCCCAACCAATAATACCATATAAAGTTTGATTTACGAAGTAGCCGATTCCTCCACAAACATTGCTTAATGTATCTTCGGCATCCAACATAAATACGAAGAATCCGAAAAAGCAACTGAACCAAAACATATAAAAAAGTGACTGCCACGTAATGTTTTCGAGTGGTAGAAGTTCTTTTTTAAAAGAAAGTTTATAACCTGCCACAAAAAGTACTGGAATTAATAAAAATGCTGCCCACCCGAAGAGTTCAAAAATAAGAAAGTGTGCCAATTTAGCACCATAGAAACCAAAAGGGTTTGCTGTCTTCTTCGTTTTAACAAGAGAGTTTGCTATTTCGCTTTGGTCAGCTTCGCCTGTGAAGAGGTGTGAAAGAAATGAAAAAAATAAGAAAGCAGATACCAATATAAATAAAATTCCCACCACAAATTTGAACTGTTCGCTCTGTGAAAAATTCTTAATATTAAAATCGAAGGAAAATTGTTTGCCTGGTTTTCGTTCTTTTGGGCGGTCAGGGTTTTTAGGGATATTTTTTGCCATGATAAGGATTATTCACAAAGTAAGTTACTTTAAGCAATTCGTAATAGACCAAAGTTCGTAAATTTGAACGTGTTTTACGAGAAAATTGTGAAAAATCTCTTCATGAAGTAGTTATAGAATACGGATTTAATAACTTCGATAGGGTTGAGTTTATTCATTTAAGTTCTCAAACCATTAAGAAGATGTTTGAAAATTTAATTTGTCTTGTCTCGAAATAACAAAATTTCCTTTCGCATGGCTTTACTTTTCTTGTCTTGATACAAGAAAAGTAACAAAAGAAAATCAAGAAATCCCGAAACTCGCTACGCTCAAACAGCGGGATTTCGGAAAGAGCTTACAGTTAATTTCGTAAGTCATTCATTTTCAGATATTTACAAAATTTAAACATCTTCTTAGTCTTATGTATTGTGGTATGCTTTTTTAGATTAAGAAGGTGTTTAAACTTATTCCTTTCGCAGTAAGTAGTTTCATTCAAAACGAAGAGTCCAAACAATTTCTAAAACAACTATTTATGTAAACATGATTTGCATAAATTTTATCTGGCTTTGAACTTATGCCAATATTAAAAATTTAATGCGTGTTTTACGGTTGCCGTTGTTTTGAACGATGACGACGACCGTAAAAACCGCATTAAACGTGCATTCATTACCACACTATTTTTAAATATTTACCATTTTTTAAGGTTTTCCAATGAAACTGTTTCACGAAGTAAAATGGTCAAAATATAAGTTTTACTTGACTGTTAAAATGACCTTATCAGTTTTCACAGAACTCCCACCAACCATAATTTCAAAGTCGCCAGGTTCAACAATTTCTTTCAAATTTTCGTCTAAATATTTTAATTTATCAGCTGTAATTTTGAAAGATACGTTTTTAGTTTCTCCTGCATTTAATGATATTCTGGCAAAATCTTTTAGTTCTTTCACGGGGCGTGTAAGCGTACTTACAACGTCATGTATATACAACTGCACAATCTCATCACCCGCACGTTTGCCCGTGTTAGTTACGTCCACAGTTACGACGGCTGAACCATCTGATTTCATGGTCAAAGTATTGATTTTCAGATTTTTATACGTAAAATCAGTATAACTTAAACCGTGTCCGAATGAATAAAGTGGGCTAATATCATCAAAATTATAACCACGCCTTGCCGATGGTTTATGGTAATAATAGACAGGTAAATGCCCCACCGAACGAGGAATTGAAATCGCTAATTTTCCCGTAGGATTATTATCACCAAAGATGGTTTCTGCGACGGCATAACCAGATTCTTGTCCTAAATAAAAACCGTAAACTATCGCTGGAATTGCTTTATCTAATTTGGCAATTGAAAGCGGTGGTCCACTGAAAACAAAAGCTGCCGTTGGTTTGCCAATGGCTTTGATGGCATCCACTAATTCATCCTGATTTCCCATTAAATCCAAGGTTGCTAAATCGCCCATGTGGTTACTTGCCCATGCTTCTTTTGAGATGGCTTCGTTACCACCCAACATCAAAATCACAGCATCAGCTTGCTTGGCAATTTCCACGGCTTCTGCAATTCTTTTCATGTTATCTTCACGGCTTGCCATTACGTTTTTATCCGAAAACCAATCTCCTGATTCCGTCAAGCGAGTACCTTCTGCGTAAAGAATCTCAACATCTTTTCCATATTTTTCTTTTAAAGCCTGCAAAGGTGAAACGGTTTGTTTTGGCACATCAGCATATCCTCCCAAAAGGCATTTGTTGGCATTGGGTCCAATGATGGCTACTTTTTTCACTTTCTTTACATCCAAAGGCAATATATTTCCTTCATTTTTTAATAAAACCATCGACTGCCTTGCTGCTTTCAAAGCCGTTGCTCGCATCTCGGCGTTACCCGTAAATTGGTCGGCATAATTGGCATCCACGTAAGGGTCTTCAAACAAACCCATGCGAAATTTTGCCGTTAGAATTCTGCTTACTGATTCATCCAACATAGTCACGGAAATTTTACCAGCTTTTACCAAACTTAACAAACTCGTGAACCCGTAAGGATCGGGCGTTTCAATATCCACACCCGCTGAAAACGACCGTAATGCCGCTTGTTCAGCATTTTCTGACACGTGATGCAGTGTTTCAAGATCTTTCACTCCACCATAATCCGATACTACAACACCCTTGAAACCCCATTCTTTTCTTAATATATCAGTTAATAACCATTTGCTTCCATGCACAGGTTCGCTCCTAACTTCGGCATAACAAGGCATCAAGCTCATTGCTTTTGCTTCCATTACACAGGCTTTGAACGGAGGAAAAAATACTGACCGCAATGTTCTTTCATCAGCAAAAGAAGGTCCAACATTCGAGCCTCCTTCTGGTTGTCCATAAACACCAAAGTGCTTTAAGGTAGTGGCAACGTGCTTTTTATCCAAAATTTCTTTATCGCCTTGATAGGCTTTCACAATAGTTACCCCCAATCTTGAAACCAAATAAGGGTCTTCACCCATAGTTTCTTCCGAACGTCCCCAGCGTGGGTCGAGGGTCAAATCCACAACGGGAGCCAACACTTCATGTCCACCCCTGGAACGAACTTCCTCCGCAATGTGCGAATATACTTCTGTCATCAGAGCCTCATTCCACGAATTTGCCATTGCCAAAGGCGTTGGAAAAACTGTGGCATCCTTTGATTGATTTCCGTGTAAAGACTCCTCATGAAACATTACTGGAATGCCTAAACGAGTGTTTTCCACAAAATATTTCTGGATTTTATTCGTCCATTCTGCCATCTGTTTTCCTTTCAAACCAGTCCCATAAGGATTATCTGCTCCTGCACCTTCGTTGGGTCGGGCTAATTGTCCCATACCATTTGGCATTATTTCCGTCGCCTTTTTATAATCAAAATCTTTATTGGTATAAAGTTTTTGCTTACTTTGCCACAGGCATTGCGTTTGAGCAATTTTTTCCTCCAATGTCATTCGCCCCAACAAGTCTTTTACTCGAACAGCAATCGGTAATTTCGGATTTTTATAGGGTATCTCCACCTTGTAACTACTTGAAAAACCAACGATTAACGTTAAAATAAAAAGGGTTTTTAGTTTTTTGGAATACATAAAATTCAGAATTTTGTATAAATAGTTTTATTTTTCTTAGAATGAATAATACTTTTATGGTAATTTTATAGAACAGTATAGAACACACTTGTAAATTTAGGTAGATTTTAAGAATTAAAAAATAAAGGTTCAACTATTATTTATATTGGAACCCATAGTCAGGATTGAAAGTAGAACAGGTTTCCAACCTGTTTATGGAGCCAAATAGAACAGATTGGAAACCTATTCTACTCTAAAACACTTACAAAATCATAATAAAACTAAAATAAACATTCAATATTTTAAAAAATCATGGCAAATTTAACATTAGGAGACAAAGAATATTTTGGCGGAATCAGCAAAATTCAATTCGAGGGAAGAGAATCAGACAATCCAATGGCGTTTAAATGGTATGACGAAAATCGAGTTATTGGCGGCAAAACCATGAAAGACCAATTACGTTTTGCAACCGCTTATTGGCATACTTTCTGTGGCACTGGAACTGACCCATTTGGACCAGGAACAAAGAATTTTCCGTGGGATGCTAAAAATGAAATCGTTGGTCGTGCGAAAGACAAAATGGATGCTGCTTTTGAATTTATGACAAAATTAGGAACACCTTATTATTGTTTTCATGATATTGATTTGGTTGACGAAGGTAATTCATTATCGGAATATGAAAGCAATTTGTCTGCTATTGTGGACTATGCCAAACAAAAGCAACAAGTTAGCGGCATGAAATTGTTGTGGGGAACTGCCAACGTTTTTTCAAATCCAAGATACATGAACGGTGCTTCAACCAACCCAGATTTCAACGTTTTGGCTCATGCAGGTACGCAAGTAAAAAATGCCATTGATGCAACTATCGCTCTCGGTGGTGAAAATTATGTGTTTTGGGGTGGTCGTGAGGGTTATATGTCATTATTAAACACCAACATGAAACGTGAAAAAGCTCACTTGGGACGTTTCTTGACGATTGCTCGTGATTATGCCCGCAAGAATGGTTTTACGGGTAAATTTTTCATCGAACCAAAACCCTGTGAGCCAACAAAACACCAGTATGATTATGATGCTGAAACCGTTATTGGTTTCTTGAAGGAATATGATTTACAGCACGATTTTATGTTGAATTTAGAAGTAAATCACGCAACGTTGGCGGGGCATACTTTCCAACACGAATTGCAAATTGCGGCTGATACTGGCATGTTGGGAAGTATGGATGCCAACCGTGGAGACTATCAAAACGGCTGGGATACTGATCAATTTCCAACCAATTTGAATGAATTGGCAGAATCAATGTTGATTATTTTAGAGGCGGGCGGAATCACACAAGGCGGTATTAATTTTGATGCAAAAACCCGTAGAAATTCAACCGATTTAGACGATATATTCTTGGCTCACATTGGCGGTATGGATACGTTTGCACGTGCATTAGTGATTGCCGATGACATCTTGAAAAAATCACCGTATAAAAAACTTCGTACCGACCGCTACGCTTCGTTTGATTCGGGTAAAGGTGCTGATTATGAGGCTGGTACACTCACATTGGAAGATTTAAGAGAATACGCTTTTGCTACGGGCGAACCCGCTCAAACCAGTGGAAAACAAGAGATGTTTGAGAATATTATTAATCAATATATTTAATTGTAGATTTACCAACATAAATGTTGAAAACTATTCCTGTTTATAGCATTGATAAATTTAATGCTAAGACTGAAAAAACCATTCAGTTTCAGATTGAAGTCTTTGATATTCATCGAAATTTTAAGGTTACTTACCCCCACAGACACGATGATTTTTATGAGATTCTATTCCTCACACAAGGCGATGGCGTACATACGATTGACTTTCAACATCATCAAATTAAACCCTTTTCCATTTTCTTTCTTTCGCCTGGACAAATTCATGAATTGGTGCTTTCGGAAGATGTTAAAGGTTATATTTTCCTGTTTACTTCGTCCTTTTATCACTTCAATAAAACCGACCCCAATAAACTTTTTGAATTACCCTTTTTCTATAATTTATCGCAAGAAACGCCTCCGCTTTATTTAGAAAATAATGCTGAAAGACAAGTTTTTATTGACCTTTTTCAACAAGCAATTAATGAAAATCAGTTGAAATTAGCTGATAATGAGGAAGTTATCAGAGCTTTGTTGGATTTAATTCTGATTCAGAGTAAAAGAATTTATCCCGTAGGAATGATGGACGAGCAAGCTCACAAAGGGAGAATTTTAGTGAAGCGTTTTAAGCAATTAATTGAAGAAAAATGTCATGAGAATTTATCGGTGAAAGATTACGCAGATTTGCTGACAATAACGCCAAATCACTTGAGCGAAACGGTGAGAAATGTAACGGGAAGAACATCAACGGATTTAATAAATGATAGAATGGTGATGGAAATTAAACGATATTTAACCCATACTGATTTAGGAATTTCCGAAATCGCTTATAAACTCAACTTCTCTGACCAATCTTATTTTTCTAAGTATTTCAAGAAATTAACAAAACTTTCGCCGTTGGAATTTCGGAGGTTTTTAACCGCAAAACGATAAAATTTTAACCGCAAGGACGGGAAGACGCAATGCTATTTTGTGTCTTCCCGTCCTTGCGGTTAACAACTACAATATTTCTACTAATCCACTTTTAATCAATGAATTACCTGTTGATTTTAATTTAGAAACCCCACCATTTATTTCATCAACTTTGGCTTCATAAACCTCATTTTTATTTTTACTTTTCACTTCCATCATCACATAGAAAGTGCTTTTTGCAGTAGTTTTTGAATGAACTACAAAGTTTTCATGCGGTGTTTCTTTTTCGGATAAAGAAGATTTTACATTGGCTTTTGCTTGCCAAGTTGGTAACGACACAGGATTAAAATCTGATAGTTCAAAATGCCCTTCTTTGGCTTCTTCTTCGCTTTCGGGCATTTTGGCTTCTTTTGCTGGAACGTAGAGATTCTCCACAAATTTATGATCGGCATTTTCCACCCAAATCGCAATGACGGGTAATTCAGTTTCTTTGTTCATTTCCACCAAAATCCTTAAATCCGTTCCTTTTGAATCTTGATGGGTTTTCACTTCTTCGTAAGATAATTTCTCGGCTCTGGGCGGTCTTTTAGGAGCTAAAAATTTTCCTGCCTCAGCAACTGGTTCCAAAACTTCGGAAGCAGTTCCTGCCAACACTACGCCAAAAACCAAGAAGGCAATGATGAATTCTTTTTTGAATTTGCTTGGCGTTTTCTCGGATGTTCGAGTTTTTGAATAACCCGTGATTGAAGACCAGTTATTGAGAATATGAAAAATGGCAAAGCCCACGAAAATAAGTCCAAAAACGGTATGGGTAATTTCAACCGCATGAGCTTTTTGCTTGATATACAATAAGATACCCGTGATTGACAAACTCAAAAAAGCAAATGCCACGGAAAGGCTAATAATGTTTTTACGTTTCATGATGATTGGTTAAGTATGAAAGTTTAGGACAAATTTAGGCAAGAAGTCAATCAAAAAGTACCGTTAAATCAAAAAAGATACCGTTAAATAAGAACTTCTTAGATTTCATTTATTTCCATAGGTTCTTTGCTATCGCTTAATTAGCAGGTTTTATCCTCATCATAATTAAGCCTATTATTTCACAATTAAAACTCAAACAAAAAATGAAAACGATTACAAGAATTTTCGGAATCTTGGCAGTTATTTCTGCCGTTATTTTTATGGATGCCTGTAAAGGCGAAAAAGGTGATGTTGGACCGATTGGGACGACTGGTGTTGCTGGATCCACGGGGGCAAATGGTGCAGTGGGTGTTGCTGGACCAACAGGAACTGCCAATGTTATTTATGGGTCTTGGATTGATATGAATGTAGTTGGATACTGGTATAAATTATCAAGTAGCAATGGCGGAAACACTAATGGAGGAGGTACAAATGTGTTTGCTAATCATGGTTGGGGAGCGGATTTTGCAGCACCTATTACACAGGATATTTTAGACAAAGGGCAAGTTTTCGTTTATGGAAAATTCGCTTCTACAATCGGAGATAATAGAGTTTACTTATTACCAAATACTTTTTGGGGTAGTTGGTACACACAAGTAAATTTTCTTCTGAATAGAATCTATGTTCAAACAATATGGGATCAAGCCTCAACCGTTCCATCAACTTACAATCCCTCTGGATTTCTTGTAACATATCGCTACATTATCATCCCAGGAGCCGTGAGTGGACGAAAAGAACATCTTGATTATAATGATTATGAGGCTGTTAAGAAGTATTATAATTTACCTGATTGATTAAATCATTTGTTGAAAAGCAGTGGTGAAATACCGTTAAATAAATAGTAAGACCGTATAATAACAAATGCTTTTTCGGCATTCAGAAGGTCTATATGTTTGTAATACTTATTTTAAGGGCAAACCGTAAACTTTCCTATTGAAATAAAATTCATAATTTTCACAATCTAAATGCTTAATGAAATGGCTCAAATTAATGTAAAGCTCCGCATCGTGGGCTTGTATTTCCATGAAAATGTCAAAATTACTGACAAACCAGGATTAACCGTTCGGGATGTTTTGGACAAATATATCAGCGAACATTCCGACTTGTCAGTTGCGGGTGGACTTGAATATATCCGTTTTCCTTTTGAAAAAAATGGAAGAGACTTCGTAAAAACCTTCAATTATAATTTTGGAGGAACCTATAACTACGAAGGAGATGGCACATTGGTGGTTGCCACAAATCCTGAATTGCCAACGCCCACCGCTCCCGACGGAATTTCGCTCGGTAAGCAAGAACGTGAAGAAGGAATTTATACGCTATCAGAAGATTTTGAAGATGAATTTACTTCTCCTGCAACAAAAGCAGTGGGATTAGTCTGGCAATATTATGTAACAGACAAAGACCATAAGCCGAAAAGTAAGACCCCCGTAAACCGAGGATTTTTGCCTTTCGGAACAAACCCAGCACCAGTGCTTTACGACCTCGTTGAGGGAGATACCATCACTTGGCGTTTGGTGGCAATTGCTCGGGGTCCAAATTATAAAAGGTAAGCAGGTCACTATATTTTCAGAAACCCGTCCAATAAATTGTACGGGTTTTTTTGTTTTTAAACCGCTAACTCAATAATACGACCATAAACTCAATTGTGCATTGTCTTGATTTTATTTAGTGATTCCTTTGCTGTCGCTTAATTGATACTTCTTACCAATTCTTGCGATTAAGCCAATTTTTAACGATAAACTCAAAACAAAATGAACACAATTAAAAGAATTTTCGGAATATTGGCGGTTGTTTCCGCCGTTATTTTTATGGATGCTTGTAAGGCTGAAAAAGGAGAAGTTGGTCCAATCGGACCAATAGGAGCAACTGGGGCAACGGGAGCAACGGGAGCAACGGGAGCAACGGGTGCAACAGGAGCTACGGGAGCCGTGGGTGCAACTGGAACGGCAAATGTTATTTATTCTCCGTGGACGAGTGTAAGTTTTACGGGAAGTGGAACAACTTATACGGGTTCAATAACTGCCTTAAAAATAACCCAAGAAATTTTGGACAAAGGAGCAATTCACGTCTATTGGAGCGAAAGTAGCAGAGTTATCACAATTCCCTACTCACAAACATTAGGTTCAACAACATATACTGTATTTCCAAGATTTTATGTTGGGCGTATTGATCTAATAAGTAGCTATTCGATCAGTCCACAAATGATTAGATATATTTTGGTGCCAGGAGGTGTTCCGACTGGGCGAAAAGCAGCAGTCGATTATAACAATTACGAAGAAGTAAAGAAATATTACAATTTGCCAGATTGAAAAGTTTAAAAATTATGTTTCGCTTCTGATTTTGTTATTAAAGTCAAAAGTGAAAGATTAAAAATCCTTAAACCAAACCCACCCCATAGTCAAGGTATGACTGTGGGGTGGGTTTTTTGTTTGCTTTACCGCTGTGTATAAAGGGTTACGGATTATTTATTGAATGGTAATTAAAATGCAATATATTTAACAAATATTTGTAATAGATTCATTTTCAAGTAGTTATAAAATATATTGTGTATAAAAGGTTATTTCAATCCTTTCTGTAAGTACCTAATTTTGTATCATTAACGCAAACAAATTTAATATTAATCATCATGAAAAATCTCATTTTTAGCTGTATTTTATTGGTAATCTTTCTTACGGGATGTAAGAAAGACGAAGTAGTATCCGACCCAAACCCAACTTATAATGGGGTTTCGCAAAACATCGGTGATGGAAAAGTTTACGCTTGGGTAAAATTCACGGGCGATAAACCAAGTTCAATTGGTATGACCTTGGCGAAAGGAGCATTGAATAATATTCCGCACAATGGAGGCACCAGTTTAATCATCGCCTTACCCACCGAAGCCATCGGAAAAACGTCATTTGACCATCTCTACCTTGATTTTTCACATTCTGGACACGAACCCGTAGGTATTTATGACGTTGCCCATTTTGATGTGCATTTTATGATGCAATCCAACGCTGAACGCTCCGTCATTCCGCCGTACCTAACCACAACGGCTACGAAATTTGACAACCTCCCACCGACAGGCATTATGCCAGTTCCGTATTTCCGTCTGCCCGCAGGTGTGCCTTTGATGGGCGTGCATTGGGCAAATCCAACTTCACCAGAATTGAACGGAGGAAAATTTACTGAGACTTTAATTATGGGTTCTTACGATGGTAAATTTACCTTCATTGAACCAATGGTTACGTTAGATTTATTATTGACCAAACCAACCATTACGAAGGCTATTCCAACACCCGCCAAGTTTGCCAAAACAGGATATTTCCCGATGAAATATAGCATTAAGCAAGTGGGAGATGATGTTCAGGTTAGTTTGGATGAGTTAATGTTGATGCAGTAAATATCTGTTAACCAATTAGTTAAAACCTATAAGGACTTAGCATTACCGTTTAAAAACCTTATAGGTTTTAAATAATAAACTGAAACTTTTACAATCATATTCGTTTCGATTATACCTTTGTCGTTCAATTAGTAAAAATCCAATGACCCACAAAAACTACATAGCCTTTTTGCTTTTGACGCTCATCAGTGTCAAAGCAATTCTTGTGCCTGTGGTTTATTTGGATTTTGAATTAAGAAAAGATTTTATCATTAAAAACCTTTGCGAAAATCGTTTCAAACCTCAATTGAAATGTAATGGGCAATGTTATTTAGCAAAAAAACTACACAAAATTGCGGAAGATAATGCCACAAAAGAAACCCAAAAACAAGGACAAGCCATAAAGAAAATTATGGAAGAAGTTTTTGAAACTACTCCCCTATTTTCTTGTGATTTAATGGTTAAAAATCTTTCTATAAAATCCATTTATTCCTATCAATTAGCTCACTATCAGAGCTTTGCCTTCTCTATCTTTCATCCTCCTGCATGAATTTTTGATTTGATGAATTATTGAATTGTTGTAAATTCAATAGACAATCTATGTCAGAATTATGTATTCTGATAGTACCACCATTTCCTAAAATTTACTGTATTATTCCAGTCTTTGTTGGTGTTTTAACCAACAAATCGGACGGTAGCTTGTTGGTGAAAACACCAATAAATCGGAATACAATTTAACACAAAAATCATCATGAAATCAATATATAATTACCTCATTGTCAGTATTTTGACAATGAATATCGCCTTTGCCCAAAACGTAATTAAAGGTAAAATTTTTGATAACACAACCAAAGAACCAGTCGTTGGAGCAAGCATCAAAGCTGAAGGAACACCTTTTGGAACGATAACAAATATCAACGGTCAATTTCAGTTTGAGACTTCGCAAAAAGTTTCAAAAATTATCATTTCAAGCATTGGTTTTCAAACGCAAACGATTGATTATCAAGGCAATAAATCCTTATCTGTTTCCCTTGAACCTTCCGTAGAAAATTTGCAACAAGTGGTTGTAACTGCCAATCGTGAGGCAGGTTTACGCACGCAAGCACCCGTAGCGATTTCTAAATTATCAGCAACGCTTATCAATGACACCAAAGCGACCAATATTTATGAAATTATCAACAAAACGCCAGGAGTTTTGATGTTGAATTATAACAACGAACAACACGGAATGTCAATCCGCCAGCCAATGGGAACGTCTGCGTATTTCTTATACATGGAAGATGGTTTGCCAATGAGACCTTTGGGCGTTTTTAATCACAATGCGTTGATTGAAATGAACCTTTTTTCGGTTTCTTCGGTGGAAGTTGTCAAAGGACCCGCTTCGTCTTTATACGGTGCTGAGGCAGTTGGAGGAGCGATAAATTTTATTACCCAACGACCAACAGCAGTTCCAACGGCAAAAATTGGGATACAATTTGATAATTTTGGCTACCGCAGAATTCAGTACGGAGCGGGGGTAATTGTGGGAAAATTTGGTTTGTATTTGGGTGGATTTGTAGCGAAACAAACCAATTCATGGCAAACGCAAAGTGATTTTGATAAAACCGCTTTCAATGCTCGTGCAGAATATAAATTTTCGGATAAAACTCGTTTAATCAGTACATTATCCTACAATGATTATTATTCACAAACAGGTGGAAGCGTGGATTCAGTGGCTTTTTATAAGCGAGAATATTCTTCAACAACTGATTTTACTTACCGAAAAGTATTCGCAACTCGTGCCAGATTATCATTGGAACACGCTTGGAATAATCACGCAGAAACGACCATTACGCCTTATTATCGTAATAATTCCATCGGGCAAAATCCAAGTTATACCATCCGTTGGACAACTGGCAGCAAAACTGCCACGAGCGAAATCAACGATAATTCCTTTAAATCTTACGGCATTGTGGCTCAACATTCTCAGAAATTCGATTTCTGGAAAACTAATTTGTTGGTCGGAGGTACGTATGATTATTCCACCAATCCTTATTATTCCTATCGCCTTGATTTAGCGGCTCAGTTACGTGCTGATGGAAAATCCGTAGAAAAATATACCATTTCCAAAGAAAATCCAGACATTTTTTTGGTAAAATATGATGCAAAAATCTATAATTCAGCCGCTTTCGGGCAATTGGATTTTGAACCAATCAACAAGCTAAGATTCTCATTGGGAGTACGTTACGACAGAATGGCATTTGATTATTTGAATTATTTGGATAACAACGCCACGGGTTCAAAAGAGTACAGTCAGGTTACGCCAAAAATTGGTTTTACCTACGATTTAGGAAACGGCAAAGGAATATACGCCAATTATGCCAAAGGGTTTTCACCTCCAAGTCTGACTGCAATTTTTAGAAAAACGCCTACGGGAAGCACAAATCCATTCTATTATAATTTGACTCCTGCTTATTTTGATAACAAAGAAATTGGGGGCTGGGCATCGCTTTTAAATAACAAAATTTATGTGGATATTGCCTATTATGAAATGAACGGAGGAAACGAATTATTGAGTATTCGCCAGCCCGACAACTCGACGGATTATCAGTCGGCAGGGAAAACATTGCACCGTGGAATCGAGTACGGAATCACGTATAAGCCTAATAATGAGTGGTTTATAAGATTTGGAGCAACCAATGCCCTTCATCGTTACGAACAATTTACGTTGAGTTTGAAATCGTCGGATGCTCTAAAAAATGTTGATGGAAAAACAATGCCTTCTGCTCCTTCATTTATTGCCAATACTGAAATTACCTATAAACCCAAATGGGCAAAAGGACTCAGAACGAGCATCGAATGGCAAAGATTAAGTTCTTATTTCCAAAATCAAATCAATACGGTTGAATATAAAGATAAAACAGCTTTCGGGCTTTCGGGCGTGAGTGTGTTGAACCTACGGGCAGGATACAGCTACAAATGGTTTGAGATATTTACGAACATCACCAATCTGACGGATGAATTGTATGCCAATCAGGCTTCGAGAGGGAATAATGCAACGGACAGAACTACTTTCATAGCAGCAGCACCAAGGACTTTTACGGTTGGGGTTCAGTATAATTTTGTGGGGAAGTAGATTAAAAGCTAAACAAAATAATTTCATCAAAAAATAAAATTCAATGAAATACATAATCATCACATTATTGGGCTTTTTAATCAATTTTAATCAGCCTAATAAACCTATTCAACTCTCAGATAATCAAAGAGTTGGCTTAGTACCACGCTTCACAACGGATGAAAAAGGAAACCCTGTTTTGAGTTGGGCAGAAAAAGATGGAGACAAGCAAAATCTCTTCTTTTTTGCCATTTCCAAGGATGGTGGAAACACTTTTTCAGAGAAAATATCGGTGAAAGTTCCAGAAAAAATTTCCATCCATGCCGAAGGAATGCCCAAGGTTGCTTTCAAGAAAAATGGGGAAATTATCGCCCTCTTTGAAGTATCAAAACCCACGACAAACGAAAGATTTGCAGGAAATCTATATTATATTTCTTCGAACGATAAAGGCAAAACTTGGACTGACCTCAAAGCAATTCATCAAGACACAACGGCAGGAGAAAGCCATTCTTTTGGTAATTTAAGCACTTTGCCAGACGGGCAAATTGGGTTTGTTTGGTTGGATGAAAAGCTGGGAAAATACAAAGGTCGTAGCGTAAAATACCGCCAAACTTTGCCCGATGGAACACTTTCAAATGAGGTTATTGTTGATTCTAATGCTTGTCAGTGTTGCAGAACGAACCTTTTTGTGGATGCAGATAATAATTTCCATATTCTCTACCGTGATATGTTGGCGGATGGTTCACGTGATATTTCACACGTGATTTCAAAGGATGGCGGTAAAACTTTTAGCGATTCCAAAGTAGTTTTTGATGATAAATGGCAAGTAAACGCATGCCCCCACACAGGACCAAGCACCACGCAAGTAGGCAAGGATATTTACACAACTTGGTTTACGGGCAAAGAAGGCGATGTGGGAGTGAGATTATCAAAAATTGGTTCGGGTAAATTAATGGATAAAATTGAAACTAATCGGGCAAAGCATCCGCAAGTAGGTGTTTTGGATAATCAATTAGTGATGATTTGGGACCAATCCATGCAAAAAGATGACAAATTTTTTACAAAAATTGGGATAAGGGTTTTTAATAAAAAAGGTGCTTTTAAAGAAGAATGGATTACACCAGATTTCATGACTTCAACCTATCCCGTTATAATATCATCGAGCAAGGATTTGTTGGTGGCTTACGAACAAAAGAAAGAAGCAAAAGATAATTCAGTGATTGTGGTTCAGCGTTTGAGTGATTTAGTAAAGTAAAATTACCGCAAGGTCGCTATAATACAAAGAAGAGTTTGATTTCTAAAAAATGCCCTTAAATATCAGTTTGAGGGCATTTTTCATACTTAATTTTCACCATTTGCTATAATTAAAATTATCAAGTAAAAAAAAATTTCCTTTGCCACTTTGCGTGATTCAAATTATTTTATCACAGATTTCAAGCCTTTTATCATAAATCAATTGCGTTTATCGTTTTGGTTTCAGATATTTGACAAAAATTAATGCTAACGCTTAAATCCCCAATTCTACTTAAATGAATAGAAAATTTTACGCCTCATTGGCAATCGCATTCTGCCTTACAACTGCCTTTACATTCACCCAAGAAGGTGAGAATCTTACCGAAAAAATCATTGCAAAACTCGAAAAATTCCGAGTAAACACTCCCCAAGAAAAAGTCTATCTGCATTTCGATAAGCCTTATTACATGGCGGGTGAAACAATGTGGTTCAAAGGTTATTTATTCGATGGAACATCTCATAAAATTGATTCCGTTAGTCGAGTAATGTACGTTGATTTGATTGATGAAACCAACGGCAAAACTATTGCCAGTAGAATCTTAAATTGTGATGGTTCAACACACGGAGACATCCTCCTACCTGATAGTTTGGAGGAAGGCGTTTATCAAATTAGGGCTTATACTAATTATATGAAAAATTATTCCGATGAGTTCTTTTTTCATCAGGATTTCAACATTTATCAAGGTTCCATGAAAAATCGGTTAACGGATGCAAACGCCCAAAAAATGACCGAAGTTTCTGATGTTCAATTCTTTCCAGAGGGCGGTAATTCAGTGGTTGGTTTAGATTCAAGAATTGGATTCAAAGCACTAAATATTTTGGGCAAAGGCGTTGATGTTCAAGGATTTGTGTTAGATAATGCCAAAGATACAGTTGTCGCTTTTCAGTCGGAACATTTAGGAATGGGCGTTTTTAATTATACGCCCGAAGCTCAAAAAACTTATACCGCTTTCGTGAAACAAAACGATGGAAAATACCGTCAATTTGGTTTGCCATTAGCATACGAACAAGGCTTTTCAATGGCAGTTGACAACTTATCAAATAAGGAAAAAGTGAAGATTTTCGTTTCTAATAATTCCCCAAAATCTGCCAATAAATCTGCTGAAATCGTGGTAGTTGCTCATCAAAGAGGTCAACTTTGTTTCATGGCAAAAGGGAATGAAACTCAAAAATCTTTTGCTGTTATCATACCCAAAAATAAAATTCCTGATGATGGAATTGTGCAAATAACTTTAATAAATGCCAAAGGTGAACCTGTTTGCGAACGCTTAATTTTTAATAATCAAAACAAGCAACTTAATCTCAAAGTCACATCAAATAAGGAAAATTATAAAATTCGAGAAAAAGTAACGGTCAATTTGGAAGCCACCGATGCAGAAGGAAAACCCGTTGAAGGAAATTTTTCAGTAGCGGTTACGGATGCGAATCAGGTAATTGCTGACCCTCACCAAGAGAATCTATTAACCTATCTTTTATTAAGTTCAGACGTGAGTAATTTGTCGGGAACTGATTATTATTCTGCCTTACGTGGAAATATTGAAAAACCTGCTTATTATTTTGATAAACAGAACGTCGATGCCAATCGTCATTTAGATTTTCTGATGATGACACAAGGCTGGCGAAGATTTGTTTGGCGAGATTTGATGGCAGATAAAGAGCCTAAAATCAATAATTTATTAGAAACAGGGCTGGAAGTAAGTGGCAAAGCATTAAAACCAAATGGAAAAGTTGCGGATAAAGTTACCTTAACCCTAATGATAAAAAATGGCAAGAATACGCCTCAATTTCAAATGGGAACCACGGATTCTTTGGGCAATTATGGATTTTATAGTTTAGATTTCTTTGACTCTACGCAAGTATTCGTACAAGGCATGAAACAAAATGGAGGCAAGAATTTAGAGGTAACCATTAATTCACAAAAGCCCACGCCAAAAGTCAGAATCGTGAAAACGCCTTATAATCCGATGGAATTTAACGCAAATGATTTATCCGATTTCTTGAAAAAAGCAAATGATGCCCTTGAATTAGAAAAGAAATTGAAACTAAATAAAGACCAAATGTTGCAGGAAGTAGTGGTAAAGGCAAAAAAAATTGATGAACCCGATGCACGCAAAATTTATGGCAAAGCCAACAACAGCATTAAAGTTGACAACAACCTTTGTGCTGGAGCAACAAGTGTTTTCCAGATGATTCAAGGAAGAGTGGCAGGCGTACAGGTTTCTCCGAATGGAAGTGGTGGCTATTCTGTAATAATAAGAGGCGTTTCGAGTTTTACGGGTAGTAGTGAACCACTTTATTTATTGGACGGAATGCCAGTAGATGCGGATGCTTTAACTTCAATCAGTCCGTGCGATGTTGATAACATTGACATTTTGAAAGGTGCAGAAGCCGCCATTTTTGGGTCGAGAGGCTCAACGGGGGTCATTGCGATTCTAACAAAAAGAGGTGGTAATAATTACGGTTATTCAAAAGACCCTGTATCGGGCGTAACTATCCAAAAACGCATGGGATATAACGTAGCCCGTGAATTTTATGCTCCGAAATATGATGTAAATATTCCAGATCACGTACGTCCAGATTTTCGTTCAACCCTTCACTGGCAACCCAACGTCAGAACAGATGCCACTGGCAAAGCAACACTAACTTACTGGAACACAGACGCTAAGACAACCATGCGAATCATTGCCGAAGGTGTTTCAACACAGGGATTAGTGGGTGTTGGAAAAGCGGAGTATGGGGTGAAGTAGGCGTGTAATTACACACACGTATGATTATTTTAACATTCATTTGAATATCAACAATATTTAAACTATTTTTACTCAATATGAATTTTACCTAACCAAATAATAATACATTCAATATGACTGCAATGCCATGGAGTTTATTAATCCGAAGTTCTTTTACAGCGTATCAGAAACGACACTTATTGCAACATTTATGGAAAAATTTACTGACTTTTTCAGACTTAGGTAAAACAAATATCGTTGTACTGGGCAGACCAGCCGTTGGAAAATCTGTACTTACCAGTAAACTTTATGGAGAGGCAAATGATTTTTCTTGGGAATTACCAGATACTTCCAGTCAAGTAGAATCAAGAGCAATACAATTGGGAGAATGGACAAATTTAGTGAGAGTAATTCCTGGACAAACCTCTGCCGAAAGTGATATTGGCATAGATGAAGCGTTCAACAAACATAAAGAATTACAAGGAGTTATGTTTGTGGTTGATTGGGGATTCACGGGTGTACGAGACAATACACTCAAAGAATCAATGATTAAAAATCAAGGTATTGATACCTTAGAAAAGTTGAGACAGCATAATCTAAAATCAGAACTTGCTTATTTTAGACGAGTTTGTGATAAAATTAGAGAAGCATATTCAAATGGAAGGAAAATAAAGTGGATGTTAATCGTAGTGAATAAAGTAGATTTATTTCCAGAATCGGTTGAAAATGCAATGAATTATTACTCATCAAATTCCGATAGTCCATTTGCTGAAACTCTAAATGAAACTTTAAAGTCGATTGGTGAGTTGAATATCAAATGTTCAATTATGCCCATTTCAGCTTGGCAAAGCGATTTTTATTGGAACAACGACACGGTAAAAACTAATTTAGGTGGTACAGATATTGAACGTGAATTATTCAGAGAATTGATTACTAAAATTTCAGAATTTTCAAAATAAGAGTACTATGGAAACCTTAAACAGAAATCATATTAGTTATCAGGAAATGGATGGGCTTATTAGGCTTGCCGAGGAGGTATCTGTTAATATTGAAATTTTAAAAAATAAAGTAAGAAGTAAACAAGTTCAAGTAGCACTGTATTTAGCATCTATTATAATAGTTTTGATTTCAATGTTGCCAAATGTAATAGAACGTAATTTTTATATACATATTAGTAATGAAACATTCGGTGTTATATCAAAATTATTAATGGTTCTTTCAGGAGCCATTTTTGCACAAATTATTTTTACAATTATGGAGATTTCAAAAAATAAACTAACAATAGAAAGAGAAGAAAAAGTATTACAAAAATTACTAAATATGATTGAAGGCTATAAAGACTTATACATCGAAAATGAATATGAAAATGAGTCCAGTGTACTTTCAAAAGCCCTTTTTGAGATGAGATTAAGTAGAATTAATTTTGGGTAAAATAGAAAGATAAAAACAAATTTTAGTACATAAAAAAGGTTCACAGAAATTTATTACTGTGAACCTTTTTTCTTGCGTAAATTTGTAAGAAAATTTAGAAAAATGCTCAGAATAATTAGTCTCACAATCATCATTGGATTGTTATTTTATATTATCCCACAAATAGGACTTTCCCAATATGTTCATCCTCAAAAATGGATGATTTTAGCCTTCTTTTTTGCTATTTCCTACCTTAATCATATTCTCATGCAATTCGGGTTTGCCAACAACCGAGATAACTTCGTTAAATACTACTTGGGCAGTATAACTTCACGCATGATTTTAAGTTTAATTTTTATTGGAATATTTCTATATTCAAACATACCAAATCCTTATATATTTCTCCTCGACTTTTTTGTACTCTATTTATGTTACACAGGTTTTGAAATATTCGGATTGTTTAGTAAATTGCGACACTTTTCGTAGGAAATGAATCAATATTTTTTATAACATCTTGATAATCAGCACAAAAGAACAAAACTACACTAAGGACATAATTTATAATCAACCATATACTTCAAAGAAACCGTGAACAAGAAAGTGTATTTTTCAAATATTTTTGCTTTTTTATTTTTAATTTCAAGCACCCTTTTTGCCCAAGAAAACAAAGAGGATTCTACCGCTATTAATACGGAGGTAAAGACACATATTGAGGGCGAATCTACTACAGAATCTGAGAAATTTGACCCAGGCAAAATGATGATGGGACACATTGCCGATGAACATGAATGGCACTTCGCTTCTTCTGCTGATGAGCATACACATTACTCAATTCCATTGCCTTGTATTGTTTGGAATAAAGGAGGATTGAAGGTTTTCTCTTCAAACCGTTTCAAGAACGAACATCACGAGGAAGCACCTTATGAAGGATTAAAGTTGGAAGAAGGCAAAATCGTTGCAGAAGATGGTTCTTTTGTGTTGGATTTGTCAATTACGAAGAACGTAGCTTCACTATTAATTAGCTTTTTTTTATTATTAGTTATATTCTTCACCGTTGCGAAATCTTATAAAGAAAGAGTAGGCAAAGCTCCAAAAGGTTTACAATCAGCCATCGAGCCAATCCTCCTTTTTATTCGTGACGATGTAGCCAAAACCAATATTGGTGAAAAACATTATAGACGTTTCGTTCCTTATTTATTGACGGTTTTCTTTTTCATCCTGTTTAATAATTTATTAGGACTTTTACCAGGAAGTGCAAACGTAACGGGTAATATCGCCATCACATTAGTCTTAGCAGTAATTGCCTTTTTTGTAACAAACCTTAATGGAAAAAGCACCTATTGGGGACACATTTTTGCTATGCCAGGCGTGCCAAAATGGTTATTGATTTTGTTGACTCCCGTAGAAATTATCGGCGTATTTATGAAACCAATTTCTTTGATGATTCGTCTTTTTGCTAATATCACAGCGGGTCACTTAATTCTTTTGAGTTTGATTGCTTTGATATTTATCTTCAAAAGTTTTGGCGTTGCCCTTATTGCCGTACCATTCTCAGTTTTTATGAACTTAATTGAGTTATTGGTAGCCTTCTTACAAGCCTATATTTTCACCGTTCTAACATCAACTTATATTGGTGCAGCCGTTGAAGAAGCACATCATTAAAATTGTATTTTCAAATTAATTAACAATAAATAATTACAATCATGTCAATGTTATTAGAAGTCTCTCAAGCATTAGGTCTTGCAGGTATGGGTGCTGGTTTAGCCGCAATTGGAGCAGGTATTGGTATTGGTAGAATCGGTGGTTCAGCAATGGACGCAATCGCTCGTCAACCAGAAGCTTCAGGAAAAATCCAAGGTGTTATGTTGGTTATTGCAG
>JANXML010000297.1 GCA_025354645.1 Arcicella sp. | reverse complement strand
CTCAATGCTGAAACATTGAATACCTATCTCGACAAAAACTTAGCCATCATTTTCGATAAAAAGGATTTTGAGGTAAAAACAGAAAGAGCATTGGGACAATATTTGGTAGGGCTAAAAAATGGCATAAACACCGCTGGCATTACAGAAATAGGAATGTATGCGGGTTTTAGAATGTATCTCGAAACGCTTTTTTTAAAGGATTATGACAACCGAACATCCTTGGAACACAGTCTATTTTTGCAAGGAAAAGGCACTGAAAAATATACTTTCAACGGTGGTATGTTGGCGAACACCCCCGAGATAGCAGTACAATATCCGCAAAAAGCATTAATGAAAATACCAATTTTGATTGAAAGTACGGAGCAAAATATCATCAATTTGAAGAAAAATATTTCGGATTTGAAAAAGTTTATTCAGGAGGATTTTAAAGGGGAAACTGAACTGCAAGCGGTTAAAAAGGAGGTGGAATTGTTGAAGGTAAAAATTGATAGTAAGATGGAAAAGAAGGAGAAAACGGTTAACTTGAATCAGATGGATTTAGAGGAAAGTAAGGTTTTGGCTCGGGGTATAGGGGTTGGGGTTTGATAAAGAATCTTTCTTTACTAAACTAATCAGTTATCCCAAATATTCCCATAAACAAGTAAATAAAAACACTATTTTTGCGTAAATTATAAGCATAATTAACATGAAAATAGATCAAAACATCAAAATAGCGGTGGATGCAATTGTATTTGGATATACCGAGAATAAATTAAATGTATTGTTGATAAAGCAAAAGTACGGCATTTTAAAAAATCAATGGGCATTGGTTGGCGGTTTCGTTAAAGATAAAGAAAGCCTAAATGATGCTGTAAATAGAGAACTTCAAGAAGAATCTGGTATCAAAGTAAATTATTTGGAACAGCTTTATACATTTGGCGACAACATTGTTCGAGATCCCCGATTTAGAGTGGTGTCTGTTGCTTATTTCGCACTTGTTAATTCTACAAAACTTGTTTTGAAGGCTGATAGTGATGCTGAGGATGCAAAATGGTTTTCAATTAATGAACTACCAAATTTAGCTTTTGATCATCAATCTATTTTAGAAACTGCCCGAAATCGGCTTCAAAGTAAACTTACCTATCAACCTATTGGCTTCGATTTACTCCCAAAAGAGTTTCTGTTTTCTGAACTTGAAAATTTATATTGTACCATTTTGGAAAAGGAAATTGACCGTCGAAATTTTCGAAAAAAAATATTGAGTTTTGGAATTGTTGAAGAAACAGAAAAATTTGGCAATAAAATTAAAGGAAGACCTGCCAAACTTTATAGGTTTAATAAACTCAAATACAACCAGTTAGTTGATAATGGATTTCTATTTGATATTAATTTTGCGTAATTTTTACACAAAATATTTGGTAGTTTAAAAATTGAATGTAATTTTGCGTAATAATTACACAAAATAAAAAATCATGATACTAAATTTAGACAAAAATTTCAAGCCATTAGATGACGAAGAAATACAATTTGAAAGTTTTACGTTTTCGGGTGGGGAACCTCATATTAAAGTAAATTCAGACTTTGATATGTCAAAAAGTGTTACAATTACTCATCGCTTAAACTCATTCAATGATTTAGGGTTGCTTTGTTTAGCAGTTGACGCTTTGCAAAGAATGGAAGCAAAATTAGGAACTTTAATTATTCCGTATTTCCCATCTGCAAGGCAAGACAGAGTTATGATTAAGGGAGAACCCTTATCGGTTAAAGTTTACGCAGACATTATCAATAGTTTAAAATTCAAAAAAGTAATAGTTTTTGATGCTCACTCGGAAGTTACACCAGCCGTTTTAAATAATTGCAATCATGTTACTAATCACATATTTATTGAAAAGGTAGTTCAAGAAATTGGAAGTAGTGTATCGTTGATTTCACCCGACGGGGGTGCTTTGAAAAAAATTTACAAAGTTTCAGAATTTTGGGGGGGTATTGAAGTTGTGGAATGCAGCAAGGTTAGAGATGTAAAGACGGGGAAATTAACAGGTTTTACAGTTTATGCTGATAATTTACATGGAAAAGATTGTTTGATAGTCGATGATATTTGTGACGGAGGTGGAACATTTATTGGCTTAGCCGAAGAATTAAAAAATAAAAATGCTGGTAAACTCTATTTGGTAGTCAGTCATGGAATTTTCAGTAAAGGGTTTGAAGCGTTAAAATGTTTTGAACGAATTTTTACCACAGATTCATTCAAAAATATGGAAAATAATTGTTTAACTCAAATAAAATTAGGCGATGGACTTTTATCTTAATTCTGAAAATTCGTTTAATCGGTTATTAGATGAATACAATAAATATGGCACTTTGGTGATTGCATTTGATTTTGATGATACTGTTTATGACTTTCATAAAAAAGGCAGAATTTATAATGATGTAATTAAACTTTTACAAGAATTAAAAGCACTAAGTTGTTATTTAATTTGCTGGACAGGTAATGAAGATTTGGAATTTGTAACCGCTTACTTGGAACACCATAAAATACCTTTTGACTCCTTAAATGAAAATCCGCCTTTTCGTAAATCAGTAAGTAGGAAAGTGTACGCCAACGCCTACTTAGATGACAGAGCTGGTTTGAAGCAAGTATTTGATGAATTGAATAATTTATTATTAACAGTTAAAACAAGAATATTATGAATCCCCTATTACTAACAGACGGTTACAAAGTTGACCACAGAAGACAATATCCAGACGGAACAACACTTGTTTACTCTAATTGGACACCACGCAAAAGCCGAATTGAAGGAATAAATGAAGTTGTATTTTTTGGATTGCAATATTTCATCAAAAAATATATCTTAGAAGATTTTGAAACATATTTTTTCAAACAACCGAAAGAAAAAGTGATTCAAGAGTACAGTCGTAGAATTAATAATTATTTAGGCGAAAATCAAGTTGGTACAAAACATATTGAAGACTTACATGATTTAGGTTATGTCCCAATGGTAATTAAAGCATTACCAGAAGGTACATCTGTACCTATTCGTGTGCCAATGTTTACAATGTATAACACATTACCAGAATTTTTCTGGCTAACAAACTACTTTGAAACTTTGATTTCAGCCGTTGTATGGATGCCTTGCACTTCTGCAACGATTGCCAAACAGTACAGAAAAGTATTAGATAAATTTTCTTTTCAAACTTCATCTATTCCAGAATTTGTTGATTGGCAGGGACATGACTTTTCAATGAGAGGAATGGCAGGAATAGAAGCGGGTATTTGTTCTGCGAGTGGACATTTATTGAGTTTTAATGGAACGGATACTATTCCAGCTATTGAATTTTTAGAAAAATATTACAACGCAGATTCTGATAATGAACTAATTGGCGGTTCAGTTCCAGCAACTGAACACAGCGTAATGTGTATGGGTACTATTGAAGATGAAATAGGCACTTTCAGAAGATTGGTTTGTGAAATTTATCCAAAAGGTATTGTCTCAATAGTTTCTGACACGTGGGATTTATGGAAAGTCCTAACTGAATATTTACCAAAGCTGAAATCAGAAATTTTAGCTCGTGAGGGTAAAGTAGTAATAAGACCTGATAGTGGTGACCCAGTGGATATAATTTGTGGTAATCCAATGAGTAAAAATGACAACGAAAGAAAAGGCGTAATTGAATTACTTTGGGAAACTTTTGGAGGGACAATAAACACAAAAGAGTTTAAGGAATTAGATTCACACATTGGAGTAATTTATGGAGACAGTATTACCGTTGCAAGAGCCACTCAAATTTGTGAACGCCTAAAAGATAAAGGTTTTGCATCAACGAATGTAGTTTTAGGAATTGGTTCATATACATATCAATATAATACAAGAGACACGTTTGGCTTTGCTATGAAAGCAACTTATGGGGAAGTAAACAGACGAGGAAGAGAGATATTCAAAGATCCAGTAACAGATGACGGTACGAAAAAATCCGCTAAAGGACTTCTTAAGATTAACCTCGAAAATGGGATTTACAAACTAATTGACCAAGCCACTTGGGAACAAGAAAAACAAGGTGAATTAAAAGAAGTTTTTAGAGATGGAAAATTATTAATTGACCAAAAATTAGAAGAAATTAAGAATCGAGTAAAGATAAATATGTCTATATAAACAATTGGGACATAAAATAGGTGATTAATTTTTAATTAATGACCTATTTTATGTCCCAATTAGTGCCACATAAAGCACTTTTCAATAAATATTTCTCCCAGTTTCCTTGATTATCTCCCATAAGTGCCATATATTGCACTTTAAAATTCAAAGTATTCATGAACCTTTCACAAGAACTTCGAATTAGGCGTGAACAATTGGGTGTTACCCAAGAATATTTAGCGGATTTATCGGGTGTTGGACTCCGAACTATTAAATCTTTCGAGAGTGGGAAAGCCAATCCAAGACTTGAAACCCTCACAAAGTTATCCGAAATTTTGGGAATGGAATTAGTATGGACAGTTCGTAAAATTGGTATTTAGTTTTGATTATCAACTTAACCCTTAGAAACTTAAAACTCAATCATGCGACAATTAGCCATTTATCGAAATAACATTTTGGCGGGTATTCTCACCGAAGAAAACCGACAAGATTATCGGTTTGAATATGACAACAACTATTTTTTATCATCTGAAAGTCAAGTCATTAGTTTAACATTCCCCAAAACACAACAAGTATTTAAAAGCACTTTTTTATTTCCTTTCTTCTACAATATGTTGAGTGAGGGGGTAAATCGAAAATTGCAATGTATGTTATTGAAAATTGATGAAAATGACAATTTTGGACTTTTGGCTAAGACTTCACAATTTGATACCATTGGAGCAATTACCGTAGAACCTTTACCACAATGATAGACCTAAAATATTGCCCAGGGACGTTGGCAGAAGGCTTCACGACTTACAGTCCCGCTTGTTTACGAAAAGTTTTTGGCAACAAAAAAGTGAATCATATTCTGTCTTATTCCAAACCACAAACGAATGACGAAACGGAAGAATTGTTTATCGAAAATAGAAAACGAATTTCCATTTCGGGTGTGCAAGAAAAATTGAGTTTGTTATTGGAAAAGAATCAGTTGAGACTCACCAGAGAAGGGGAACACGGAGAGTATATCTTAAAACCCATTCCAAGGGATTTGAAAAAAATTGACCAAGTACCCGCCAATGAACACCTTACCATGCAAATTGCTTCTCAGGTTTACGGAATCAATACCGCCGCCAATGCCTTGATTTTCTTTGCCGATGGTACGCCCGCCTACATCACGAAACGCTTTGACCTTAGAGAAAACGGCACAAAATGGGGTGTAGAAGATTTTGCCAGTTTGGCAGGAAAAACCAAAGATAATTTTGGAGCAAATTACAAATATGAATTTAGTTACGAAGAAGTGGGAGAATTGATAAAATCTAACGTTCCCACTTGGAGAATTGAAATAGAAAAGTATTTTAATCTACTGATTTTCAATTACTTGTTTAGTAACGGTGATGCTCATTTAAAGAATTTTTCCTTGATGGAAACACCGAAAGGCGATTATGTATTATGTCCCGCCTACGATTTAATCAATACTCGCTTACACGTGGACGATACTGATTTTGCCTTGGACAAAGGACTTTTCAAAGACCAGTTTCGTTCAAAAAGACAAGAAATTTCGGGTCACGCTCATCAGGACGATTTTATAGCATTAGGGAAAAGAATGGGGATGAGTGAAGCCAGAATAAGCATTTTATTAGCTCCATTTTTGAATAGACAGCCTTTGGCGGAAACACTCGTTAGCCGTTCATTTTTAACGGATGCCAACAAACGGGCTTATGGGCAGATGGTTAGCACAAAACGGAATTTTTTGATTAAGTGAAATGTAAGAAAATTTTACTTAATCAGAACCTTTCGTCACAACCTAATTCCCTTGTTCTCACCTTTTGTTTCCCTTCCCCCCAATACCATTTTAAAATTAGCCTCAAACCTTGTCTTTTCAAGCAATGATGCACCTCGGCTTAGCTTCATGGCTTGTACACTTTCGGCGGTTTGTTTCAAATATTGCTTTTCTAAATTAGTGAAATCACGGGTACGTTCCTGTATATACGTATGAACAAAATTGCTTGGATTATTTGCTAATAAAACAACTTGGGTATCAATGTTTCCTTTCGATTCAGTCATTCTTCTTTGATAGACTGAGACATTATTCAACAGATTCTGGTCTTGTAGCATTTGTAGCGTAGTTGGAATGTCCTTATAATTTTGGTCATGGTTTTGTTTAGACACCATTCGCCCACTTTTTTCTAACAAAATCATATTTTCATAACGGTCTTCCGCACCCAAATAACTAATCAATTCATTGACGGCAATAACTTTCAAATCAATTTGGTAATTGTATCTTCGATATTTATTGATTTTTTGAAGCATTACTTCCGAATTTGCCAAAGTTGATTCCAAAATCACGTTCAGTTTATGAGCAAGGGCATAATTTTCCAAATTGATGAGTAGTATCCGAGCCAAATCAACGGTCAATATATGGTAGTATTCGGGGTAATTTTGCTTGATTTCTCTTTCGTAGGGATGATACGAACGCAACACATCGGTTGATAATATTACCACATTTGAAGCTAATTCCAATTCGCCAAATTTCTGTAAATCACTTTTCCCCGCTCCTGGTTGCCCACCCACAACAATCAGCTTGGGATTCTCAGCGGGCTTAATGCCATAAAGTTCAAT
>JANXML010000294.1 GCA_025354645.1 Arcicella sp. | reverse complement strand
ATATCCACCTCAACAAAATCACTTTTCGCTCCTTCACAAACAGAACAGCAATACGTTGAAGGTAAATCTGCAAACTTCACTCCCACAAGGATTTCATTGACAGAATCCCCAAAACGTTCATCATAAATCGTGAAACAAATTAGGCATTTATGAACCTTAATAAGCTGTGAATCAGACACTTTTATTTCTATTTTCTTGATTATTGAAACCTCTTGCATAGAATTCTGAGCGTAAAAACGTTTCGTTAGTCGTTGTAAAATTTCTGGAACATGGGCTTTATTTACGCCTTTTTCAAATAAAACTAATTCACGGGTGTTTGGATTGAAATCCGTAGTATGATAAATATCAAAAACGTTGGAAAGTCCTCCAAAAATACTTCTTTTCTTAATCACCACTGAACCAAAAACCTCTGATTTAGAGCGAGTTTGAACCGCAAAACTCAATCCAAATGTCCGTACATCATCATTATCAAATTCACGGATAATTGCTTTTTTTAAGGCTAATCCTTCGGGTGACAAATCTTCCACTTGCCAATTTAGTTCATTGGCAGCATGACGTACATTAATTGTATATTTACCCAATAATTTATCCCAAAAAATTCGGTGTTTTTTTTCTATTCCTTTGATAATCAATGATTTCCATGGTGTTGTACAGATTTGACCAATTTTTGTTTCTAAGCATAATTCACAAATTTCTGCTAAAAAATCGACTGAAAATGTCTCATTTCTTCGGTAAATTCCAAGCCAAGATTTATCTCCATAACGATTAAATCCTTCGTAATAAAGCAATGAAAATTTAGGTAATATCAAGTCTTCCAAAATCACTTGTGAGATGATTTCCCCCTTGGCAATTACCTTCTCATAAATCTCATTTTCATCCATATCCGAATCATCTAAAATTACTTCTTCAATCCGTTTACAAATTTTAGGAATTTCTAAGGTGTAAATTAAAATTGGAAAACGAAAGATTCTATTTGACTGCTTTGGGCGAACGTATAAATACCAAAAATTTTGTGTATTGGAAGCAATAAAATTTAGATTACCCGTAAAAAAAGGCGTAAAAGACTGTTGAAAATCAGACACATTTATTTTCAATTTTGGCTGATAATCAAATCCATCAAAAATGTCATTATAAATACCTTCTGAAATCCACTGACCCGTCGGAAATACTTCTTCGGCACAATAAGAAGTAATAATATTGGGATAGTTATCGGAATCTATTTCAAAGTCAATCTTAGATTCGTGCAATTTTTTCTTTAATTCAACTATTCCACTTCCACGCACAGTTTCCGCTTTGACATACATTAAAATTTGCTGTCTCGCTCCAAATTTTACTTCACGAACGCCTGCCTCACGAGCGGATAAAAGGATATATTGCAAAGTCCCTGGCGAAACAATACCTCCCATCAAATTTATCTTTAATAATGAATAATCTTTCATGTTATAAAAAGTTAAAATTCTATATTATGCTTGTGTAAATAAGTAGTGTTTCTTAGTAATAATTACTTAATATACTGAAAATCAACAAGATATATTTGTAGTTTATTCATATAACAATTCTAATATTTAATATAATTACAAATTTTAGAATAGTATTATTTCCAGAAATATAATTTTTTTTAGAAGAACTTTCTTGGAAAAGTTAAAATTTTATTCTTTTTTGAATGATATTTCAAAAAATTCGTTCTAAGTTTACATCGTCAATCGATTGGCAGATGTAAGTTTTCAAGTATTTACGATGAATTTTAGAACAAGTCTTGTAGTCCTTGCGAATTCATTTTTAGATAATAAATACATTTAACAAAGTAACGTTCGAGTTAAGTTTATTTAATTTTTTAATCATTAAATTCTTGGAAATATACAATTTAAGTTTAACAAATAAATCTATCATTTAGAGATTAACGAACTAAAAAATCTCTTTAAAATATAATATTAAAAATCATGAATAAGAACACTGTAAAAGCATTTATCGTAGCGATAGCTATGGTTTGCACATCGAATTTATCTTCATTTGCTACTAATACAAATGATGGAACGACTGCTTCTGTAAAGACTAAAATAACTCAGGTAAATAAATCTTTAAGTTTTAATGTTTGGATTGAGAATACTGGTAAAAAAGTAATGGTTGTTGTGTTGGATGCTGACAAAAATGAAATTCACCATGAATATGTGAGTCCTAAGTCAGAGAAATTTGCAAAAACATTCGATTTTTCAAATTTGAGCGATGGAAAATATACAATTGAAGTGATTTCTTCAAACGTTGACGTGATTGATTCAAAATCTTTTGAAATTAAAACAAATCAAATTGTAAATCGTGATATTATTGTTGCGATTCGCTAATTATTGTAATCCGATTTTCCGAAATCGGACAAAATTTTAACCTCAAAATCATAGGGAAGTTTATCGAAAGGTGGCTCCCCTATTTTTTTAATGTACCACGGGAATCCCTTCCCGTGTCTTGCGTAATCCATCGTACTCCGACACGGGAATGGATTCCCGTGCTACGGTTTTCTCTAAAATCACTCGAACTTCTGGACGACAACTTCCACAGCCCGTACCCGCACCCGTTTGTGTACATAAGGCAACAAAATCATTACAACCTGCTGAAATACAGGCTTTTAAATTTCCTTCACCCACGTTATTGCATGAACAAACGAGCTTTCCCATGACAGGGTCGGCTTTTTTTCCACTTCGTAAAAGCTCCAATCTTTTATCCGATAATTCTATGCCATTGGCAATTAAATCTTTGAACTCGAAGAACTCAGATTTATCGCCAATTAGGATTGCTCCGACCAATTTATCATTGTGAATTATACACTTTTTGTAATATCTTTTAGCTTTATCAATAAATGTAATCTCCTCATAATCAGACGATTTTGGTGTTTCAATCATCCCCATTGAGCATAATTGTACGCCCTGAATTTTCATAATATTGACAGATAGTGAGCCTTTATAATAACTCGCCCAGTCGCCCGCAATGTATTTGGCGATGGTGTCCGCTTGTTGTTCGGCGGCGGCGGTGATGCCCCACATTTCGCCCCGCCATTGGGCAATTTCCCCTGCCGCAAAAATGTCTGGATCGGAGGTTTGGAGGTAATCATTCACTACCACACCACGATTTACTTCCAATCCACAGGCACGGGCAATCTCTACATTTGGACTCGTTCCAATGGCAAAAACGGCGATTTGAGCTTCAATTTTTCTGCCTGATTTTAATCTTACGCCTTCAAATTTATCTGTTCCATAAAAAGCAGCAACTTCATCGTTGTAATAAATATCAATGCCTAAATTAATCATTTCTTCATGCAATAAATCAGAGCCGAGTTGGTCTAATTGCCTATCCATAAATCGGCTAATCCGTTGAACAATAGTTACTTGCACATTTATCTCACGCAATGAAGCCGCTAATTCTAAGCCTAGTAAACCTCCTCCTACGATGAGTGCCGTGGGACAGAAATCCTTTCCTGTACTTTCCTCGGACTCACAGGAAAGGATTCCTGTGCTACGTTTAAGAAATGGCATTAAACTATCTGCATCCAAACGAGAACGAATATTGAAAATGCCTGGAATTTTGGGAACGGATGGAGGCATAAACGCCCTTGAACCCATGCCCAAAATCAGGCGGTCGTAGGTGTGTTCATCTCCGTTTGAATCTATGACAACTTTGTTTTTTCTATCAATATTCACAACCTCTAAACCCTTGTGAACCAGAATATTAGCTTCGGTAAATTGGTCTTCTCGTAGTTTTACTAATTGCTCCCATTCCTGAACTCCCGAGATATAATCGGGTAACATTACACGATTGTAAAAAGGATAAATTTCTTTGGAAAACACGTGAATTTCATCCGTTTTGTTCAAGTTTCGGTATGAATTAATGAATCCCAATCCCGCAGAACCCGCTCCGATGATAATAATTTTTTCTGTGGGTTTCTGATACGCTTTAATTTGTACGGCTGAAAACTTAAAATCAGGTTCTTTTGAACGTGCATCTACAAGCGTATTTGTCAAACTATTAGTTCTGCCAAAAGCACTTCCTAAGATTTTCCCGAAGTGCATTGGCATAAAACACACGCCTTGTTTAATATCTTCTGTGATTTGGGCTTTAACTTGATTTTTACCTCTAATTGTCTCAATTTCAACTACTTGTCCTTGTCTAATTCCTCTTGCTTGGGCATCTTTTGGATGGATTTCGATGTAAGGCTGAGCAATGTGTTGATTCAATTTATTAACTTTCCCCGTCTTGGTCATCGTGTGCCATTGGTCACGGATGCGTCCAGTCGTGAGGATTAATGGGAAATCTTCACTTAGTTTTTCCGATAAATTTTCATCGGGAACGGCATAGATTTTTGCTCTTTGGTTTGGGGTGTAGAATTTATGGTCGGTAAATAAACGTTTTGTTTCGATTTTCGATTTTTGATGTTCGATTTTCGGTTTGGAACTCCCAACATCGAAAATCGAATAACGAACATCCAAAAAGGGCCATTGAACGCTTCTATTCTTTTTCAAATATTCATAATTAACCCCCGTAATATCAATATTCGTTCCCTTCGTTAAAAGTACGTGTTCGTCGTATATTTCACTGTTATTCAAGTAGTTAAATGAATTTCCGAAGCCCATTTTTTCGGCAAAACGTTTGATAATTTCAGTATCATCTAAGGCTTCACCTGGGGCATCAATCACTTTCGGAAGAAGTGTAATTCTTCTTTCTGAATTAGTAAAAACGGAATCTTTTTCTGCCCAAGCCGCCGCAGGGAGAACAACATCGGCATACTTTACGGTGTCCGAACGGTTTGAAATATCTTGCACCACAACAAATTTGGCATTTTGTAAACCCTTTTCCACCATGTTCAAACCAGGTAAACTTACCATTGGATTTGTCGTAACTATCCAAATTGCCTTCATACGTCCGTCCGCAAGGGCTTGGAACATTTCAGTTGCCGTGAAACCTGGTTTATCCGAAATTTTTGTACCGCCCCAAAACGCCTGAATTTCTTCACGATGGGCTGGATTCAATAAATCTCGGTGGGCGGGTAACATATTTGCCAAACCTCCAACCTCACGTCCGCCCATCGCATTGGGCTGTCCCGTGAGTGAAAAAGGACCGTTTCCTTCTTTTCCAATTCTGCCCGTAATCAGGTGTAAATCAATGAGTGATAGATTTTTGTTTACGCCCACCACCGACTGATTTAGCCCCATCGTCCACATCGACAAAAAACCTTTTGATTCGTGAATATATTTTGCAGCTAATTGAATATCACTCGCTGAAATTCCACAAATTTCAGCGGCTTCCAAGAGTGTTCTGGTAAAAACTTGTTCACGGTATGCCTCGAAACCGTCGGTATTATTAGAGATAAAATCTTGGTCAATCCAGCTATTTTCGATGAGAATTCTACCGATGATATTCGTTAGAACGATGTCTGTTCCTGGATTAATTTGTAAATATAAATCCGCCTGAGATGCTGTTTGAGTGCGTCTGGGGTCGATTACGATGATTTTTACGTTTGGATTTTCTTGTTTGTGAGCCTCTACTCTTCGCCAAATAATCGGATGACACCATGCAGGATTTGCCCCCGTTACGAAGAAACAATCAGCTAATTCAATGTCATCATAACAAACAGGAACGGAATCTTCGCCCAAGGTGAGTTTGTAGCCCACCACGGCAGACGACATACAAAGTCGAGAGTTAGTATCAATATTATTTGAGCCAATAAAACCTTTGATTAGCTTATTAATGATATAGTATTCTTCGGTAGAACATTGCCCAGAAACATAAAACCCGACAGAATCGGGACCGTATTTTTGGATAAAAGTCTTGAAAATGGCAGCCGTTCGGTCGAGTGCAGTGTCCCACGAAACTCGTTGCAAAGGCATATTTCGATTAAATCGCATTTCAGGATAAAGCAAACGGTCGGATTTATCATTAACAGTATAATGCAGATTCATTCCTTTCGAGCAGAGCATACCTTTACTCGAAGGATGGTCTTTATCGCCTTCTACATGAATTTTACCATTGCCCAAATCTGTAATCTCGACTCCGCACCCAACGCCACAATAGGAACACGTGGACTTAAACTTTTTATAGTATGGTAAGTTGTTCATTTTCAAGTAATTAAATAAAAAAAATTGTGACTTTTTAATTATTATGTCGTTAATTAAATACTACCTTTTTAGTAGTAATAAGAAATTGGAATGGTTTAAACTTTTCCATTTTTGCCCGCAATGCTCCGCCAGGCATTCGGGTATTTTTATTATAAGTAGTTATACTTATAATAAAAATAGATTGTTTTTTCTTTCATTCGATAAACATAAATTTTCTTCGCAAATAAACTATTTTACTATATACGTTAGTGTGCTATACTGTTTAAAATTAACTTTTTCCAATTTTATTTTGCACTTTTCTTGCATACCAAAGTATATTCTTTTATGTTTGTCAAAGAAAAAGCGAGTTCATTAAGGTAAAATAACTTTCGTATCCAAATTACCGCCACATATTTGGACTACTCTGGAAGACCGCCATCTTCCAGAACGGTACTTAACCATTTCCTAATTTCATACCTAACCACGACCGCCATTTTGTTTAGGTACAGAACCCGAAGCTATTTACTTCGGGTTTTTTGTTTTTGTGACCACATAGGTATGATAGGCAGGATAGAAAAGAGGGAATTTCAGTTAAAAAGTCATTGTGTAACATAAGAGAAACGAAGATTACGATTTAATCCATTACCGTCATTGGTTGAGATAGACGAAGCATCTTGCCCTCAAACCCTTACGTCCTGAACAGTTGCTCCGAAGAGAACTCTGTCCCACTATACCCAAAATTTAATCTTGTTCTTTGCGACGTGAAAGCCGCTGATTTTGAATCGTTCGGAACTAAATTTCCAAGTCCGTTTCTGACTTCTGTTCGAGTTCTCAATTGTCGTGTGAGTGTGAATTGAGCCTTTGCATTGATATGAGTAAAAACACTCAAAAATAAAATTAAGGCTAACTTTAACGTGTCAAATTTTTTCATACTCTTGTGATTGATTGTGAAAATTTATAATAGAGTTTGATCAATTTTGCCCGAACAAGACTCCCATCTTGTTCGGGCTTTCCAAAACCTTTTTATCAAACTTTATCAAAGCCGTCAAAGCTCCAACTGCTGCTACTGCCAAACCAATATAAAGGAAGGCTTGGGCATACGAAATGGTTTCGGATTTGAAAAGGAAACCCGCTAAAACGCCTCCCAAATTTCCACCTGCACCCACGATTCCAGCAACTGAGCCTACATTTTTAGTATCTATGAAGGGTACGATGGCGTATGTTGCACCGTTTGCCATTTTCAAGAACATGGCAAAACCTAACATTGCAACCACTGCCATTGTGAGTGAACCTGTTTGAGCAAAAAGGGTGATTCCAATGCCTTCCATGATTAGAAAAGCTGCCAATAACCAACCTTTGCCTCTCATGCCGTAAGAATTTCCCACTCTATCCGCTACGATTCCTCCGATGGCACGAGCAAAGAGGTTCATAAATCCAAAAAGTCCCGCTAAAAGTCCTGCCGTTTTGAGGTCGCAAGAGAAATTTTCGGAGAAATAAAGTGCTGCCACGTTATCAAAAGTAATTTCAATTCCGAAACACGCACCGTAAGCTAAAAACAAAATCCAAGTACGATAATCCGATGCTACCGAGAGGAAAGAGCCTTTTGCTTGTGGAGTTTTTGTTCGGTCAATTTCTGAATAATTACCTTCTGGGGTGTCTTTTGTGAATTTGTAATAAACAAAAGCCATCACTAACAACATCGCCCCAGGGATAATCATGGCATAACGCCAAGCCTCTGGTTTTGAATAACCTAAGCCAACAAAACCTGCCAAAACCAAAGGCATCAACATATTGGTTATACCTCCGCCAAGGTTTCCCCAACCGCCTGCAACGGCGTTTGCTGTGCCTTTAATTTTGGGAGCAAACATCATAGAAGTATGATACTGTGTAATGACAAATGATGCTCCGATTACGCCGATGGCTAATCTGAACAATAAAAAACTCTCGTAACTATGTGCCAATCCGATGGTCATTACTGGAATTGAACCAATAATCAAAAGTCCTGTGTAAGCCAATCGTGGTCCAATGGTATCGCAAAGGCGACCAATTACTAAACGGGCAAAAATCGTTGCTGAAACTGAGGCGATGATGATATTCCCAATTTGTCCTTTTGTTAAACCTAAATCATCTTTTACAATTTTCATTAAAGGTGCAATGCCAAACCATCCGAAGAAACAAAAGAAGAAAGTAATCCAAGTAATGTGGAAAGTCTGCATTTGAATGCCTTTCCAGGAGAAAATTTTAAGTGAATCTAAGGGTTTTATTGAATTAAGCATGAGTAATAATTTTGTGTAAGTATTTGATTAATAATTACTTACAATTAAACATCTTCTCGCCCCCACGAGAGATATTTTTCAACTTGTGATGTTGAAGGGATTTTCAGTTAGCAGTTATCAGTAAACAGTTATCCATTTATGCTGACTAACTATTCTCCGCTAATTGTTCATTGATATCTGATAACTGATAACTCAGACTAACTACCTCGCCAATCACAATAACTGCTGGATTAGCTATATTTTCTAAAACTGATTTTTCAATAATGGTTGAAACTGTTCCCACTACTGATTTTACGTTTTTGCGAGTACCATTTTGAATAATTGCCATCGGCATTTCTGATTTTCCATAACTTCTAAATACCTCACAAATTTCTTCTAACTTGCTCATTCCCATTAAGATAACAATCGTTGCGGATGATTGAGCGGCTAATTCAATGTCTTTTGAAATCTCCCCTTTTTTGGTTGTACCAGTAATTACCCAAAAACTTTCTGCAAAACCTCTGCTCGTTACGGGTATGCCTACGGAGGCGGGTGCAGCGATGGCAGATGTTACGCCCGAGACAACTTCACATTTTATATCAAAAATTTTAGCGTACTCTATTTCTTCAAATCCTCTTCCAAACACGAATGGGTCGCCTCCTTTTAATCTAACGACGTGTCCATATTGCTTCGCTAAATAGACGATTTTTTCATTTATTTCTTCTTGTGTATAAACATATTTACCAAGACGCTTTCCAACATAAATTCTTAAAACATCTGGTTTAGCATACTCTAAAAGCTCTACATTGGCGAGTGCATCATATAATATAACGTCTGCAGATTTGATTGCTCTGATTCCTTTTAAGGTTATCAGTTCAACATCACCTGGACAAGCACCAATTAAAGTTAATCTTGGAATATTCATATTATAAGTTATTTTACTCTATTTTTTCTAAATAGAAATACTTAGTTGTTATTTTGGTACAAATGTTATCAAAAATTGTTTAAAACCAAAATATAAGTTTAAAAATTAACTAATATTTATATAATAATTGTAAAATATGATTTTTTAAGTTTAAATTTGAACTGTAAATATTGAATTTTTAGTAAAATCATACAAATTTGGTTATTAAATTAGTACAATTATTAAATATTGAAATTTTATCTTGAAATAGTCATAAATGCTTAGTTTAACGTAGAACGGCAATCTTCGGGCAACGGTTGCTGCCGTGAACTGGCAACAGCAATTTATGATAGTAATTCACGGCAAGGATTGCCGAGCTACGTGGAAAGTTGTTAATCAAAATTTTATTTAAAAATGAGAAAAATCGTCGTCGTGGGGAACGGAATGGTTGGTTATAAGTTTTGCGAAAAACTTGTCAATAAAGACGTTTCCAAGCAATGTGAAATCGTGGTATTTGGGGAGGAAATTCGTCCTGCCTACGATCGTGTGCATCTTTCAGAATATTTTGCGGGAAAAACTGCCGAAGATTTGACAATGGCTCCTGCCGAATGGTACGCTAAAAATGGCATTCGCTTAATCCTCTCTGACCCAATTGTGGACATTGACCGTGAAGCAAAAACGGTGCGTTCACATCATGGAATCGTTGAAGACTACGACTATTTAGTAATGGCAACGGGTTCTGGGGCTTTTGTGCCGCCAATTTCTGGGGTTGAGAAAGATGGCGTATTTGTTTATCGTACCATAAAAGATTTGGATTTAATGCAATCGCACGCTCGCAAGGCAACCAAAGGAGCGGTAATTGGTGGAGGATTATTAGGTCTGGAAGCCGCTAAGGCACTTTTAGATTTAGGATTGAAGGAAGTTCACGTAGTAGAATTTGCTTCGAGATTAATGCCAAGACAAATTGATGATGCTGGTTCGAGGGTACTTCAAGCTAAATTAAAAACGCTTGGTTTACAGATACATTTGAGTAAAAATACCCAAGAAATTGCGGGTGATGGCGTTATCGAATTCATGCAATTTGCCGATGGTTCACGTTTAGATGTAGATATGCTGGTAATTTCAGCAGGCATTAAACCCCGTGATGAAGTAGCAAAAGTGGCAGGTTTGGAAATGGGTACTCGTGGCGGTATTGTAGTAAATAATGCTTTACAAACCTCCGACCCAAATATTTTTGCGATTGGTGAATGTGCTTTGGCTCATCAGATGATTTATGGTTTGGTTGCTCCAGGCTATGAAATGGCGGAGGTTGTGGCGACAAAATTAGCCCCCGAAGCGTCGGTCGCCCCCGCCCCCGAAGGGGGAGCTAACAGCCCCCTAACCCCCAGAGGGG
>JANXML010000283.1 GCA_025354645.1 Arcicella sp. | reverse complement strand
GTGGCGATTATTGGGTCGATGGATTTGGTGATGGGGGAAGTTGATCGGTAAATATTTTTTATCTCAAATAATTCACAACTCGTATTATATTTGCTTTTGATAGTGAATCAATCGTAATATTGTCTCTTTAAAATTTTTAGTGTTAGGAATTGTAGTTCGGAATGTAGGAAAATTAAAGGTTAAAGTTTCTAAATCCCAACCCCTAATCCCTAAACAACAGTATGGAACACAACAAAAACATGGACAAAGCCACCGCAGCGGGTCTGCTGGTAGCAATGGGAATTATTTATGGTGACATTGGAACCTCTCCGCTGTATGTTATGCAGTCGATTGTTGATAAATCACCGATTGATGAAAGGACAGTTTTAGGAGGTTTATCTTGCATCTTCTGGACACTTACATTACAAACTACGCTCAAATACGTAATCTTGATTCTTCGGGCGGATAACCGTGGTGAGGGTGGTATTTTAGCCCTTTTTGCTCTTGTACGCCGACACGCAAAATGGCTCACGATTCCAGCCGTTATTGGAGCCGCAACGCTTCTGGCGGATGGTGTAATTACGCCCCCAATCTCCGTAGCGTCGGCAGTGGAAGGACTTTTGAAACTTTACCCAAATCTTCAAACCGTTCCTATCGTCATTGCCATTATTACGGGATTGTTTTTATTCCAAATGTTTGGCACTAAGGTAGTTGGACGTGCTTTTGGTCCTGTAATGTTGGTTTGGTTTTCTATGTTAGCCATCTTGGGAACGTACTGGATTTCGCAAGATTGGACTATTTTCAAAGCACTTTCACCTTATTACGGCTACGACCTTCTGATGAATTCACACGGCGGAGAAAGTGGTTTCTGGGCTTTGGGAGCAGTTTTTCTTTGTACAACAGGTGCAGAAGCTCTCTACTCAGATTTGGGACATTGTGGACGTGGAAATATCAGAATTAGTTGGATTTTTGTGAAAATCTGCTTGTTACTTCAATATTTTGGACAAGGAGCATGGTTATTAGCTCATAATGGCGAATTATTGAACGGACGTAAACCTATCTTTGAACTAATGCCCGAATGGTTCTTAATCTGGGGAATTGTGATTGCCACCGCAGCGGCAGTAATCGCCAGTCAAGCGTTGATTTCGGGTTCGTTTACGTTGGTTTCAGAAGCCATTCGTTTGAACTTTTGGCCCAAAGTTCGGTTGCATTATCCATCCGACCAAAAAGGACAATTATACGTTCCAAGCATGAATATTTTTCTCTGGTTGGGTTGTATTGGGGTGGTTTTATGGTTTAGAGAATCAGCCAATATGGAAGCGGCTTACGGTTTAGCAATCACTATGACCATGTTGATGACTACCTCTTTATTTGCGTATTATCTCCACATCAAGAAAATAGATATGTGGTGGGTAGTTGGATTTATTGTGGTGTACGTTGCCATTGAAGGAGCATTTTTAGTAGCAAACCTTAGCAAATTTGTGCATGGTGGTTATGTTTCCTTATTTATTGCTTCCGCCATTATTGCTTTAATGGTGATTTGGTATAGAGCTAATATTATCAAAATGCGTTTAACGGAATACGTGAAATTATCGGATTATATCGAACCTTTGAAGGAGTTAAGCCAAGATATGAGTATTCCAAAATATGCAACCCATTTAGTTTTTATGTCTAATGCGGCTCGTTTAAGTGAAATTGAAAACAAGATTATCTATTCAATTTTTCAAAAACGTCCAAAACGAGCGGATATTTATTGGTTTGTTCACGTAGATATCATGGATGATCCTTACACAATGGAATACAAAGTGAGCGTAATTGAAACAGATGATGTGATTAAAGTCAATTTTAAGTTAGGGTTTAAGGTTGAACAAAAAATCAATCTTTATTTCCGTAAAGTAGTGGAAGATATGGTTCAAAAAGGCGAAGTAGATATTACCTCACGCTACGAATCCTTAAATAAACAGAATGTTATCGGCGATTTCCGCTTTGTGGTATTAGAGCGTTTCCTTTCATTCGATAATAAACTATCAATTTTTGAAGGTTCAATCATGAAAGCCTACTTCTTTTTGAAAGATTTTACTTCGTCGGAAGATAAATGGTTTGGACTTGACACGTCAGCCGTGAAAATTGAAAAAGTTCCTTTGGTAATTCGTCCCGTGGAGAATGTAAAATTGAAACGGATTGAGGCTTAGAGAGATAGGCAGTAACGTAAATAAAAAGCCGTTTGGAGAGTTCCAGACGGCTTTTTACGTATAAAAAATATAACAATTAATAATTTACTTCTTCCAACTCAAACGATTCACCGCTTTCCCAACTTGATAACCCATTCTCAACCCTTCCGAACAATCCATTCTATAATGAACGCCCAATGGAATGCGTGAGTAGGCATTTTCAGTTGCCATATCGTCAAAACTTTTGAAACTGCGTGGTTTTCCAATAAACTCTGTTCTTCCCAAGTGGCAATTGTCCGTTAAGGCGTAACTTTTACCATAAATCTCATTTAAAACTTCCGCCGCAACTCCTCCAAAAGTGGAATGTCCCGAAGGATATGCTGGGAACGGAGGCGTTACACCATTCACCTTTTTAAGCGGATTATTCAATTTACTTACCCAATCTGGATTAATTTCTCTACGAATGTACGAGCAAGGACGTTCCACATTATACACATATTTTGAATTCCAACAAGCCACACCCGCATCACTCAAACCAATAGAAATTTTGGCATAAGTATAGATAGCTTTCTCCAAAGCCACTTTTTCTTTTCTCACCACTTGCTGAGCAATGGCAATCCAACGACCCGATGGCTCAAAAGTTAGTTGGTAAATATCATCACTCCAAAACTCGCCAATCCATTGTTGTTCATACGATAAAGGCGTTGTTGTTTGGTGAACCTCAAAGGCTTGAAAGAAAAATGACGATGAAATATTATTACTATACGCAATTGGGGCGGGTGATAATTTCTCGGCTTCTGTGATAACAAAAGTCCTTGTTTTGCCCCAATATGGCAACAAAGCTTTGCCATAATCTGGGAAAGAAGGTTGCCATTTGCCCGCACCCGTTGGAGCAACATAATCGGCGGGCTGATTATTCAAATACCCTTTACTTCCCAAAGCATCCGTTAACGAAAAATCAAAAACTGCCTTGGCAACCGCCTGACCGTATTTTTTGGAACGAACCAAATCATCCGTATTTATTTTGGAAGCATCGAATTTCTTGTACTGCGTTTCAATCGAAGCCTTATATTCATCCAACACGTGCGGAAAAAAGCTTTTCATCATTTGGTAATATACCTCATTCACAACCGCTTGATCGTTGTAAGTTTTGCCAGATTCACGGGCGGGAATTGTTAAACCTTGAAAATTGGGAGCAACCGATTTATATATCGAAGAACTTGGAACGATGGCTTCGTAAGCCGCCAAGTTAATAAAACCCAAAGAACGAGCCGCTACGGGCGGACGAAAACCAGGAGCATATCGCTCAACGACCAAGAAATTATCCATCCAATCATTGGCAACGGCTGCATCAATGTTGTTAAATGATTCTGAAGGGCTATTTTCCTGATTAGTTTTACTACATGATGTTGCAAAAAATAGCAAAAAAACCACAAAAAACGGCACAAAAAACGGGCTCAAAAACGGGGGGACGTAATGATTCCTCATAAAATTAGTATTGTTTAAAATTTGATAATCAAAAAATTTATTTCAAAATGAGATAGTCAAATAAGGAAGGAGAAGATTTAGGCTTTGTTAGATTTCCAATAAAATGGAAAGCAAAAATCGAGCCAAAAAATGAAAATATTTAAGAAAGATTAAGGAAGAGTATTGGCGGAATTGATGATACAAATGTAGCTGATTTGCCTCAAACAAAACAAATTATTTAAATTTTATTTAATTTTTTACTCACTTGTTGAAAATTTATTGTAAACGAATAATTTTTAATTTCCAGATATATGGAAAAATTGAAGTTTAATATAAATACCTTTTGCTGTATTTTCACTAATTAATATTGAATCTTCCCTAAAATTGTAGCATTAGTAAACAAAAAACTTATATCGATAAATGTCTGAAAATCTACCTAATCTATGTTTTATCTATTTGCCATTATCGTTTTATTTTTTTAGATTTGAGATTCATTAAATTGAAAAAAACGTGATTATCTTTTGTTGCGTTAGCTTCAAAACAGTGAATTCCATTCGTAAAAAAAATAGATTTCTGAACATGAAAGTTTACACTTCCGAACCTTTCCAAATTATCTACTCAATCCTCAACCACGAGTATCTGGGCTATCTTTTTGAGGCTTTTGTGGTGCAATTAGACGATAAAAATAAGCTGTCACTTCTCAATCAAAACGTATCGGTCAAAAACATCAAGGAGTTTAAACATGGATTGGATGAAAACGATTTACATCTCGTAAAACTGATTGATTCGATTCAACAAGAAAATATTTACAAAAAATTTGTTGGTATAAAAAAGCGGACTGTCAATGATTTTTTCTTGAAGGTTTACGACACACAAAAAGGCGAAAAAGTCACTCAGGAACTCATTACGGACTACGTTGACAAAACAAAAGCAGAAATGTTGCCACTACTTTTGGGTAAACAGTTATACATAATGGGCAGCGACGGCAATCCAATTTGGCAAAAAGTTGAAGTATTATCCGAAAAAGCCACCGTACTTTTTCATTTTATGCGAAACGAAAACGACACGCATTATTTCCCAAGAATTCGATACGAAGGTGAAAAAGTAGATTTTCAATATAAAAATGCTTTCATCGTCTGTGATGAACCCGCTTGGATGATTCTCAATAACAAATTATATCATTTTGCCAAGGACGTGGACGGCAAGAAATTACGTCCATTTTTGCATAAAAAATTCATCATCATTCCCAAAAAAATTGAAGAAGATTATTACCGCAAATTCGTAACGTCAATCATCACCATGTTCGATGTTTACGCCAAAGGTTTCGAGATTCGTTCGGAGGCATATTCTTGCATTCCTATCCTCAATTTTTCTGAACAAAAAGCCCTTCAATCTACGCTTTTTGATTCGCCAGAGAAAAATAATGTTCACGAAAAAAATGAAGCAGAATTGACATTAAGTTTGTCTTTTCAATACGGAAAATATGCTTTTCCTTTTGATGATTTCTCGGCTTCCGCCAACGTGAGTATGGAAAAAACGGGGGATGAATACGTTTTTCACAAAGTGCGTAGAGATTTAAAACAGGAAAAACACAAACTTCTGATTTTGAATGATTTAGGTTTGGAATTAAATCACGGAAAGTCAATTTTATCAAAGCCCGAAGCCTTTATGTGGTTGCAAAAAAACTACGAAAAATTATCGGAAGCAGGTTTTAAAGTATTACAAAATACGTCTGATAATGGCAAAAGGTATTTCTTGGGATACTCCAAAATTGAAGTAAACATTGTGGAGGGAAATGACTGGTTTGACATTCACGCAAAAGTGCTTTTTGGCGAGTATGAAATCCCATTTTTAAAGATTAGAAACTTGATTCTGCAAGGGAAAAAAGAGTTTTTATTAGAAAATGGTGAAACCGCCGTAATTCCAGAAATTTGGTTTTCGCAATATTGTGAACTCTTTAATTTTATTGAACAAGACATTGATAATGAACGGTTTACCCTAAAAAAATACCATATTTCGTTGGTGCAAGATTTACAAAATGAATCCTTGGCAACGGCTGTTTTGAGTAGAAAATTAGAGAAACTGCGTGATTTTGAGGAAATTCAAACATATGAATTACCCAAGAGTTTCAAAGGTAAGCTCAGACCTTATCAAAAGGCGGGTTACGATTGGATGCGTTTCTTGAATGAATACAATTTTGGCGGCTGCCTTGCCGACGATATGGGGCTTGGAAAAACCGTGCAAACCCTCACGTTGTTGGCTTCTCAAAAAGAACAAAAAGTGGAATCTCCAAGCCTTTTGATTATGCCGACTTCGTTGATTTATAATTGGGAAAAAGAAGCACAAAAGTTCACGCCATCACTCAAAATTCTTACGTACACAGGCACAAATCGGGATAAAAATAGTGAAAAATTTGCCCAATACGACATCATTCTAACTTCTTATGGTATTGTTCGGATTGATATTGAATTACTGAAAAAATACCGTTTCAATTATGTAATTTTGGATGAGTCGCAAGCCATAAAAAATCCGTCTTCCAACATCGCAAACGCCGTGATGCAACTGAATTCTCGCCATCGTTTGGTGCTTACGGGTACACCTTTAGAAAACAGCACGATGGATTTATGGTCACAAATGACCTTTATTAATCCAGGAATATTGGGAAGTCAAGCTAATTTTAGAAATGAATTTCAGATTCCAATCGAAAAAAAGGCGGATGAAACGAAGCTAAAAAGGCTTTATTCCATCGTAAAACCGTTCATGTTGAGGCGACATAAATCGCAAGTTGCCACTGAGCTTCCACCCAAAATTGAGTCTATTCATTATTCACAAATGACTGAAAATCAGGAAATTGAGTATGAAGAAGCCAAAACACATTACCGCAATATGATTTTGAATCACATTGAAAAAGAAGGTATTTCAAAATCACAGATTATGGTTTTGCAGGGTCTCACGAAATTACGGCAATTGGCAAATCATCCTCGACTAACCAACAAG
The DNA here is from genome assembly GCA_025354645.1 of Arcicella sp. GTDB lineage: Bacteria > Bacteroidota > Bacteroidia > Cytophagales > Spirosomataceae > Arcicella. The sequence continues at coordinate 13,081 of JANXML010000283.1, read as the reverse complement.
CAATACGAAGGTGATTCGGGTAAATCGGAAGATGTTATTCAGAAATTAAATACCATTTTGGAAGAAGGGCATAAAGTGTTGATTTTCAGTCAATTCGTAAAACACCTTGACCTTTTCAGAGAGCATTTAGATAGAGAATCTCGCTCGTATGCGTATTTGGACGGAAGTACTCACGACCGCCAAGCACAGGTGGAACTATTCCAAAATAATCCAACTATTCAGATTTTTTTGATTTCATTAAAAGCGGGAGGATTGGGTTTAAACCTCACAGCGGCAGATTATGTGTTTATTTTGGACCCGTGGTGGAATCCAGCCATTGAAGCTCAGGCAGTGGACAGAGCCCACAGAATTGGGCAGGTAAATACGGTTTTTACGTATAAATTTATCACTAAAAATACGGTTGAAGAAAAGATTTTGGCATTGCAACAAAGCAAAAAACGTTTGGCAAACGAGTTAATTACGACAGAGGAAAGTTTTGTGAAGTCTTTATCGAAAGATGATGTTTTGGCTTTGTTGGCGTAGGTATCTTTGCAACTTTTAGGCTAAAACCCGCATCTTTACTATATTTGAAAGAATATAAACACCCCACTCCCTACTAACTATTTAAAATGCTTTTAAAAAATGCTAAAATATTAGCCGTTGATGACGACCAAGATGTATTGGTGGCAGTGAAAATGCTTCTTCGTCCAGCGGTTAAAGAAATTATTACTGAAAAAAATCCTGAGAAAATCCCTTCGCTCTTAGCCCAACATCAATTTGATTTGATTTTGTTGGATATGAACTACAAAAGTTCGTTGAATACGGGCAATGAGGGCATTTTTTGGCTTCGTAAAATCAGAGAAGTCAACAAAACCGTTGCCGTTATTATGATTACAGCCTACGGAGATATTGACTTGGCGGTGCGTTCGGTGAAAGAAGGAGCCAACGATTTTGTATTGAAACCTTGGCGAAATGAAAGGTTGTTGGAAACCCTCGAAAACTGTTATCAACAAACTATTGCGGGCAACAAACAACCCACAAAAAAGACTTCTTCAATAACCGAAACGTCCCTGCTCGGTTCTTCCGAAGCAATGCAAGATGTACTGTATAAAATTGAAAAAATTGCTCCTACCGATGCCAATATTTTGATTTTGGGAGAGAATGGAACGGGTAAAACCGAAGTGGCTAAACTGATTCATCAAAAATCATTACGCAATCAAAAACCCTTCGTACACGCTGATTTAGGCTCTTTGACCGAAAGTTTATTTGAATCTGAATTGTTTGGGCATAAAAAAGGAGCGTTTACCGATGCTCGTGAAGACCGTGCGGGGCGTTTTGAATCTGCCAACGAAGGCACGTTATTTTTGGATGAAATCGGGAATATTTCATTGCACCAACAAGCCAAATTGTTAACAGTTTTGCAGAATCGGGAAGTAACACGATTGGGAACAAATGCTGCCGTTTCAATTGATATTCGCCTCATCTCGGCAACCAATGCTCCTATCAAAGAAATGGCTTCGCAGAATCAATATCGTAAAGACTTAATTTATCGTTTGAATACCATCGAAATCACGTTGCCGCCTTTGCGTATGCGGGGGAACGATGTGGTGCTTTTGGGGGAATATTTCATGAAAAATTACGGCGAAAAATACCATAAAAATGTAGTTGAAATTGATGAAAAAGCTAAGTTAAAACTTCGTCAGTACGCTTTTCCTGGCAATATTCGTGAACTCCAACATAGCATTGAAAGGGCAGTAATTATGGCTGATAATCAAGTAATTACCGCAAAAGATTTAGATTTGAATTCATCTATTGAGACGCCCGTAATGATGTCGCAAGAAGGTTCAACCTTACGAATTGATGAAATAGAGAAATCAACAATTTTGAAAGCCATTGAACGCTACGATGGCAATATCACCAAAGCCGCCCGTGAATTGGGATTAACTCGAACGGCACTTTATCGGAGGTTGGGGAAGTATGATATTTAACAATAACCACAAATCATGGAATTAGAACAAACAGAAACAACACTGATTACACTGTTTAATAAGTTTTTTGGGTAGAGTTTAATTCTCTGGAAAAACATCTCGAAACAATATCCATTGCGGGTAAAGAACTTTCGAGATGTATAAAACGCAGAATTTACTTCCCGAAAGTTATTTTTACTTTCGGGAAGTTCCCCAGAAAACTTATTAAACAGTGTACTGATTAAAGAATTAGTTTCTTTGATTGAAGACGGTAGAAAACAATTAGCCTACGCCGCTAATGCAACCATTACGCTTACTTACTGGCAAATTGGTAAACGCATTAATACTGAAATTTTGGAAAATAAACGGGCAGAATACGGCAAGCAAATTGTCGTTACAGTGTCACGACAATTGACGGAACAATATGGGCGGAGTTATGAAGAGAAAAGTCTTCGCAGAATGATGCAATTTGCTCAGGTTTTTGACGATGAGTCAATTGTCGCTACGCTGTGGCGACAATTGAGTTGGTCACATTTTAAATTGTTAATTCCTATAAAAGACGAGTTACAACGCAATTTCTATACACAAATGTGTAGGATTGAGGGTTGGAATATAAAAACTATGCAAGCTAAAATTGATGGAATGCTTTATGAGCGAACAGCCATTAGTAAGAAACCCGATGAATTAATAAAACAAGAACTTCAAGCCCTGAATGATACGAATATGTTAACGCCTGATCTTGTTTTCAAAGATTCCTATTTTCTGCAATTTACAGGGTTGAGAGATACTTATTCTGAAAAATCACTTGAAGACGCTATTTTAAGAGAATTAGAATCTTTTATTTTGGAACTTGGTAGTGGTTTTACTTTCGTGGAACGCCAAAAACGGATGGTTATTGATGGCGAAGATTTCCATTTAGATTTACTTTTCTATCATCGTAAACTAAAACGTTTAGTAGCAATTGAACTTAAATTGGGCAAATTTAAAGCCGCCTATAAAGGTCAAATGGAACTGTATCTGCGTTGGCTCGAAAAATATGATAGACAGCATGATGAAGAAACTCCCTTGGGGCTTATTCTGTGTGCGGAAGGGAATCAAGAGCAAATTGAGCTATTGCAATTAGACCAGACCAGCATAAAAGTGGCTGAATATCTAACTGAATTGCCAGACCAACAGCTTTTAAAACAGAAACTGCACAATACGATAGAACAGAATAAAAAGCGTTTATCGAAACAATGAATAATCTAAATTTTACAATATATCATAAACTTTATTGAAAACACGTTACGAAATTAGTCTGACCGTTCGAGTCATTTTATTACTTGTTAGTATCACAACAGGGGCGTTTTGTATTGTCGGTAATCGCTACACTTTATTGATTTTTGTGAGTTTACTCGTTGTTTTTCAGATACTTAACTTCATTCAGTTTATCAATAAAACCAATACTGAACTTTCGCAATTTATTGAAGCCGTCCAGTATCGAGATTTTTCCTTACAGTTTACCGAAAAAAATGCTCCTGTTTCCGTCCGACAACTCCGTAGGGCTTTCAATCAAATCAATGCGACCTTCAAACAGCTCTCTTCTGAACGAGAAGAGCAGTATCAATACCTCCAAAAAATCTTGGAATTGGTTGATACGGGCATACTTTCTTATGACAAAGAAGGCAATGTTGGCTGGATTAATGAGGCTTTCAAGAAAATGATGGATGTCCCATATTTACGAAATATTGCTTCCCTCGAAAAAAGGGATATGGCTGTATATCAGGTAATTATGAGCCTTGAAAACGGAAATAGTCAATTAGTAAAAATTAATAATAAACAAGTTCTATTAGCAAAAACCACATTTTTGAACGAAAACATTGAAACAAATCTCATCGCTTTTCAGAACGTAAACGAAGCCATTGAAGACACCGAAGCCCAGGCTTATCAGAAACTTTTGCGAGTGATGACCCACGAAATCATGAACTCCGTTGCTCCAATTGCTTCTTTGGCAGAGACGATGGAAAAAACGGTTGCACGGAAAAAGGGAGAAAAAGAAACGGGAAATAAATCTGAAAATGACGATGATTTTGATGATATTTCTTTGGGAATTTCCACGATTCGGAAGCGAAGCGAGAACCTGATGAAGTTTGCGGATACCTATCGTCAATTAGCCAAAGTTTCGATGACTTCTTTCTCAAAATTCTATATTCGAGATTTGTTTGAAGGTGTTGAAATACTATTAGAAAGCCAAATTGAGCAAAAAAATATTGAATTTGATGTTATCATTAAAGACTTTGAATTGATGATTGAAGGCGATATGGTTTTAGTTGAACAAGTACTTATTAACCTGATAATCAATGCAATAGACGCCGTTCAACATCAGTTGAATCCTAAAATTACCTTGTCAGTTTTTCAACAAAATCAACAAAACGTCATTGAGGTTCGAGACAATGGCGTGGGAATGTCGGATGAATTAATGGATAAAATTTTTGTGCCTTTTTTCACTTCCAAACCCAACGGTTCGGGCATTGGATTGAGTCTATCAAAGCAAATTATGGCGTTGCACAAAGGGACAATCACCGTTAATTCCGTGGAAAAGCAAGGGACTGCTTTTCGATTGGGATTTTAAAATTCTTGCGTAAAATTACTATGAAAAAAATTGAACTTCGCAAACTTTACCTCTCCAAACGCAAAGCACTTTCAGTCGAAGAAAGGGTAGTTAGAAGTAAACGAATTACTGAATTATTTTTCCAAAACTTTGACCTTTCAATCATTAAAACTCTTCATATTTTTTTGCCAATTATCAAGCATAATGAAATTGATACTTGGCTAATTATCAGACATTTACAACAAAATTTTTCAAAAATAAATATAGTAATCCCAAAAATTATTCCAGAAAAATTTGAATTAGATAATTATCTTTTTGATGAAGAAAATCTCATCGAAAATCATTGGGGAATCTTAGAACCTTCGGGCGAAAATCAGAAACAAATTCAGCCAAAACAGATTGATTTAGTTATAATTCCTTTATTAATTTTTGATAAAAATGGTAATCGTGTGGGCTACGGAAAAGGTTTCTACGACCGCTTTCTCGAACAGTGCAAACCCAAGACGTTAAAGATTGGTTTGTGTATGGAGGAACCCGTTGAGAGCATTGAAGATGTTAATGAATTTGATATTAAAATGGACTTCTGCATTACGCCTACAAATATTTACAAGTTTTAGAAAACTATCACAAACCACTGATAATAAGGACATTGAACCACTACTCTTTACTCATAATTCTCTATTCTCTAAAAATCCCTTTTCTCTTCCAATTTTATAGACTAATTTTGCACACTTTTTTATTAAACATAGTTTCGTGAAAATTAGCGTATTACTTATTTTTTTAATCGGTTTTTGTGCTAAATCATTCGCACAGATTGATAGAAAAATGTTGTTTCCGATTGAGATAAAACAAAACTTTTTGGGTACAAAATTTATCTATGATCGTCAAATAATTGAAAATCCTTTGGGTTTGCAAATTCCGCTTTTGCAGTTACGAGATACAGAAGTGAATCTTGGATATTTGACTTTCAAAAAGCAACGAAAAACGGTTCAAGTGGTGAGTTTAATTTCGACAGGATTTTCACTTTATACCATTTTTAATCGTGAAAAAGTATCAAGTGGAACGTATTGGGGAATTTTTGGTGGTACAGTTTTAATTTCGGGTTACTTGAATATCAAGTCAAATTTGCATTTAGGCAAGGCGATAAAAAAGTATAACGAAGTAATTTCACAAAATAAAGTCGGCTTAGTTTTTGATAAATCTCCTGATAATCAGTTGATTTTAGGCTTTGGAGTTTCACATAATTTTTGAATAATTTTTATATAATCAATTAATAATCAATTAGTTATAATGAAAGTAGCAGTAGTCGGAGCCACGGGTTTGGTCGGTGGTGAAATCCTTAAAGTATTGGCGGAACGCAATTTCCCCGTAACAGAACTTATTCCAGTTGCCTCTGAACGTTCGGTGGGTAAACAAGTTGAGTTTAAGGGTAAACAGTACACCGTTGTAGGTTTTGATGATGCAATAAAGATGAAACCCAACGTAGCGATTTTCTCGGCGGGCGGTGGAACATCTTTGGAATTAGCACCAAAGTTTGCCGCAGCGGGCATCACCGTGGTTGACAATTCATCGGCTTGGCGGATGGATGAAACTAAGAAATTGGTTGTTCCAGAAATCAATGCACACACGCTTACATCGGAAGATAAAATCATTGCTAATCCCAACTGTTCAACGATTCAGATGGTGGTGATTTTGAATCCATTACATAAAAAATATAAAGTAAAACGAGTGGTTGTTTCAACGTATCAATCGGTAACGGGAACTGGGAAAGCAGCGGTTGATCAACTTTTTGCCGAGCGAGAAGGGCGTACAGACGTTCCTGCCGTATATCCACACAAAATTGACTTAAACGTTTTGCCACACATTGATGTATTTTTGGATAACGGTTACACCAAAGAAGAAATGAAAATGGTGAACGAAACCAAGAAAATTATGATGGACGATTCCATTCAAGTGACAGCCACAACGGTTAGAATTCCAACCATTGGCGGACACTCAGAATCAGTAAATATTGAGTTTGAAAATGATTTTGATGTAGAAGAAATGAAGAGTATTTTGGCGGCAGAAGAAGGCATAATTTTGCAAGATGATCCTAAAAATGCCATTTATCCAATGCCCATTACTGCCCACGGAAAGGATGAGGTTTTTGTCGGACGGATTCGTCGTGACTTAACGCAGCCAAACACTGTGAATATGTGGATTGTGGCTGATAATCTTAGAAAAGGAGCAGCAACTAATGCCGTTCAAATTTGTGAAGCATTAGTGAAGAATGGTCTTATTTAGTGGTTCATATAAGGTTTGATTAGATGTAGAGACAGGGCTTTTGCTTTGTCTCTTTTTTGTGAATTACTAAAACCTTTTCCAACGCTTAAACGTTAAAATCATACAAGATATTCAAATTATGGAAAACGAAACAACAGAAAATAATAAACTCGACCGCATCATCGAAGCCCGAATGAAACTCAAAAATCGGTTCGAGGAAAAGATGAAATTAACGCCTTCAATGGCGGATGCAAAACCCCAAGGAAAAGGTCCAATAAATCGTCATGGAATGCCCAATACACCTGCTGGTCAGACACTTACGACTAAATGGCCCGTACTTGATTTGGGTTATCAGCCTAAAATTCCTTTGGATAAATGGCGTTTAATCATCGACGGTGAAGTGGAAAATCCTGTGATGCTGACGTGGGACCAATTCATGGCATTACCTCAAACCGAAGACACTTCTGATTTTCATTGCGTGACAACTTGGTCGAAATTGGATATGATTTGGAAAGGTGTAAGTTTGATTGATTTGGCGGCGTTGGTGCAACCTAAAGAAACGGCTACTCATATCATGTGCTACGGATACGATACCTACACAACAAATGTTTCATTGGAGGAAGCCCTAAAACCTGATGTTCTTTTAGGGCATACCGTTGATGGTCAGCCACTTGCGGTTGAACACGGTGGACCTTTGCGGATGATTACCCCACAATTATACGCCTGGAAAGGCTCAAAATGGATAAAGAGGATAGAATTTATGCCTAAAAATAAATTGGGATTTTGGGAAGAAAGAGGTTATTCAAATACGGCATATCCTTGGAGGAATGATAGATATAGTTAGTTATTAGTGAATGGTTATTAGTTATTGGAAGAAAAACCTAATGACTAATAACCAATTACTAATAACTATCTCACCCAACGCTTCGTAACTTCCAAAGAATAATCTAAAAAGGCTTTTACGCCATCTTCATAGATTTTATTTCCTGCCGAATCGGCATTATCATCCAAATTCTTGTGCGTTTCGTGCGACTCAAATATACGGGGAGAAACGACTGAATATTGATTGCTAAAATTGATGATTTTGTTAATAACCGTCGTTAAATCTAAACACGGATTCTTTCCTCCTCTTCCACTCGAAACGCCTGCCAACGCAAATACTTTATTATGAAAAAGATGTGCAAAATCTTTTGAACCTAATTGATGAAGGGCATTTAGCAAATCACCATTCACAGTAAAATTATATTCTGGGGTTACAAAAAACACTAAATCTGCCGCTGCCCAAGCATTAATTAATTCAGCTTGAAAAACTGTTAGAGCATCCTTATTTATTGTTCCACGACCTACCGATGGAATATCAAAATAGTGAAAATCTACTACCGTAACATCTTCATAACCAGATATTTGAGTTAATTTTTGGAGATATTTTGAAAAGCGTAAAGAGTTACTGTTTTTTCTGGGTGATGTGGCAATGATGGCAATGTTCATGTTTATTTGGGTAAACGGTTCACGGTAAATTGTGAACGGATTGGATGGAAAATTATTTAGATGGATAACCGTAATTCATGTTGAAAAGTTACATTTATTACAAAAAAGGAAGCCTTCGCTTTAAGCAAAGGCTTCCTTAAAAATCAATAAATATTGACCAAAAATTAATACCCAAATACTTCTTCCAAACTCAGTTTCTTAACTTCTCCGTATTTTTTAAGGTCATCCAAATTTACTTTTTTCTCCGAAGCCACAATGCACAAACTGTATGGTTTATTGGCTAATTGAGTGTCTTGGAAGCTCTTCAAATTACCAGTTGACATGGTGTCGAGTGCTTTATAAATCGATTGACGTTCATCAATTGTGATGCCTTTGTCTTGATTGGCTAAATACGTAGCAATGATATTATCTTGCGTAATTCTCTCGGTTTGATAATTCTTTTTCATGCTTGCTTTGGCAGTTTCAAGATTTTTCTCTGATACTGGAAAAGTATTCAATAATTCATTCATTCCCGCAATTGATTCATGAATTTTATCGGCTTGCGTTCCCACGTAGGCAATCATACGGTATGTTTCATTTTTCAAGTTTGGTGTCATATAATACGCATACGTTGAATAGGCTAATGCTTTTGATTCACGGATGGTTTGGAACACAATGGATGACATTCCACCACCAAAATAATTATTGTACAATTCCACGATTGGCGTTTCGGCATTATTAAACTGAATTGTTGGACGAACCCAGTTTACTTCCGCTTGCACCATGTCATAATCCGTAAATAATACTTCTGGTTTCGTTGGCGTTATTGTTTCAAAATTCATCACAAGGGGTAAATCAGCCTTGAAAGTTGAGGTTGTTTTATGAATGTCTCCTACGATTTTTGATAAATTTTCCATCGTTTGTGGTCCATAATACGTAACAATATGTTTGTACGAAACCAAGTTTTGTAAGAATGAAATTAACTCATCAGACGTTAAGGCTTTCAACTCTGCATCCGAAAATTGTAAGGCATTTCTTGGATTTTTTGATCCGTAAGCTGCATACGTTGATAAGCCTTGCAGAATGGCTCCTTTGTTCAATTTAGCATCATTTCTTTGCTTCAAAATACGTCCTTTCAACAATTCCAGAGCGGCATCGTCTTTTTTACATTTTGTCAATAAATCTTCAAAAAGAGCAACCGTTTTCCCAAAATTTTCATTTAAGCCTGATAATCCTAAGGTGATATGATGGTCGGTATAAGATTGATTGAAACTACTTGCCAAACGATAGAATTCCGTACTAATTTGCTCGGCATTCATCTTGTCGGTTCCCACAAATTGAAGGTATTGAAGTGCAATTGGAAGAACTTTACTATTCCAAGAACCCATATCAAAACGATACGACATTCTAAACAAATCATTGTCGGTATTTTGTACGTAAAGAGCATCCAAACTACCAATTTTTCCTTTCTTTAAATCCTTCGAGAAATCCAACCATTTGGGTTCAATATTTGCCATTGGCGTAGTATTGACCGCTTTCAAGAATTCAGATTGTGCTTCACGGTTTACTTCTACGGGTGTAATAGTTGGTTTATCAACCTTCAAAATACTTGGGTCTGGACCTTTTCTTTTATAAACAACAACGTAACCATCACCACAGTATTTTTTCGCAAAATCCATTACCTCTTGTTTCGTTACTTTGCTTAAAGCATCATTAATGGCAGTTTCATCGTTCCAGTTAGTTGCTTTTGACGAAATAAAACTTCCCAATAACCCGTAGGCACGTGAGGTATTATTTTCTAATCCTTGGATGGCAGTTAATTTATAATTTGCGGCAATGGCTTTGATAATAGTTTCGTCGAAACTACCAGACTTTAATTTGTCTAACTCGCCCATCAATAAGGCTTTAACATCATCCAGGCTTTGGTCTTTTTTGGGCGTTCCCGTCATCGACCAAATGCTGTAATCTTTGTTCCATTCAGGATTTGAACCCGCACGAAGCACTTTTTGGGCTTTCACCAAATTAAGGTCAATTAAACCCGCTTTCGAGTTCGACATCAATTCATCCACGATTGTACCCACAATTTTTTCTCTTGCATTCATCGCTCCATTCCAACGCCATGCGATAGAAATATTATCGGGCGTAGGTCCAAAAACTTCACGTACAACAGGGGCATTGAGAGGCAATTCAGGGGCAGGTTTATATTCAGGCACTGGCTTGGTAGTCATATAGTTAAACGAATTCTCAATTTTCTTTATTAACTCATCCGAATTGAAATCTCCCGCCATGATGATTGCCATGTTGTTAGGCACGTAATATTTGTTAAAATAGTTACGAATTTCAACCAATGAAGGATTTTTTAAATGTTCAATCGTTCCAATGGTAGTTTGTTGTCCGTAATTATGCGTTGGGAAAAGAGCCGCATTTCGGATTTCATAGACCTTTCTTCCGTCGTTATCCAACCCACGATTTTTTTCTTCATAAACTGCTTCCAATTCCGTATGAAAAATACGTAAAACAGGGCTACGAAAGCGTTCAGCCTGTAATTTCAAGAAACGGTCAATGGCATTGGCGGGAATGTCTTCGGTATAAACGGTTTGTTCGTAAGACGTAAAAGCATTGGTTCCTTGTCCACCCATTGAAGCCATCATTTTGTCGTATTCATTGGCAATGGCAAACTTGGCGGCTTCGCCAGATTTTGCATCAATTTCTTTATAAATTGCCTTCCGTTGCGTTGAATCGGTGGTTTTGTTGTATTTTTCATACAAGGCATTCACTTGGTCGAGCAATGGTTTTTCCTTTGACCAATCCAAAGAACCATATTTATCTGTGCCTTTAAACAACATGTGTTCCAAATAATGGGCAAGCCCCGTATTAGTACGAGGGTCAGTATTTGAACCCGCTCGAGTCGGAATTAAAGCCGCAATTCGAGGCTCTTTGTGATTTTCGCTCAGAATAACCGTCAAGCCATTGGCGAGGGTATAAAAACGAGCTTTCATGGGGTCGTTGCTCACATACTTGTAGGTATATCCGCCCGACGTGGCAGTTTTCCATTCGTAAGATTTTTGAGCAAAAGTTGTGGAAAGGCAAGCCAAAAGGGCAATTGCCAAAAGATTTAAGCGAATTAGCTTCATGGTGAAAGGTAGATTAAGTTGAGTGATGAGCTATGAGAAATAAGCTATTAATTTTGAATAGTTTATAATTCAGAGCCGTTAAGCAATTACGGGATAATTGCATAAATATGCTATTATAATTCTATAAACGGTAGTATTAGTTGAATGTTTTAAATCAAAATTGGAATTGTTAATAAACTTTATACTCTATTTGTTTGATAGACTAAACAGAACTACTATATTTGTAGCAGAATTTAACCTCCGAAATAAAATATAATAATCTGTCAGTAAAAATGAATGCAGAATCTCCTTCTGAAATAATTGTTGTAAACGAAAGCAAAAGTAATCCTTATTCGTCAAAATGGATTTGGTTTGGTATTCCTATTACTCTGTTATTGAGTCTTGTAGTTATTTTAATTTATAATTATCACACTGCATTTTCCGTAGAAAAATTGATTGCAGGAATAAATCAAGACTTTTTTATCTATTTAATTATCGGCGTTTTTGCTCAATTGGTGGATGGCACTTTGGGAATGGGCTACGGAGCAACTTCAACCTCTTTTTTGATTTCAGTGGGTGTTCCTCCCGCCATCAGTAGTACGGGCGTACACGTTGCTGAAATGTTCACGACGGGGGCTTCAGCAGTTTCTCATTATAAATTCAAAAATATTAACAAAAGATTAGTCACTTATCTTTTAATTCCAGGCGTAATTGGTTCAATTATAGGGGCTTACCTTTTAGCAGACGTTATTGATGGGAAAGTAATTAAACCATTCATTGCGGTTTATATGATTGTGTTGGCAGTCATGATTATTATTAAAGGATTAAGAAATAATAATGTTAAAAAGAAGACCAAGAATTTAGGCGTATTAGCCATTTTTGGAGGATTCATGGACGCTGTCGGTGGTGGAGGTTGGGGTCCTATTGTGACTTCAACGCTCATTGGGCGTGGACGTGATCCACGATATACGATTGGTTCCGTAAATGCTGCTGAATTTGCCGTTTCGTTTGCGAGTGGTATTACTTTCCTACTTTTTCAAGGAATAAACGGTTGGCAAGTTATTGCAGGATTAATTGTTGGTGGTGTGGTTGCTGCCCCATTTGCTGCATTTTTTGTCAATAAAGTGCCAAGAAAGACGATGACAATTGTGGTGGGAATTTTGATTATTGCCCTCAGTCTCAAAACATTGATTCCTATTATTTTAGGAATTTTAAAGTAATTTTTTTGTTGTGGTTATAACAAAGGGTTGGCAATTTTGCTGACCTTTTTTTGTTTTCAATTATTTGACATAAAAGGAGAGTAAAGGTCAATCTATAAGTCAGAAAATTCTATATTTACCTTATTAAAAGCAAACCCAAAATTCAATTTCCATGAAACGTTTTTTGCTCTTTTTTTTGTTAATATTGACTATCATAATCTCCGCTTTTCAATTCATTCCAAACAATGAAAATGCTAACGAAGATTGGGCAGAATATTTGGGCGGACCCGACCGTAATCACTATTCAAGTTTAACCCAAATTAATCCCGAAAACGTTAAAAATCTTAAAGTTGCGTGGACGTATGCCACCCCTGACACGGGTCAAATGCAGGTAAACTCAATTATTGTTGGAGGTGTTTTATATGGAGTAACTTCCGCTGTGAGAGCCTTTGCGTTGAATGCCAGCACAGGCAAAGAAATTTGGCGTTTTGGCGATCCATTGAA
>JANXML010000192.1 GCA_025354645.1 Arcicella sp. | reverse complement strand
TTCCTCTGCCGTTTCCAATTGTTATGATAGCGTTTTCATCTAATAATTGAGATAGTAATCGCTTCACGGAAGCATAACTTATTATGGAATTTAACCCTTGATAAACTTCACCAGAAGAAGCCTCAGCGTTATTTCTTAAATAATCTAAAATATAAAATTTGTTATCTTGTTTCATGTGGTAAATTAATTTAAAGCTCAAAAATGTTGTTTTATGGCTCATTCGTCAATATTTTGAGCCGTAAATATATGTAGAATGAGCTTCAAATCTAATAAAACTTAGCTTCTATCCTTCACTTCCTCCAATAATTCCTGATACCAGGCTTCTCCATATTTCCGAATCAAAGGCTCCTTCAAAAATTTGTAAACTTCCACGCCTAAATTTTCTCCGTGGGTACAAGCATCTGAACAAATGTGCCAACGGTCGTAGTTGAGGGCATCGTAGTGGTCATACTTTGTGATTCTGATGGGATATAAATGACATGAAATCGGTTTTTTCCACGAGATTTTACCCGCTAAATAGGCTTGCTCGATACCACATTTCAGCATTTTATTCTTGTCATAAATGGCATAAGCACATTCACGACCCTCAATCACGGGTGTTGAATAATCGCCTTCCCAATCTTTTACATAAACGCCTTCTTTTTCGATGGTTTGTCGTCCGATTTCTGAAAGGTAAGGTTTTACATCCTCATAAATTTGTTCCATGATTGGTAATTCATCATCGTTTAAAGGAGCTCCTAAATCTCCTTCCACACAACAAGCACCTTTACATTTCAGCAAATCGCAGACGAAAAATTTATCCATGATGTCGTCACTAATGACCGTATTTTCAATTAATATCATGCTTCCTATTTCAAATTATAATAATTTCTTTCACTTACCGTACACTCATTTTACCTAATATTTACTACAAAATTACGTTAAATCTGATAGTTTTTAACGACTTGGCATTTTTATTGATTAACCTTTTGAAAGTCTGATGGTTGTCAAAAGTCGTACCAGTAAATTTTATCCAAATTTTTATTTATTTTTGTACTACCCTACGTCAAAACCGCCAGAGATTTAGAACAAAAAAGTTGATAAGTTATTATGTTTTAAGTTGTTAATGCTTAGCAACTTAAAAATTATCAACTCACTATTGCCCATAAAATATTCCTTATTATATGAAAAAGTGTCTTTCGCTGTTGTTGCTGGCAATATTTGTCTGTGCTGAAATCTCGGCTCAGAATCTCCCTAATAGTATGTTTGTGGGTTCTGTAAATGTGAAAATTGATGGTGATGCACGTTCAATTATCGAAAGAGAAATTGATAATTTGAATGCCAATCCGAAATATCTTAGCTCACTTGTTTCCAAAATGAATCTCTATTTCCCCATCATCGAAAAGGTTTTGGCGGAAGAAGGCGTACCTGATGAGTTCAAATATTTGTGCGTTCAGGAAAGTGCTTTTAATGCAGAAGCCGTCTCTACGTCAAATGCAGTTGGTTATTGGCAATTCAAGCGAGAGACTGCCCAGGAAGTTGGCATGCGAGTGGATGGCGTGGTGGACGAACGCAAGCATATTGCCGCCGCCACAAAAGGAGCTGCCGTTTATTTATCCCGAAGTAATTTAATTTTGAAAAACTGGATGTCCACTTTGCTTTCCTACCGAATGGGTTTGGGGGCAGTTCGTAGAATGAGTGATAATGATTGGGCTTATAAAAATGAGATAACGGTTAATTCCTCAACCGATTGGTACGTGTTGAGATTCTTGGCGTATCGTCATTTTTTAGAAAAACAGTATAATCAATCTAAAAATACTGCCAACAGTACCTACTTTTTTGAATATAATAATAGTCGTGGAAAAAATTTAGTGGATATTGCCCAAGAATTGGATGTGCCTTTGGCGGATGTGGTGGTGAATAACCCATGGTTGAGGTCATCGTCGGTGCCTGATGATAAGGATTATATTGTGTATCTTCCCGTAAGTAACCAGCAATATTTAGACTTAAAAATTAAAAATAATCAAAAGAAATTTTCGGAAGAACAAGTATCTGTAAATCAGGATATTGGCTTTCCTGTTTTAGTAAAATTGACGGAGTTAGCAACCAATAATGAACCCGTTTTCTACGAAATTAACGGCAAAAAAGGGATTCTTGCTCAACAAGGCGACACGCCCGAAAGCATTGCTTCAAGGGCGGGGATTAACTTAAAACGGTTTTTGAAATTCAATGATATTGATGAAAACGATAGGATTATTCCGAATGAGGTTTATTATTTAAAGAAGAAAGACCGTCGTGCTGTGGTGGCTTATCACACGGTTTTGGGCTACGAAACGCTCTGGAAAATCTCGCAAATGTATGGAATGCAGATGGAAGATTTGATGGCAAAAAATCGCATTACGCAAGTACAAAGATTACAAAAAGGACGTTTGTTATGGTTGATTGAAACTCGTCCAGAAGGTCAAAGTGTTGAATATGTGCAGTCGCCAGATGATAAAAAAATTATCGTCATGGAAGATACGCCCATCATCACGCCAACGCCACGCCAACCCAACGGTCAACCTGTGAAAAAGCCTGTGATTGTTCCACAAAATACAACTCCAGAAATTACGGTTTTTGAAACAAAATCTGACCCTAATGTGGGTATAGCTTCAACTAAGCCAGTTATTACGAAATCAAGTCAATCAAACACAACCATTACCTATCCAACTACGACCACCACAACTCAGCCTTCAAAACCTATTTCAACTACGGTTTATAGTCCGCCAGTGGTTACGAACACCCCCACAAATTCGAGTAATAAAATCGTAAAAAGCCATGTAGTTGAACCCAAGCAAACGTATTTTAGTATTTCGAGAATGTATAATATGTCGGTGGATGAATTGTATAGTTTGAATGATATATATTCTGGGACACCCTTAAGAATTGGACAAAATATTCGAGTTTATCAATCGAGTAGTTCGCCCGTGACAGGAGCCGTGAAAGCAGGTGAAGTTGTTACGGCAATTTATACATACCCCGCTGAAAATCAACCACCTATCAATAAAAATGGCACGACAACGACGATTGTTAGAGAGGTTGTAACGACTCCTTCCGAGAATGTTGGAACTGCCATCGCAACGACAACGCCAGTAGCAATTCCGAGTACTACTAATTCAACGACAGTTTATCAACCAACTCCACCGCCAACTTCAACGGGTTCAAAGAATAATTCAACAACGGTTTATCAACCAACGCCACCACCTTCAACCGTGAGTAAGCCATTCACTCCTGCCCCTGCGGATGCTAAACCTAACTATAAAATCATCCATACCATTCAAGCAGGTGAAACAATTTATAGAGTTTCAAAACTGTATAATGTTACGGTTGATAATTTAAAACAGTGGAATAATTTGACGGAAAACACAGTTGAAATTGGTCAAGAATTAGTCATTATGGGAGGTATTACGAAGCCCTCAGTTTACACAGAACCAACCCCAACGAAAACGTATAGCAACCCAACAGTTTCTTCGAATGGCAATGGTAATAGTACTCAATATCATACCCTACAAGCGGGAGAGACGGTTTTTAGGGTTTCAAAATTGTACGGCGTGACAGTAGAAGAGATTGTGAGATGGAATAATATTAAGAATTTTGCAGTAAGTGTTGGGCAGCGGTTGGTGGTTAAAAAGTGAGGGAAAAGTATAATATATTCACCTAAATAATTATTGTCTTCTCTTTTTGTTAACGTTTTTCGACAGCAAAATATAAGGCTTTTGTATAGTCTTTTATTTTAGTGTTTTTACCTGCATCGTGATATATTATTTGTGCTAAACCCAAGAAACCATTCGACGTATAATTTACTCCTTCGTAAAGTTGATTCAAGAAAAGTGGTTCTGAAAATGTTTGATCAGTATAGTACAAGGAAGTATAAAACGATTGTACACTTTTAACAAACGTTTTGTGAAAACTACTTTTAAAAAAATTTTGGAATTAAATGTTCTTGATAGACTTGAGAAAATTCACGAATGCCGCAAAAAAAACTCCTTACTTACTTCGGTTGAAAAGAGTATAAAGTATATTTTAAACATTTATGGAAGCCTTCGGTCAAACCAAAGGCTTCCATAAAAATTTAGCAATTTATTTATTTCCTTGAGCCAAAGCCCCAAAAGAAGATTCGTAATAATGTCCAAATTTTATTAATAATTTCTTACCAATCCCTAATTTAACATCTTTATTCATTTTGTTCCAAGACCAAACGTCATTTACAGAAACGTTGTATCGGCGAGCAATGCTGTAGTAATTTTCACCGTTTTTCACGGTGTGTGTAAAGTTATTCACTTGATGAATTTGTACTGGTAAATTTGGT
This sequence comes from Arcicella sp., assembly GCA_025354645.1. GTDB lineage: Bacteria > Bacteroidota > Bacteroidia > Cytophagales > Spirosomataceae > Arcicella. The sequence continues at coordinate 51,723 of JANXML010000192.1, read as the reverse complement.
TTAAACTCCTCATTTTCAGTAGATTGAGTTGTAATTTCCTCTTTAATTTTCATTGTGGTAACTACTTCTTTTGGTTCTTCCGATAAAGTCAAATCCACCACTTTAACACCTTCATTTTGTTGAGAAATATTTTTAGTTGTTTGTGCAACAACTTCCATTGGTCTTTTTATAACGGTTTTGGGAATCGTAATTACTTCAACAGGGCTATTAGAAGGTCGTACTTTTTGTAACCACAAAACTCTGCCATCCACTAATCTTTGAGGTGCATCTAAACGGTTGTATTTCAGTAATTTAGCTAAACATATTCCATACATTTGAGAAATTTTCCATAAACTTTGTTCGGTTGCGTTTGTAACGGTATGAAACGGAACGGGTGCTTTTTTGCCCTTTTTCTCTAAATAATATACATCATTTGAGATAATTTTTGTGTCTAAACCGTCCGATAAATCATTATATTTCAAGAAATCTTCTACATCAAAATTGGCTCTTGCACAGATTGCTTCCACGTCGTCTCCAAGTTGTGCCTGAATTCCAGCCTTATTATTGATGTCGTAAAAAATTGGAAGGTTTTTATTTTTGGTTTTAGGCGTTATTCTTGAAAGCACAGGAAAACCAATATCTTCTTGAAAAATATCAGCTTTCCCATTCATTGTTAAAACCTTTTCTTTCATAGGTTCAACTTCATTTTCAGATAACGCAATCACCATTGTATAAGGTTTGTCTTCTGGAACGGACTGAATATTTACCCAACGATTATACTTCCAAATATCATCTTCCGAAACATTTAACTCCTTGGAAATGAAAGAGATAGATTTTCCAGCATTGTAAGTATATTCAAAAAACGTTATGTTTGAAGGTTTATATTTTGGGACTTCCTTCTCGAAAACTATCTTATGAGCAATGGCACGAAGTACATAAAAATCCGTCTTGGCAGTCACCGAAATTTCCTGTGAACCATACCATTCTTTTGGAATAAATTTGTAAACATTACTCAATCCTGTGCGGTAGGAATTTAAGGCAGAAATCCAGTTGTTTAATACTTGGAAATTACGTTTTAAGTATAAACAAGCGGCTCTTGTTGAGGCATGAATGTTTTTGCGTTCGTCAATTTGTTCGTCGATTCTTAATCCAAAATCAAGGGCTGTTTCTTTCTTAAATTGCCAAAAACCAACGGCATTCGATTTTGAAACGGCATCTGGTAAAAGTCCAGATTCTTGAACGCACAAATATTTAAAATCATCGGGAATTCCTTCGGCAGCCAACATCGTTTCTATGATTGGAAAGTACAGCGAAACACGGTCTAACTTAGCGTTTAGGTAGGTTTTGTTGCTCAAAAGGGTTTTTATGTCGTTCTGAATGATGGCTTTTGCATCCTTAGAAATGTTGATGGAAATACCCGCAAACTCGGTGGTTTCAGGCACTGGATAAGACTGAGCAATTGTTATAAACGGAAAGAATATAAACAATAACTTAGCAAGATGAATCACTGGCGGCTTCTTCATTTTACTGGTTGGATTATGTTGATTTACGAGCTTCGATTTTTGAGTTTGTTGCAACTAAGAAATCTAATCTCTTGAAACTACTTTGTCAAAAGCCGTGCCAAAGTATTTTTTCAGTTCATAGGTAATTTTTTGTTAGGAATGGATAGTCCATCCGTTAATAAAAAGGCGAAAGAAAGCTATTCGTTACTATCAAAAAAATGTCAATCAATTATTTTCTTCTTATACTATTCTGAGACAAATACCCTGAACCAAGATAATATTCAACTTTTCTCTTTGGATTAATTTTGTCAAAAACCTTATCAGTTTGCTTGAAAGCCAATAATTTATCGTTAATTTGTGTTGTCAATAAAATACTCGAGCCATCTTTTAGTGCAATTTCTGCAAGAGCTTTTGCATTTCCTTTTATAAAGAAATTACTTTTCATAACCGACACGTTGATGAAATTTCCTTTGCCATCTCCCCATAAATAATTCCCAATTCCTGCATCATATCTACCCGTTAGCACCTCCGTGCTGTAATCGTTTCCCACAGAAAGAATGTCCAAATTACCATCTTGATTTACATCCTTAATTACGATACCATACATAGGTGAAGTTTGTGCTTCTATTGGTAAAGTCCTAATTAAAAACTTATTATTTCTCTTATTTTCGAGATAACAACTGGCAAATAATTGACTTTTAATCATGATAGAACCTTTCAAGTCAACTTCAGGAATTGTTTCTAAAAAAGTAGTTTCTCCGTATTCTTTGAAGCTCTTAAAACGCCTTCTCATGGCAATCATTTGATCAATCAGAATGCCTCTTGGATGAATTAAATACTCTTTGTTTCTGTTGTATGCGGTCAGTAAGGCATCCACTGTTCCGTTATCATCGAAATCTTTTGCACAAACCATAACTGGCTGATTTACAGATGCTTTAAGTTTTGAGTTTAATCCTAAGTTACCTAAAACATAATCAGTATCTCCATCATTATCAAAGTCTCCACCTGTCAAACTATTCCACCAACCATTTGTATTTTGTAGTGTTGGAATATCGAGTATTGTGAATGATTTCCCCTCGTTATTCTTGAAAATAGTAATGGGCATAAATTCACCTACAATCATTAAATCCATCCATGAATCGTTATCATAATCAGTCCAAATAGCGGACGTTACCATGCCAATATTCTTAAGTTCTACGGGAGTAATATCTTTGAATAATGCAGTTTTAGTTTTTTTTGAATTTGCATTGTTTTCCAGTAAATAACTTTCAGGGGCGACAGGATATTCTGTTGAACGAATCCGACCACCTCTGAACAAATCAAGGTCACCATCTTTATCAAAATCACAAGCATTCACCAAACTCCCGCTTGATTTGATTTGGGGTAAAATATTATCGGAAAGTGTAAAATTTCCTTTTCCATCATTTTTATAAACTCTATCCTGATAACGACTATAATTTATCGTGAATTCTGAACTCCCACTTACGCAGTATAAATCCAAATCTTTATCATTATCGACATCAATTAACAAAACACCCATATCTTCTTCATTTTTTTCAATAAATTCCTTTTTGATAAAAGTATTAGATTGATTTTGTAAAAAAAACGCTCCTTTTTTATGAGCTGAACCTCCCACAAAGAAATCCTCCAATTCATCACCATTTACATCACCCACGGCAATGCCCGCCCCCAACTCTGAATGCTTGTGTGGGAGGGTATGTTGAATCAAAAAATCATTATATTCATTCTCTTCTGAAACAAAATCAATATTGTATTTTTTTGAGACTTCTTTAAAAGTGAAATTACCCGTTTTTAGTAATTCAATGAGAGGAGGGAGGGAGTTGTTTTCTGAAATAGTTAATAATTTATCAACTGCTATATTTTTGATAACTTGTTGATTACCAGATTGCCATGTAATTTTTATACTATCAATTACACTATTTTCTCCTAAGCCAAAATGAATAAAATTTTCAACCGTAGATTTAAAACCTCTAATAGTTTCATGCTCAGAAAATTGTGTTTTTCCTTGATAGTACAGATTAATTTTTGCCCCAAAACCTTCCCAGTTAGGTTTGTTTCCTTCTAATTTTATTCGTAAAAAATGGTTTCTTTTACCTTCTTTTTTATCATTAATAGTGTTGCGATACACAAAAGCCTCATCGTCAATGTTGTTCATCACTAAGTCCAAATCACCATCATTATCTAAATCTGCGTAGGCTGAGCCGTTCGTGTACGACTTCTCGCCCAATCCAAATTGTTCTGCGACATTCTCAAAGCCTAAGTTCCCTTTATTTTTGTATAGAAAATTGGGTTTTTTCACTCCTTCCAATTTCGAGAAGGCTTCTTTCATTTTTTTTGCTCGATCTTTGGGGTTGCCAAAAACTTCATCATCGCCACGATATACAATAAAATCTAAATCCGTCACGTCTAATCGGTAACCATTCGTGATGAGAATATCTCGCAAACCATCATTATCAAAATCCGCCATCAATGGACTCCACGACCAATCCGTTGCCGCAATGCCCGCCATGTATCCAATATCACTAAAAGAATTATTGCCATTATTCAATTGCAAAACATTTCTGACATATTGAGGCTGATATTTTCTTCTTAAATTCTCCTGAAATTTATCGTATTCAATATTCCCAAACATTGTTTTTTGTCGGACGTTATCATCAGGAAGCATATCAACAACAATTAAATCATTCAATCCGTCATTGTTAATATCTGCCATATCTAAACCCATAGAATTGTGGGATTGATGTCTTAAATATTCATCTATTTTGTTCGTAAAAGTGCCGTTTTGATTGTTAATGTAGAGTAAATCATTCGATAAAAAATCGTTCCCAACATACACATCTGGGTATCCATCACGGTTAAAATCATTCACAATTATGCCCAATCCCCAGCCTTCTGCCAAAATTCCAGCCTCTTTTGAAACGTCTTTAAATATAGGTAAACCTGCCAGATTATTTCCTTCATTCCGATAAAATTTATCCACACTACGTCCTGTTCCATCCTGTTTTTGCCCTAAATTATTATTTCTATTATAAAATTCAATTGCATTTGTTAGATAATAAACGTCTAAATCTCCGTCTAAATCATAGTCTAAAAAAGCTGCTTGTGTACCGTAAGATTCATCTGCCAGACCAATTTCTTTGGCTAATTCTTTGAAAATTGGGATACCTTCTGCATTATTTCCTTGATTAATAAACAATAATTTTGGGGCAGATTTTTCTATTTTTGGTGAGATAGTTGATACGAAAATATCCAACTTCCCGTCTTGATTTACGTCAACCACTGCCACGCCCGTACACCACAATAGTGTCTCTACGTTGGCAGAAAGCGTTATATCCTGAAATTTCATGTTTCCCTTATTCAAATATAATTTAGAACTCACTTGATTTCCCGCAAAGAAAACGTCGCTCAATCCGTCGCCATTCACATCTCCTATACCAACTCCTGCACCGTTATAAATATACTCGAATTTGAGTACGTTTAATGAATCCGAAATACTAATTTTATTGTTGAAAGTAATATTAGTATGAGACGAACTTAATTTCTCAAAAAAGGTCTTTTTGGAATTGCAAGCGGTTAAGCCTAATGAAAATAGTACAAATTGAATAAGATATTTCATGATGGATATTTTCTGTAAAAATAAGACCTTACAGAAAGTTTCCGTAAGGTCTTGATAAAATTTTGCTCTAATTTTCAACTATTAATACCCAGGGTTATTACCTTTAATATTTGGATTATTATCAATTTCAAATTGAGGAATCGGCAACAATTCAGACTTATTAGCAACAAAATAAGAGAGCGGCTCCGTCTTTAATTTACCTTGTTTTCTCCATCGTAAAATGTCTTTCGCTCGAACTTGTTCTGCTGGTAATTCCACCATTTTCTCGTGCTGAATTGCCAAAAGGATTTGGTCTTTCGTTGAAGTTGGATAATTTGCTGTTGGATAATTAGGCATTTTTATATCTCCACGACTACGAACCTGATTCAATGAAGCAACCGCCACTGCAGAATTACCTAACTCATTCTCACACTCTGCTAAATTGATTAAAACCTCTGAATAACGCATTACACGCATATTTATGCCGTTCAACTCGTAATAACCATCTGCGTTTTTGTACAGAGCAGAATAAATTTTCCAACTAATTTTCTGTTCAACTTTATCTAATTTTGAGGTATTACCTTGAACTGGATAATCAATTTCTAATTTCCCTTTTCCTCCATTAATTGCATCTCCTTTAAAGTATAATGAAAAATCCATTCGAGGGTCTCGTTTAGCATCTCCTTTTTGTGGACGTTCGAAAGCATCAATTAATTTATCAGATGGAATAACGTTTCTCCAACCCACAGCAGAATATTCTTGGTGACGAATAGATGACTTTCTTGGACCACTCCAAGATAAATTGTCACCGTCTCCATTATCCCAATTCATGCCAATTTTATTATCAAAACCAACTTCAAAAATTGATTCTTTATTATACTCAGTTTCTTCAAGAAAATTATCAGAAAAATTATCTGTCAGTCCAAATAGACCCGAAGTAGTAATTTTCGTTAATTCGGCTTTTGCCGTTGTATAATCTCCTTTGAACATCAACATTCTCGCTAATTCTAATTGAGCGGCATATTTTGTGGCTCTTCCTAAATCTCCACCAGAATACGAGGCTGGCAAATCGACTTGTGCTTCCGTCAAATCCTTAATTACCTGAGTAATTACTTCGTCTTGGGTATTTCTTGCCTTTGCGTCAGAAGCCTTTGTGGCAGTCGTTGTGTAAATTGGAACACCACCCCACATTGTTGCTAACTCATAATACGCCATTCCCCGTAAGAATTTAGCCTCGGCAACAACTCTTTTTTTCTTAGTTTCATCAGCCACATTAAGCGTTTTGAAGTTATTTTGGGCATCAATTACAACGTTTGCACGGTGAATCATTCTAAACCAACCAGTCCAAACTGCATTCATTACAGAATTTGTGGGAAGCAACGTTCCGAATAAAACTTGTCCTCTGGCAGCCTCTAATTGTCCACCACCAGAAGCCATTTCATCTCCCCGCAAGTCATTCAAAAAGAAATATTCTCTACCATAAAGATTTGTTCCTGTCAGTAAAGAGTAGCACGCATTTACTCCTGCTTCTAATTCTGAGGTATTTGAAAAATAACTATCCGTTGTAAAAACGCTCGGATTGGTTTTTTCCAATTCCTTATCGCAAGAGAAAACAATCCCCATTGATATTAGTCCGATTAATATATAACTTTTTTTCATATTTATTTTTTTTGCTTTTCTTATTATTATTCGTTTAAGAAAGAGTTACGGATTATACGTTAAAATTATTTTAGAATCCTAATTGAATTCCTGCCATAAAAGTACGTGGTTGAGGATATTGACCTGCATCAATTCCATAGACCAATTGATTATTGTCACGAGAACCAATTTCAGGATCATATCCCGAATATTTAGTTATTGTCAATAAATTCTGAGCAGAAACATAAAAACGAACTTTTGAGATTGCTCCATTACTGAATGAAGTCAACACACTTTTGGGAATTGAATAACCAATACTCAGGTTTTTCACCCGCATATACGACCCTTTCTCCACCCATCTGTCTGATGGACGAGTTGCATTACCGTTAGGGTCTTGGCTTACTGCCCTTGGAATAGTTGTATTGGTATTTTGTGGAGTCCAAGCGTTCAAAACTTCCGTAGTTGCACCAAACAAGCGAACCATTCCTTGCGTTTGCGTTTTCAAGTTATTATAAATATCGTTGCCCTGCACACCTTGAAGAAACAAAGTCAAATCAAAATTTTTGTAAGAAGCATCAATATTTAAACCATAGGTAAAATTTGGAATAACATTGCCAATCATTGTTCGGTCTGCATCGTCAACTTTACCGTCGCCATTCAAATCTTTATACCGAATGTCCCCAGGAGAGGAATTACCACCCTGATAAGTAAAAGATTTGTCTTTGGCTTTGGCATTGGCTTCGTCCGTATCAATTTCTCCCTGATTTTGATATATTTTATCTACCAAATATCCATACAGATATTGAACTGGCATCCCCACTTCCGTTTTAGTAACGGTTGCACCCGTTTCAGCGTGTGTTCCAGCAAAAATAGGTGCTTCTAAGGATGTAATCGTGTTGGTAACCGTTCCAAAATTTCCCGTTACCTTCCATTTTAAATCCCCTTCGGTATGGTTATAGGCTAATTGAATATCAAGACCCGTATTTTTAATTCCTCCAAAATTTGCGATAGTTGCATTTGAATAACCCAATGTCGAAGCCAAACTTCTTTGTAAGATCAAACTATTATCAGCCGTTTCACGAATATAATAATCAGCCGAGAGCGTTAATTTATTTTTCATAATCCCTAAATCAATACCGATATTACTCATTTTTGTTAGCTCCCAACCTAATTCTGCATTTCCCAATTGGTTTGTTGATTGTCCTGCGTTTAAGTTACCATTAAAAACTGTGTTAGTGGATGCACCAATAACCGACTGCCAAGCATAATTAGGCAATCCGCTAATGTTACCTACCAATCCATAACTGGCACGTAGTTTCAACTCACTAATTGAAGCAATTTCTTTCATGAAACCTTCTTCGCTAATTCTCCAGCCTACTGAAACTGCTGGAAATGTTCCCCATTTTTTGCCAGGAGCAAACAAAGAGGAACCATCACGACGAATAGATGCACTGATTAAATACCGACCATTAAAATCATAGTTTACCCGAGCCAAGTATGATAAAAGTGTTTGTTCATCTTTACCCCCTGCAACGGCTGGATTAAGGATATTTGATGTGACAACACTGAAATTATTTGTGTTATAATTACCCGAAGCTAAGATATTTTCATAGTCTCCAAATTGTTGTTCTGCAACCAAAATGGCGTTTATATTACTTTTACCAAAAGATTTATCTAAGGAAATTTGATTCGTAAATAATCTTCCAACAAATTCACCTCGATTGTCTGAAAGTGAGTTAATAGTGCTTCCAGATTGCCCAGCCGAATATATTGGCATACGACTGATTGAACGAGAAGCATTATAATCTAAACCTGCCGTAAATTTATATTTCAAAAAATCAGTAAATTTCACTTCGGCAAAGACAGTACCCATAATTCTGGTATTTTTTCCGTTACTACGAATTAATACCGCTGGAATGATTGGATTCACAGGGTCTGAACCATCAGCATTGGTTGTTCCAAAATATCCTCCAATTTCAGTTGGATTATAGACAGGTGTGTATGGTAAACTCTTGATGACATTTGCCAAAGCAGTACGACCACCTCCAACACCTTCGTCTAATTTGCTGGCTGTGGCAATGGTTAAGGTTTGCCCAATCGTGAAGTGTTTGCCTATATTATGGTCTGAATTAATACGTAAATTACCTCTTTCATAATTAGTTCCAACGTAAATACCATCCTGTTTAAAATAACCAAAGGAAGTATAAAAACGTGATTTCTCATTCCCACCCGATACTGAAACAGAGCTATGAGACATTCCACCTGTCCGAAATAAATAGTCTTGGAAATTAGTATTTGTATTTGCAAAACTAACCCCTGAACCAGGATAAGTCTCAGCATTCAAATTTGCCCAACGGTCGGGGAAAGCCTGCCCAGCCGCTGTTAAAAGAGCCTTACCGTATTGCAAGTATTGCGTGGTATTCAAAGGGGTTAAAAGTTTCCAAGCCGTTTGAGCGGCGTAATAAGATTCAACATTGACGTGAATTTTATTATCCTTTGAACCTTTTTTAGTCGTAATCAAAATAACACCATTTGCCGCACGAGAACCATAAATTGCAGCTGAACTTGCATCCTTTAGCACATCAATAGATTCCACATCTCGCATATCAAAATCGTTGAGACTACCAACTGGATATCCATCCACAACATATAGTGGGTTAGCTGCATAATTAATTGAACCAATACCTCTTACTCTCACGACGGGAGAAACCCCAGGCGAACCATTATTAGTCACTTGAATACCCGAAACACGCCCTTGCAATGCACTCTCGATACTTGGAACGGGCAATGCCAAAAGCTCCTTTGATGTTACAGAAGCTACTGCACCAGTTAAAGATGCCTTTTTCTGCGTACCATAACCAATTACCACAACTTCATCTAACGAACTCGCACCAGATAACAGTGATACATTAATTTCAGAACGATTTCCAACTTTAATTTCTTGGTTTAAGTAGCCAACAGAACTAAATAAAAGTACATCTTGGGCATTTGTTTGAATGGAATATGAACCTTTTACATCCGTCGAAACGCCGACTTGTGAGTTTTTTACACGAACATTCACACCTGGCAGAGGTGTTCCATCATCGCCAGTAACTTTTCCAGTTACATTTTTTTGAGCCCATGCAAAAGTTGAAGATAGCATTAGACTGAGAAGAATTAGTAAGTTTTTTTTCATAAATGTGATTTAAATTGGGTTGAGATTTATCTCCGTAAGATGTTATTATTTTTGAAGTTCAGTTATTGGAAGAATCATATAATTATCTTCAAAATGAACAAAAATATTAACACAGTTATAGATAATCGCAAAATAATATTATTTTGGTATCAATCCTGTCATACTCTATCGGTGTTGAATGATAATAAAGCCAGATTATTCGTTTAATGAAGAAATTGAAGGGAAATTGTGGAGGTTAAATGGGATAATTCATACGATTGAAAGCGTAAAATTATTGGAATCTTTAAAATAAAAATAAGGACAGGAGAAACTCCCGCCCTTATCTGTTTAACCTCTAAACCTATTTAACTATGAAAATTAAAACAAATATATACTTTTTTCCTATTAAATGACTGTTAAATGCAAGTTTTTTTATTGCATTTTGTGACAAATAAGTATTTTAATTGATAAAAAATGAAAATTCATGTACATACACACAAATTCGATTATGAACTTTTAAATGTGTATAAATTATCTTAAGGCTCCCTGCGAAGTACTGTTGCAGAAGCCTGTGCCAAGGGAAATAAAGTAATGTCCGCCAAGACCACATGAGCGGGGCGAGTTATAACAAATGCAATCGTTTCTGCCACATCTTGAGGTGTCAATGGCACAAAACCATTATAAACTGCTTCGGCTCTTTTATTGTCTCCCTTAAATCTTATTAAGGAAAATTCGGTTTCCACGGCTCCAGGAGCAATGTTTGTAACCTTAATTCCGAAAGGGTTCAAATCTAAACGCATCCCTTCGGAAATAGCCTCTACTGCGGCTTTAGAAGCACAATACACATTGCCATTTGGATATGTTGACTTGCCAGCAATCGAACTAATATTAACAATATGACCTCTTTTGTGGCTAATCATCCACGGCATAATTACTTTTGAAACATATAATAGCCCCTTCACATTTCCATCAATCATAGCATCCCAATCATCGGAATTTCCATCTTGAATTGGACTTAATCCGTGAGCATTACCAGCATTATTAACCAATATATCAATAGATTGTAATTCTTCTGGAAGCGTTTGTAAAGCCTTTTCAACTTCATAACGATTCCGTACATCAAAAGCCAAAACATTTACCCTAACTTTTTCTGAAAGAGATTCCTGAATTTCGTAAAGACGGTCTAAACGTCTTCCACAAAGGATTAAATTAATTCCTAAATCTGCAAAGGCTTCGGCAGTAGCCTTTCCAATGCCCGATGTAGCACCTGTGATGAGAGCAAGTTTTGACATGATTTATGTGCTAAATGGTGAACGGTAAAAGGTAAGCGGGTTTGTCGATAAAAAAAAGGGAAAATAGCTGATGTTATTTTCCCTCAAATCCGTTCACCGTGAACCGTTTACCATTTACCGATAAATTTATTTAAGAGGTGAAAATTCTGCAGGAACCATGTATTCTGACTTAACCGTAACCGTTAAAGTTCCTCCAGCTTTTTCTTCGGATGCTTTTTTAACGGCTTGCCATTCTGGACTTGCTCCAAACGTTTTAAAGGATGCTAAACCATCTTCTTTTGATTTATGAGCCAAAAAATAAATCAACATATCTTCCGAGCCTTGTTCTTTATCGGTTGGGTTCCAGTACATTATATTTGTCATACCATTATTTTCAAACAATTTGACAGTATGATCTCTGAATCGAGACATTAAATTCGGCAAATGGTCAGGTGTGGCTTTGTAAGTACGTAATTCAAAAACTCTATTTCCGACTGATTTCATATTATTAGGTGAAAAATCAGTTGTTTTCAAGAAAACGTTTTCAACTTTTGCCACTATTTCACCATTGATAGCCGAGTTTTTCATGACTGTAATCCAACCCTTATCCGCCATAAATTCCTTCCAAGATTTGTCTCTTGCTTCACGTGATGGATAGGAGAGGAGGTACACCAATTTATTTTCTTTGTTTTCTCCAAAAGGCAGCCAAAACCCTTCCAAACGCATATTATATGTTTCAAAATACTTCAATGTATAATTCTGAAAACGATTTATTAAGTCTGGCAACTTACCTTCAGAAGCATAATAAGTACGCAATTCATACAAACGTGAATTCGCATCGGATTGTGCTTGAACTACAAAATTAGCGATAAATAGAAAAAATAAAATAATGAGTTGCTTTTTCATTTTGATATATTTTAGGTTTAAATTCCATGCTACAAATGCACGATTATTGTTTGTATAAATACTGATAAATTAAATCTCTGGAAATAAATTTTGATAAAAATTAAAAAAATCTTTATTCTTGCTTTCGTAGTATTTAATTACTGAATTCCCACAATTTCAACTCTACGGTTCTTCTTTTTATTATCCTCCGAATCATTTGGAGCAACAGGTTTTGTGCCGCCATAGCCTTTGTACAACAAACGGTCTTCGTCAATTCCTTTGCTCACGATATAATTCAAAATAACTTTTGCACGATTTTCTGAAAGTGCTAAGTTCAAACGATTGTCGCCAATGTTGTCAGTATGTCCACCAATTTCAATTTTTGTTTGAGGATTTGATTTTAACATCGAAACAACCTTATCTAATTCTGGATAAGACTCTTTTTGCATAATGAAACTACTTTGTTCAAAGTAAACATTGTTCAAAACAATTGCCTTTCCTTTCTCAATTTTATCAAAACTTTTTCCACTGGATACTGGTAATTTTTCCTTTGGATTGGCAATACTTGCTGATAAAGTAGAGGGTTTGGCTACAATAGATTCTCTAAGGCGTAATAATTGCACATCACGTTTTCTATCTGAATTTGGTTCTATTCTACTAACATATTTTGCGTATCCAACTGCCTCAATTTCAAGCATATAGCTTGCCACAGGGCTTAATTCAGCTGAATATTCATCACCAATTTTTAGTAGATTTAGTTCCTGAGTTGATTTTACATCCGTTAGTTTTACAGTACATTTTTCCACAATTTTACGAGTTTTTTCATCTAAAACCCTGAACGTGAATTTACTATCATCTTTCACCAACCATGAAGCAATCGGAGTATTTTTCATTGAACTATCAGGCATTATTTTTCCTTCATAAGGTTTATATCCAGCCGCTGTAATTTCAATTGTATAATTGGTTTTCTCCGTTAATGCCACCGCCATTTGGTCACGAAGAGCGTCCGTTCTGCCAGAGGCAATCACTTCTTTACTTGGATCGTAAACCTTGAAATTTGCCGATACTTTATTTTTCTTACGAGCATCAATAGCGTACAAAAAGAGATTGTATTTTCTTAGGGAACGCATCTTAACAACTTTATTTACGTCATCAATACTGGCAGTAAAACGACTTTCATAATCATCATAACCAGCCAATTTTGCTTTTATCAAATATTCTCGACCTGGTTTCAAATCCGCACTACATTCACCGTTAGGCATCGTAATCATTGCCGCCACAGGTTTATTATTCATCGCATCAATCAAACTAAAAAATACTTCTCTAACGGGTTTATTGTCGTTTGCATCGTATGCCTTTAAACTCAAAACGGAGAAATTTCGAGACATATTTACAAGGTGCTTCTTCGGTTTTCCCAATGTCGTGTAAGTCACATTTTCATTTTTAATATAATAACCCTTCACAAAAGTCTCTAAATTATAATTGTCCATTTCAGTCACAGGTAACTTATATTCTGGAGTTATCTCAGAAGTTTTTCCTTGTACCAAAACCGAAGTTTTTGAAGGAGTAACTTTAAAAACCGCATCCAAAACCCGCCCACTCGTTGAATCAACCGCTGAAAAAATCAAGGCAGATTCTTGTGGTTTTGGTGTTAAAAGGCAAAGCAACTCATTCTTAGATAACTTAGTAATATCTTGTTCAAATTTTTCAAAACCTTCTGCAATAATTTCTAAATGATATTTATTTTCGGGTGTCAAACTTACCGTTGCATCACCCGAGGGCAATTTTACGATATCCGTTTTATTGGTTTTTGTCGTTAAATCAGTGATTTTATATTCTCCAATCGTGATAGATTCATTCGTTACTTTATTCGTTGCTTTTATATTCAATACAAAAAGGGCTTTCTCCAAACTGATGTTAAAAACATATTTTTTATCAATTGCAAAGTCTGCCATATTGAAGGTACTTTGCTTAGGTTTATAACCATCAGCCGAGGTTTCAACGGTAAATATTTCTCGTTCTGCCACTTTCACCATTCCGTCCACTTCATCTTTAAAAGTAAAAGATTTTTGTTCTTTCTCTAATCTCACACTAAAAGTTGCCTTCAAGGGCTTATTCGTCAAAACATCAGTAACAGCAAAATTTACGGGTAAACGCTTCTTCTTCAACAACATAAAATTGACTACACCACCTTCTGGGGCTTTATCAATTTTCTCTTTAGATTCTACATAATCTTCCGCTTTAATATTTAATTCATAAAAACCTGAACGCTTTAAATTTGCAGTGAAATCATTAGTTTTGTTTTTTATAGCCTGTTTTACCTCTGAAGTCTTTAAATCAGCAACTTTAACAATTGCTTCTTTAATTGGTTTTTGCGTTTCTGCATCCACAACTTTGATAGTTAAGGGATAACGGTCAATCACCAACTTAACTTCATAATCACGTCGGTCGCCTAAAACCAAATCTGTAATTTCAATCAGCTTACGGGCAGTCGCAAAACCATCAGAGACAACTTCTAATTTTAAATTATCATTCTGGGCTAATTTTACGCTAAAATTTCCTTTCGCTTTCACATTTAATTCTTTGAAAACTTTTCCAGTTTTTTCAGAAATAACCGTAAAATCTCCATCAATCGGTTCGCCAGATTCGCCGTTAAAAGCTGAGAAATTTACGGTTGATATTTTCTTCGGAATTAATTTTACAATCAAATCTTTTAAATTCTCATTTTTCGTAATTATCTGTTCATTATCCTCACAAAACTCGGAGGACACAACAATTTTATATTGTTTGCCCGTCAATAAATTAGTTCCGCATTCACCCGTTTCTGAATTGGCTTTCACTTCCGCCACTTGACTGGTTGCAATTTCAGTAATTGTTACTTTTGTATCTTTTAATAGTTCATTAGTCCCACCATCATAGGCTTTTACTAAGAAATTTGAAGAGATTGGATCTAATTTGATGATACTTACTGGCAATAGCTCACTTCGCTCATCTATCCGCAATGAAAGACTCGAATTTTTGTAGCCTTTCATCGAAGCCTCAATCGAATAATCTTCCTTTAAACGAAATGAACCTTGATTTTGGAGTGTATTTGCGTTATATTGAAGTGCAATAGATTGTCCCGTTGCAACTTCTTTTGCTTCAAAATTGGCAGGAACGGTCAGGTTGGTTTGTGAGTCAATTGCTAAGAAACTAAGTTTGAAAATTTCATCGTTATTTTTTGTTTTTCCTCCCAATGGAATCAGTCTAAAATCTTGTTCATAAGTTTCACAATCCTTCTTTTCGGATAAATCAACTATAATTTTCTTGCGATAATAACCTGATTCACTAATCTCAAAGTTATATTTTCCATTAGGTTTTAAAACCGCTGAAAAACGTCCATCCAAAGCATCAGACATGAATTCGGCAATAATTTTATTTGGGCTTTCTATTTCAGAAACTAAAATTTTTGCTGGTAAAGCATTGTTAGTTGTCGAATCTGTAACGTAACCTTGAATGGTTGCAACTGCCTCCATCGGAACAGTTGCGGTATAAATATCACCATCTTTTACGAAATACATCATCTCTCCACAAGCAGGAACCGCCACAAATTGGTCTGGACCCGAAGAGTTCAAGAAATCCAACGCAACAGGGTCTGTCCAAGAGCCATTTTCTTGCCATTCACATTTATAAATATCAAAATTTCCTTGTCCGTCTTTTCTGATGGATGAAAACATCAGCGTTTTTCCATCGGGCATGATTCTTGGAGCTTTCTCACAAATTAAATTAACTGGACTCGGTAATTCAATCGCTGTTTGCCATTTACCATCCTCTCCACGTTCAGATCTCATAATGCGATAGCAACGTTGTAAAGCATCTTTTTTATCTCCAAAAGTATATTTCGCCCGAGCAAAATAAATATATTTTCCATCGGCAGAAAGGGAAGGATAACCTTCATAATCAACAGAATTTATGGGTTTCCCCAAATTCATTGGAGCCGACCAACCAGTTTTTTCACGAATTGAGTAATAAATATCTTCGTGTCCGTCAGAATCTTTTCCATTAGCTGAAAAAAATAATAAATTACCATCGTAACTTAAACAAGGACCACCAAGAGGAGCTTTTTCAAAAAAAGTAGTTGTAATTTTGGGGATTGCAGTAGGGACAGACCAAATCTTTCCATTTCGTCTGGATTCAAATAACTTCCAATCGCCTTGACGGTCAGACTCGAAAATAAGCGTTTTACCATCAGCACTAACTGAAGGGGCATATTCTGTAAATTTAGTTGTGTTAATAGGAGCGGGGAGTGCCTTATCATTTTGTGAAAAAACACGATTAACTCTAAAATACAGAATCGACAAAAGTAAAACAACTATTTTTATGTTAGTGGTACTCTTTTTCATGGGGGAAAATTGTAAAACACAAAATTACTCAATTTTAACCATTCTCAAACCTTAAATTAAAAGCAATTAGAATATTAAATAAAATACAAAAAAAGGCTGTAAATCAATCAGTTAAGGCAAAAAACGCATTAATAAATAATTAAACTGATGGAATGTGTTTTATTATTACGAAATTAAAAAAAAATCTAAAAAAAATACAATCTAAATGAAGTATCTAATCGTAGGTCTCGGTAATATAGGACCTGAATATTTGCTCACACGTCATAATGTAGGTTTCATGGTTCTTGACCGATTGGCGGGTGAATTTGAGACAAAATTTTCGATGGAACGTCTCGCTTCTCACGCAGAAATAAAACACAAGGGCAAACAAATCCATTTGATTAAACCAACTACTTTTATGAATCTAAGCGGTAAGGCAGTAAATTATTGGATGAAGGAATTGAAAATAGAGAAAGAAAATGTTCTCATTGTTATTGACGACATTGCCTTGCCTTACGGAAAATTAAGAATGAAATCTAAAGGTTCGCACGGTGGACACAATGGATTGCGAAATATTCAAGAAATTTTAGGTGATTCTAATTATGCAAGACTACGCTTCGGTGTGGGGGATGATTTTGGAAAAGGAAGACAGATAGATTACGTTTTAGGGAACTTTCAAGGGGAACAATTTGAACAATTACCAGAACACTTAGATAGAGCATCAGAAATGATATTGAGTTTCTGTTTACAGGGCTTAGATAAGACTATGAATGACTTTAATCAATAATTGTATTATTCTAAGAATTATACAATGTTGTTCCAGATATTAATAACAAAATCTTTGCAAACTTTTTTAATCCTTTGCAATATAATATTTGGATAAAAAGCCATTTAAAGCACATATAGCCACTTTGGCTACTGATACTTAGGTACTTAGGTTAAACTATTTTCAGACATTTGCAAGAAAAATTTGCAAGATTCAATAATATTGCAGAACTTTGCATCGTTAAATATAAAAAAGTGCTTTTAGACAATTCTAAGAATCTTTTTAAAAATATTTTTTAAAATGTGTGACTTTACAAAAGCATTAACGTTAAAAGAATATAACAGGAAAGTAGCGGACAATGGGAACTTTTTAACGCTTAATTTATGTTTATTTATTGATAATAATCAAGAAACAAACTCATAAAAATTAACGTTATTATAGTGTAAAAAAGAGTTTTATATTTGAAGTATTATTAAGTATAATTGCTCAAAAAATTGTTTATTCTTTATAATTAAAAAAGCAATATTTGAATTGATTGATTTGGGTTAAAACTGAATTTTTAATAGTTAATCGGAATGCTGACCTAAATGGTACTTCCGATAGATTTGGAGGAATGAGAGGAAAGAATTTTTGATTAAACAAATAAGATTTTTCATAGTTAAATAGGTTTAGAGGTAAGACGGGAAAGGGTGTTTCCCTTGGAGACACCACTTTTTTTCAAACTAATAAGTTGAAATTAACAAAAAATAATAAGATTTTTCATAGTTAAATAGGTTTAGAGGTAAGACGGGAAAGGGTGTTTCCTTTGGAGACACCACTTTTTTTAAGCTAATGATTTCAAGGTTGAGGCATAAGATTTGATGGAGCATTTTATTAGTTTACGAAAATTGTAATAGTGCAGTTATTTTTCATAGCTAATCGGAACGCCGACCGATAGTTTTATAAGTAAGAGGGGAAAAGGCGGTAATTTTAGATATATAATAGTGCAGTTATTTTTCATAGTTAATCGGAACGCCGACCGATAGTTTTATAAGTAAGAGGGGAAAAGGCGGTAATTTTAGATATATAATAGTGCAGTTATTTTTCATAGTTAAATAGGTTTAGAGGTAAGACGGGAAAGGGCATTGCTTATGGCGATGCTCTTTTTATTTTGTTCATTTTCCACAAAAAAGCCTAATACTATCAGCATCAGGCTTTAGAAATTACTAATTTATGGTAACAATCTTTAATAATTTTATCTAATAACTTATTGAATATCAATTGTTTATGTATTTTATCGTCAATGTTAATTAGATATTTTTCTAATTATTGAGGTTGGCTTTAAATTCCCATTAAAATTTATTTACATTTTAATGACTATCACATTGGAACAAACCATTGTATTGTTTCATATCGAAATATAAGATAGTGCAGCCACAGGTTTGTGAATTAGCGGTTTTGTGGAAAATGAAAAAAGTAGATGGTAAGATAAATAGTTTTAAGTGCCGTGTATTGATTAAAAATTTAACAAATATATGATAAGTTTATTAATTTGATGTTCACTTTAAGCAATGAATTAGCGAACGGTATAACCGATTTATTAACTGATTAAAGACCAAAAAAATCATTAAAATTGGCAAAATACCAGTTTTAATGATTTTAATAAAGAAATTAAATTTTTATGCTATTCGTTTACGCAAAGCCTCAAAAAGTACAACTCCTGTTGCCACGGAAACATTTAATGAACCCACTCTTCCTGACATCGGAATCGTTGCCAATTCATCTACAACTCTCAATAATTCTTCCGAAATTCCATCCTCTTCCGAACCCATAACAACAGCAGTTGGGATAGTGAAATCTATGTCATAAATATTTTTTGATAATTTTTCGGAACATGCAACTACTTGAATACCAGAGTTTTGCAAGTATTTTATGGTCATAAATAAATTTTCTTCACGGCAAACAGGCAGAAAATTCAAAGCTCCTGAAGAAGTCTTCATGGCATCGGCATTTATTTGAGCAGCTCCTTTTGTAGGAATTACGATGGCATGAACTCCCGTACATTCAGCCGTTCTTGCAATCGCTCCGAAATTACGTACATCAGTAATGCGGTCAAGGATGAGTAGGAGCGGAACTTGCCCTTTTTCATACACATCTGCCACTATATTTTCAAGTTTTGCGTAATTAATTGCTGATACAAAAGCGATTACTCCCTGATGATTTTTACGAGTAATTCTATCCAATTTCTCAGAAGGAACTTTCTGTACAGGTACGCCACGCATACGAGCAAACTCCAATACTTCAAGACTTCCTAATTCTCTTTGTACTAATATTTTATCAATTTCTTTTCCCGCACGAAGCGTTTCCAAAACCGACTGAATTCCGAAGACAATATCTTTACTTTCAGGTTTTGCTTGATTGAAATAATTATTTTGAAATGGCTTTTTATATCCTTCTGGCTTTTTGTAACCTTCTGCTTTATTTTCTGTTGACATATTGTGATTTTTTTGCAAAGTTCGTAAAGATTTCTTGGTGTTTGCACTATTTTTATTTTTTAAACGTTTCTGAATGATAATTTTGAAATCTTTTTTTTACAAAATTTTTCTGTTCCTTACTGTATTATGTTGGAATTGTATTATACTATTAATTGGTATAATTATATGAATCATAAAATAGTACAATCTTTGTTTTTTATCAAACGGTTGTTTTATTAAAAAATAAAGTATTATCTTTGTGAATCGTCTGTGGAAATGTACAAATCGTTCTTTGAAGTATTACACAACCCGCCACTCTTAAATATCTGACATTCAGATACTTGTTAATAATCTTTTCTCATTCCTGATGTATCACAGGAAAACATTTCACAGAATAATCCAAATACCACACATCATTACTAATTGTTTATCTCTTTAAATAGACTTCTTGTGGAAGTCGTCGATTAACTATTTTATAAACGTAAACCAAAAGAGGTTTACCTAATCTAAAAGTAAGGAATATATGAAACAAATGATTAAATTAATCGTAGCTATTTTAATATTTAGCTCGATTGTTTATGCGTGCAAAGTAAAGCAACAACAAAGCAATTTGTCACCTCAAAAAAATCAATCAGTAGTAGTGCAAGAGGTAGATGATGAAAGTTTAGTAAAGATGATTTCAAGGAACTGGATTGTAAATGTTGTAAATTATCAGTCAGATGCTCGGAAGAATGTATTATATGAACGTGGGATTGACGCAAATTTGCACGATTTTTCATTGGAATCTTTTAAAATAACGGAAGATGAAAAAGTGGTTTATACAGACGAAGGCGGACAAAAACACTTAGGAACCTGGGATTTAAAGGACAACAACACGAAGTTATTTATGGAGTTTGAAGACGGTGAAGAGGTTTCTTTCGACATTATCGAAAAAGATAAGAATCAGCTGGTTTTGCACATGAGTATTGACGCACGTAAAGTGAAATGGGACATTACAAATATTAACGAAATAGACATCCCAACTTCACTTGTTTTTGCGGGTTTTTATGCAGGAATCGTTGATGAAAAGACTGAAACGGTAAATATTACTTATAAAATGAACCCAAGAGGGTAGTTTTTCAGTAAACAGTTATCAATTAACAGTGAACAGTTGAAATATCAAAAAGAAAAGCCGATTTAGAAATTAATATTCCTGAATCGGCTTTTTTGATAACTGATAACGCTTATTTCGTAGCAATGTAAAAGAAATCAAAACATTCCTCTGCATCATCATTTAAAAAATAATCTTTATAAGTTATGTCTGTAACTAATTGATTATCAGATTTTTGGATAATATTTCTGCTCATTCTATTCGCTATATCATAAGGTATCTGCAACATCCATCTGGGCAAACGATATTGAAGGTTGAAAATATCAAAACGAGTAATTTTTTCTACTGAACCTTTATTTTTTTCATAATAGTCCATCACCTTTGCATTTCCATGAATCCCCTTTGTTTCGATGCTTGAAAAGTGTTGTAAAATTATTTTTTTCAATTCGCTCGCCAAATATTCACGTACGTGCCAAGGATTACGAGAAAGCGAGTATTTGCGGTTTACAGTCGTCAGAATTAACTTACCACCTGGTTTCAAAACTCTATTTGCTTCTTTGATAAATTCGTTATCGTCTTCAATGTGTTCAATCACTTGGAAGGTTACGATGTAGTCGAAAGTATTATCTGCCAAGCCTTTCAACGGTGGCAAAAACATATCAATAAACTTAAAATTTGGGTATTCCAGAGCCAATTTTGTCATTAAAGGCTCATTTTTATCAACGCCAGTATAATTGGAAATCGAAGGAGCTAAAACCGCCACGCCACGACCCGTTCCACAACCAATTTCAAGCAAGTTTCCAGAAATCATTTTGGCTACTTCAATGTATGGAAATAATAATCGCTGGTGAACAGGATTATCTGAAACGATGTCAGAGGAGGCAATTTCTGTGGTTTTGTACATGAGTAAAAGTTTTAAGTCTTTAAGTATTAAGTCGTTAAGGGTAGAGTAAAAGCGTAACATTTATTTTCTTATCGCCTACGAGTTTTACCAGCTACGACTTTTAATCCAATTTTTCATCAAATTTACCGCTTTTGCTTGACATCAGAAAAATACTTGGTAAATTGGTTCGTTATAAAATGTAATTAGTTTTCAGGAATTATGGAATGTAAAATTCTGTTGCAGTTTTAACTAATCATTAATTTCCAATTATTAATTATTCAACTATTCATAATGAAAAAAATACTATTCACTTTCCTTTCTTTTGCCTTATTTTCGGGCTGTGTTGTTAATGGACCACATACAAAACAAGCACTTCCAGTGGATAATAAAGTGGCTCTTCAAAAAATTATTAGTAAGAGCAGATTCTTGGATAATGGTACTTCGGTGAGGGTTTTTTTGAGCGTTGATCCAAACAGAAATGTTAGTTTAAACGAAACTATGAAGGATTTTTCTGTTAGTTACAGTCTTTATCCAGATTATACCAATAAACAACAATTATTAAGTTCAGGTACAATTGCCTTAAACTCTGAAAATTTATCGAGTGATGATGAACTATTCACCGTTTGGTTTGATATTCCTAAGCCAAAGGATTTATTTACTGCTGTTGCTCAAATAACGATTAAGGATTTAAAGACAAACAATAGTACAACTAATGATTGTCTTTTAAGATTCCAATCTGGAAAAGTGGGAGATTATTTTATGTTTTATGATAAAAATGGGACCAAACCATTGGCAAAAAACTATTTTTCTGTCGAAGATACGGTTATACTGAAAAGTTTGGATAATCGTCCGCAAACTTTTAAAGTTTTTCGGTATAAATACGAATTTGAAGCAGCAATTTCGCCAATGTCAACAACGCCGAGAGCGGCTTCTAAGAGTTTATACGTTGATTCTTCTTTCGTTATAACTTCTAATACACCAATAGTTATGTCGAGTGAAGCTCTTTACTATTTTTCGAAAGATACAACGGAAGTTTATGGCATTGGAATGGTTGTTACGGATAAAAGGTTTCCGAAAGTAACTCGCCCAGAGAAATTAGTTCGCCCATTAATTTATATGAGTACCAACGCTGAAACTAACGATTTGTATAATTCAAAAGAACCCAAAAGAACCTTAGATAATTACTGGTTAAACATTACACAGGGCAATCAAGCGACGGCGAAGCGGACAATAAAAGCTTTTTATCAGCGTGTAGAGAAGGCAAATAGTTTATTTACCACATATAAAGATGGCTGGAAAACGGATAAAGGAATGGTGTTTATTATTATGGGTAACCCTGCAAAAATCACTCGAACAAAAGACAAAGAAGTTTGGACTTATAATCGTGCCTCGCAATATTCTGAATTGAATTTCACGTTCACTAAACGTTCAAATCAGTTTGCTGATGACCATTATGAATTGCAACGATACGCTGAATATCAATCAATTTGGTTCCCAACAGTGGAACAATGGCGGAATGGTGATGTGGTTGCACGATAAAAGAAACCCGAGTTTGATTTTTTGCGAACTAAAATAAAAAAAGCCTTCAAACAATTTGCTTGAAGGCTTTTTTTGTAGTCCGTACGGGAATCGAACCCGTGTTTCATCCGTGAAAGGGACGTGTCCTAACCCCTAGACGAACGGACCATTGGGCTAAGAACGGAATTTGATTTTGTATCTCTTTTCGTTTTTCGTGGTGCAAAGGTACGGCGTTTTTTTTATTCGGCAAGTTCACAGAAAGAAAAAAATAAAATATTTTTACAATAAATCCGAAATGCCTTGATTATCAAAAACTTGACTCAAAATTTTTTTTTAATTTTCATTTTTTCTATTAATTCAGTCAATCGTTTTTTTGTATCTAAATATATTTTAAATTTAAGGTATGAATAATACCATTTAAGATTTGGCTCTAAAATATGAAACAAGAAAATACTACTTCGCTTACCTCAAAACAGGCTTGGAAAGATATTCAACACGATAAGGAGATGTTGAAAGACTTTGAAATTGGCATTCTGCCGCCTTATATGAATACGTGCAGATGGTTTGCGGGGAAGGCTCGTTTGCAAGATAAATTCACGATAAAAAATTCATTGGAAATTCCGATAAAAGACTCAATTGCTTTATTGTTTATTATTGAAGTACGTTATCACGACGGTGAAACTGAAAATTATCTCCTTCCAATTTCCTTTATTGATTCAACTCACACCCAAGATATTGCCCCAAAAGGTATTCTTACTTTGGCTTATATCAACGAGAAGCGGGGTTTGGTTGTTGATGCTATTTATGACGAAAGATTCCAGCAAGCTCTTTTTACGTTGGTTGCTCACGCAGAAAATGTTTCACAAAAAACTAATGAGCATATTGAATTTAATCGTGGAAAAGGATTATCTGGCGAGGATATAAAAGGAAGCATTTCTTCAAAAGTTTTGCCCGTTGATTCTTCTAATTCTGCCATGACTTTTGGCAATAAGTATTTTCTCAAACTTTACCGTAAATTATTTGAAGAAACCAATCCAGAGGTGGATATGGTGGAATTTATTACCGAGAATTCTGATTTTGCTTATATTCCTGCCTTTGCGGGTAGTATTGTTTGGAAACGTGACGGAAAACCAGATGTGACGCTCGGAATGATGCAAAGAATGGTGGAAAACGAAGCGGATAGTTGGGTGCAAACAGGCAAGGATTTGAATGCTTTCGTGGATTGTTTTACTGATAAGACTTTTTGCATTAAAGAGGAAGTTTTCGACCAAGTGGAATTATTAGCTCAAAGAACTGCAGAAATGCACTTGGCTTTGTATGTCCCAGAAGCCGATGAAATGTTTGTTCCAGAATATTTCAATGATGATTATCGTCAATTTATTCATAAACGTCTAACGGATTTATTGGAAAGACGTTATAATTTATTGATTGATAATTATACGAAAATTACTGACCCTGTAACCCAAAAATTAGCATGGGATTTCATGGAATCGAAAGAATTGATTGATGAATTTGCCAAGGAAATTTTAACGAAAGAAATTGATTCTCAGCGAATAAGGATTCACGGAGATTATCATTTAGGACAGGTTTTAGCCACTAAAAATGACTATATCATTATAGATTTTGAAGGTGAACCCGAAAGTTCTATCACCGACCGTAAGATTAAACATTCGCCTTTAAAGGACGTAGCAGGGATGATTCGGAGTTATCATTATGCCATTTCAGCTAAAATGTTTAATGACCCCGAAACGGCTAAATTTGACCCCATCAGAGTACAAACCGCTGCCGACCGTTGGTATAAATTAATTCAACAAACGTACATGGAAAAATACTTGGATACTTTCGGAAAACCACATCCATTGTTTAAGAATAATAATGAAATCAACTTTTTGCTCTTGATTTATTTGCTGGAAAAGGCAGTTTATGAATTAGGCTACGAAATAAGTTACCGCCCAGATTGGGTGAAAATCCCGCTGAAAGGCATTGTGAACGTGATTCGGGAGATTGAGAAGGGGATAGGTATGAGGTCATAGGTATAAGATTGTAGGTATGAGGTAGAAGGTTGTAGGTAAATAAATACCTTTAAGACCTCATACCTACTACCTCATAATTCATACTTTAGAAATACCTATCACCTTATTTCTGAAAACTTCGGCAATAATAAATCCTTTGCTGAAACGATTGGATTTTCCACGCCCCAATCAATATTTAGGTCAGTGTCATTGTAAAGAATGCCCGATTCTGAGGCTTTATGCCAGTAATTAGTGCATTTATAAACAAATATAGTTTCTTTCAAAGCCAAAAATCCATGAGCAAATCCTGCTGGTACGTAGAGCATATTGCCAATGGTTGAGTCCAGAACGAACTTCTCGTGTTGTCCAAAAGTTGGAGATTTTCTGCGAATATCAACAACCACATCCATAACTTTTCCCGTCATACAACGAACCAATTTCCCTTGTGCATTGGGTTCATATTGAAAATGCAATCCACGAATAACATCTTTTTCTGACCAAGAATAATTGTCTTGAACAAAGTCTTCGGAAATTCCATTGGCGATAAATAGTTTCTGGTTGTAAGATTCATAGAAGAGTCCACGCTCGTCTTCAAATTTTGTGGGAATACATTCGATTAAGCCTTGGATTGGATGGGGAAGAAATTGCATAGTAAAATTTGTAATGTGTTTTAGATTAAAATCTTTTGATTTTGTAAGCTATGTGGTTAATATTGTTTACGAAATTAGTGTTAAACAGAAGATTTAGCAAATTTCCAAGACATAGACTTCATATTTCTTGAGGCACAAAGCTCATATTTTAAAGCTGAAAAATGACCAAAGCTCAACTATTTGACCAAATTAAAACAAAAAAATCCTATCTCTGCGTAGGTTTAGATACGGATATTCAGAAAATCCCTAAGCATTTACTTGCTGAAAAAGACCCTGTTTTTGAGTTTAATCGTCAAATAATTGAAACAACTCATCAGTTTGCAGTGGCTTACAAACCCAATATTGCTTTCTACGAAGCACACGGTTCAAAAGGGTGGGAGAGTTTGCAGAAAACCATGGAGTATATTCCAAAAGAGTGTTTTACCATTGCCGATGCCAAACGGGGAGATATTGGAAACACGTCTGGACTATACGCAAGGGCATTTTTTGATAAAAAGTCTTCGGGTTTTGATTTTGATTCGGTAACGGTTGCCCCGTATATGGGTGAAGATTCAGTGACACCTTTTTTAGATTTTCCCGAAAAATGGGTAATTCTTTTGGCTCTCACTTCTAATTCTGGAAGTAAAGATTTTCAGAATTTACGGATTGATAATGATAAACAATTATTTGAAGAGGTTATCCGTAAATCCCAAACGTGGGCAACAGACGAGCAACTGATGTATGTAGTAGGGGCAACAAAAGCGGATATGCTCACTCATATACGCACATTGGCACCTAATCATTTTTTGTTAGTGCCAGGCGTGGGGGTTCAGGGTGGAAGTTTGGAGGAGGTTTCAAAATACGGAATGAATTCGCAGTGTGGGCTTTTAGTAAATTCTTCGAGAGGAATTATTTATGTGTCTTCGGAAAAAGATTTTGCCAAGAAAGCAAGGGAGGAGGCGAAGAAAATTCAAGTGGAGATGGAGGGATATTTGGGGCTGTATTTGAAGTAATAATTTACAATGTTCAATGTTAAATGTACAATTTTCAAGTGTAAAAAGTAAAATAATGGAACTTACACCCGACATAAAAATCGTCCCATCCCCGTGGAATCTTACGGGAGATGCCTATATTATGGTCTATAAATTCTCGAAGGATTTTGTGTATGAAAACGGCTTCTTGGCTGATTATCAAAGAGATAGATTTTTGGGATACGTTGGAACGGTGATGTTAGTTGATTATAAAACCTCGGGCGTTGGACCTTACAAAGAACTTTTATTTATTCCTGGCATGTTTACATTTGATTGGAAAAAGATGTTTTCAATTTCAAAAATCTACGTTTCCAGTCGTGATAGTGTGTATAATGGCATTGAGAATTGGGGAATTCCGAAACAATACGCTGATTTTGATTGGCAAACAAATACGGATGGAACGGAAGATATTTCTGTTAAAATTGAGGATAAAGAATTCTTTAAAACCACGATTAAAAAAGGATTTATTTCCTTTCCATTAACTACTTCCATTCTGCCTTTGACCGTCGTTCAAAAACTGCGTAAAGACTTGATAATTACCAATCCAACCGCAAAAGGAAAGGCAACTTTGGCATCCATAAAGTCGATTAAAGTAGATGAAAATTTCTTTCCAGATTTATCAAAAGCATCGCCTTTACTCACGATGAAAGTGAAAGATTTTGAGATGAATTTTAACGTGCCTTTGGTGAAAAAGGATTACTTTGTAACCACATAGCTT
The DNA here is from genome assembly GCA_025354645.1 of Arcicella sp. Lineage (GTDB taxonomy): Bacteria > Bacteroidota > Bacteroidia > Cytophagales > Spirosomataceae > Arcicella. The sequence continues at coordinate 24,217 of JANXML010000192.1, read as the reverse complement.
TCATAAGTTACATAGAAAAAATAGGAAAATAATATTGTATTTTCTGTTATCTGATTAAATCAATTTAGAAGATGTTTAAAAATTTAATTTGGCTTTTCTCGAAATAACAAAATTTCCTTTTGCATGGCTTTACTTTTCTTGTCTTGATACAAGAAAAGTAACAAAAGAAAATCAAGAAATCCCGAAACTCGCTTCGCTCAAACAGCGGGATTTCGGAAAGAGCTTACAGTTTATTTCATAAGTTATTCATTTTCAGATATTTATAAAATTTAAACATCTTCTTATCATTGCTATTATGCAAATAGCCCATAAAAATATCATTCTTACGGGTGCAGCTTCGGGCATTGGTAAGGCTTTATTGAATCAATTGCTTGATTTTGAGGGAATTAAGATTATTGCCGTTGATTTGGATGTTATTGAAAATGCTTCGGATAGAGTCATTCCTTTTGTTTGTGATTTATCTCAACAGTCAGAAATTGATAGGCTTTTTAAGTTTGCTATCACACAATTTAAAACGATTGATATTTTTATTGCTAATGCTGGTTTTGCTTACTACGAAGTGATTGAGAAACCTGACTGGCAACGCATCGAAAAGATTTTTCAAGTCAATGTTATTTCGCCGATTTATGCCTTTCAGAAAATGAAAACATTGAACATTGGGCGGGAATATTTTGTGTTAATGACTTCCTCAGCAATGGCAAAATTGGCAATTCCAGGTTATTCCCTTTACGGAGCAACAAAAGCGGCTCTCGACCGTTTTGAAGACGCTTATCGCTTTGAAAATCAAGATCTTGGACATCTTTCTTTGGTATATCCGATTGCTACTAAAACCAATTTTTTTAATCGTTCAACTGATTTTTCTGGTCGTGAAGTTCCAGTGCCTTTTCCAGCCAGTACGCCCGAAGAAGTGGCTGAGGCAATGATTAATGGTATTTTGAAGAATCAAACGCATATTTATCCTTCAAAACTATTTCAAATTAGTCGTTTTTTTCAGAAATTATTTGAAATAATTGTATCTCCATATCAATATTTTTATGCTCGTAAACTGAGAAAATGGGCAAAGAATAAATAACCGCAAGGACGGTGAGACGCAATGTAAAATAGGTAAAATAAATAATATTTATCCACAAAAACCACTTGCGTCGTAGCGACTTTGCGGTTAAAATCCAGTGATTTCATGCAACAATCTCTTTTTCAACTCTTTCAAAGAGACATTCAAAAACTTTATAAGGAAATCGAATTATACCAAGAGGAATCTCAACTTTGGGAAATTTTAGAAGGGACAAACAATTCGGGCGGTAACATTGCTTTGCATTTAATCGGTAATTTGAATTCTTATTTTGGAAGAAATTTAGGCAATACTGGTTATGTACGTAATCGTGAGGCTGAATTTGGGAATAAAAATATTCCGAAAGAAATATTGTTGAAATCTATTGAAGAAGTAAATCAAGTGGTTTCAAAAGTGCTTTCAACCCTTAATGATTCCCAAATGAAGGCAATTTATCCAGAAAATGTGTTGGGTTATGAAATGACTACGGAGTACTTTTTAATTCACTTGCACGGACATTTGGCGTATCATACTGGACAGATTAATTATCATCGGAGATTTGTAAATCAAATCTTCTAATTCGAGGGTTTAATGATTTTTTTCGTTCGAATCGGAAGATTCGATTTACAAGCTAATTCTGTCCCGCCAATAAATAAAGTACCGCCATTCTCACGGCAACGCCATTTTCCACTTGGTCAAGAATGATAGAATGATGCGAATCTGCGGCGTCAGACGATAATTCAACGCCACGGTTGATGGGTCCAGGGTGCATCACCACAATTTCTTTATTCAAATCATCCAACATTTTTTTGTTAATTCCAAAGTATAAAGAATATTCACGAAGCGAAGGAAAATACTTGATTTGCTGACGTTCCAACTGAATTCTCAATACATTTGCCACATCGCACCAAGCCAATGTTTGCTTCACATCGTGTGAGACTTTTACGCCTAAATCAGTAATATACCTCGGAATCAGCGTTGAAGGTCCACAAAGTGTTACTTCCGCTCCTTGTTTTTTGAGGGCTAAAATATTGGATAGTGCCACTCTCGAATGCAAAATATCACCAATGATAGCGATTCTTTTTCCTGTTAAATCTCCCCCTAATTTTTCTCGCATTGAAAAGGAATCCAAAAGTGCTTGCGTTGGGTGTTCGTGCGTACCGTCACCAGCGTTCACGATGTTGGCTTTAATGTGTTTTGAGAGAAAATGAGGTGCCCCAGGACTGGCATGACGCATCACAATCATATCTACTTTCATGGCTAAAATATTATTGACGGTATCCAAAAGGGTTTCACCTTTTTTAACGGAACTGCCTGATGCTGAGAAGTTTAGCGTATCGGCAGAAAGGCGTTTTTCGGCTAATTCAAAAGACAAGCGAGTACGAGTTGAATTCTCGAAAAAGACATTTGCAATCGTTACATCACGCAAAGATGGTACTTTTTTGATAGGGCGATTGATGACTTCTTTGAACTCACGGGCGGTTGCCATGATGAGTTCAATGTCGTCGGGCGTGAGGTCTTTGATGCCCAATAAATGTCTTGTACTAAGTTTTTGCATTTTATTTGGGGGATGGGGGTTGGGAGTTGGGATTTGCTTTCAGACAAATTAGAAATAACGCCTTTTAGTAACAAATCCTAACCCCTAACCCCCAACCCCTAATTAGTAATTAACCAAATTTTGTCCATTTCGTGTCCTTGTTCTTGCAATTCTACTAATACCTTTTCAGTGTCTAAGGTATTGACTTTTTTACCCACATAATCGGCATGAATCGGGATGTCTCGGTTATAGATTCTATCCACTAAAACGCATAATTCCACCTTCTCGGGGCGACCAAAAGCCGTCATGGCATCCAACGCTGAACGCACCATTCTACCCGTTGCCAACACATCATCAATCAAGATAACTCGCTTATTTTCAATAACAAAGGAGATTTTTGTTTCGTTGGCTTTCACTAATTTACGGCGGCGATAATCATCCCGATAAAAAGTTGCATCTAAGTATCCAAAAGGAATTTTTACGTTGGTAATATCCTCCAATTCTTGATGAATTCGTTGGGCAAAATGGATGCCTCTTGGTTGAAGACCAATGATGACAGAATCAGCAAAATCCTGATGATTCTCAATCAATTCCTGACAGAGACGGCTGATGGTGATTTCCAGAAGGGGACTTGAAAGAATGAGTTTGCGTTGCATAGCCCACAAAGATATTAATAAATGAAAACAATACGAAAAATTAAGGATTTGAAAATTACTGAAAGGGGTAGCTAAACAACCTATTTAAGCTACCCTTTTTTGTGTTTAAAAAACTCATTTACTTATTTATCTTGACATATTTTTCAATATTTATTCTATTAATGCCCTGATTTTCAATTTTTTCTATGCCTTTTTGAACTAACGTATCATTTTGGATAAGATAACTAAATTTAAAATTATTGCCTTCCCACGCTCTGGCACTGCAATATTCCAAATTTTCAGAATAGAGACTGTCGTTGATAGTATATTTTCCACCACCTGAAGAAAAAACTACCGTCGAATCTTTTCCTTTCTTTAAATCGTGTTGCAGAAATGAAAAATGAGAACTATTGATAATCTTAATGAAAGAAATGTTTTTGGTATAATCAGTAATCACCGTATCACCGTTTTCGATGAGTGTACCCTTTAGAAGTTTCCAAGTGCCTTCAATTGGATGTTTTTTTTGTTGATTACAAGAGATTATTGAAATGATTAAAAATAGAAGTGCGGTTTTTACTTTCATATTTATTGTTAAAATTTTTATGATTGTTTTTAAATATTAGAATCATTTGGGAAAGAAAACCTTAAAATTGCACCAACGATGGGTTGTCTTTGGGCATTCACTATAAATCTTCAATCCGAAACAAGTGCATCGGCATCAAATTTGGATTCAACTCAATGGCATTATATTCCCCTTTCCAAAAGTATTTCGCTCCCGTCAATAAATCATGAACGATAAATTCTTCGTCTGGCTGTTTGTGGATTAAATTTAGGGGCATTCTTACGTAACCCCCTTGTGTTTGGTAAGGGTCAAGGTTTACGATGGTAAGAATTCTATTGCCATTCCAAGCCGTCTTCAAATACGCCAAAATATTGTCATTTTGAATATCACAAAACGTAATGTTATTGGTTCTCTGCAAAGCCGTATTTTCTACTCTCGCCTTATTGGTCATGCGGATAATATGAGTTAATTTATTTTCCATATTCCAGTCCCACTGCCTTATTTCGTACTTTTCTGAATTTTTGTATTCTTCTTTTCCTGGGTTGGCTTCATTAATCATATATTCATAAAAAGGTCCAAATATTCCGTAATTAGATGATAAAGTTGCCGCCATGAAATACCGAATCAAGAACATCGGTTCCAATCCGCCTTGCAAACTATACGGCAAAATATCGTGCGTATTTGCCCAAAAACTTGGTCTCATATACGTGGCTTGGGTGTTCAATTCGTTCATATAGGTCATAAAATCCCATTTGGTGTTTTTCCATGTATAATAGGTATAGGACTGTGTGTAGCCCAATTTTGCCAATTGTTCCATCACTTTTGGTTTCGTGAATGCCTCCGCTAAGAAAATCATATCTGGATATTCTGCCTGCACTTCCGCAATTACCCATTCCCAAAATCCGAACGCTTTTGTATGAGGATTATCCACACGGATGATGCGTATGCCCCAAGCTGCCCACGTCATCATCACAAGTTTGAGTTCTTGCCAAAGCTCTTGCCAGTTCTCCGACTCAAAATTAATTGGATAAATATCTTGGTATTTTTTTGGGGGATTTTCAGCGTATTGAATAGTACCGTCGGGGCGAATTTTAAACCATTCTGGATGTTCTTTTGCCCAAGGATGGTCGGGCGAACATTGAATTGCCAAATCCATCGCCAACTCAATATCCATTGATTTACAAGCATTTATCAATTGTTTCAAATCATCAAATGTCCCTAATTCTGGATGAATTGCGGTGTGTCCTCCCAATTCAGAACCAATGCCATAAGGCACGCCAGGTTCGCCTTCTTGATAAGTGGTTGAATTGTTTTTGCCCTTCCGAAATTGCTTTCCAATTGGGTGAATTGGTGGAATGTATAACACATCAAAACCTAATGATTTCATACGAGGCAACACATTTTCTTCAACATCTTTGAATGTGCCGTGCGTATTATGCTCGGAAGAGGCAGAACGAGGGAACATTGAATACCAAGAAGAAAAAGCAGCACGTTCTCTATCAACCCAAACTTTTAATTCTCGATGAGTAGTAACGTGCTGTTTATCGGGATATTGGTGAATCCAATGGTGCATTTGCGGGCTACTGGAAAAGGTAACGGCTTCTTCATAATGTTTTGGGTCTCGGAAGAGTTTTGCGTAAGATTTCAATTCGGGTTTATCTTCTTTTGTGGCAATTTTAGACATATTTTTCAAAATATTTGCTCCCATTAAAAGCTCAACATTTACGTACTGACCATCTTTTATTTTCATCAACATTTCGTGTTCCCAAGTGGCAGAATGATTTACCCAACCTTCGATAGTATAAGTATAAAATCCATTTTCAGAAACGGTAAAGTAAGCCTCATAATGATCATTCAAGGTGAAATTCATGGGTACGGATGTCCAATTTTTATCTTTTGAGAACTTATAAAGCAGATTTGCAGAAAGTAAATCGTGACCATCTAAAAATATATCCGCATCCACTTTTATAACATCGCCCACGAAGGCTTTGACGGCAAAACGCCCAGCTTCTATTTGTGGAGATACGTGTTCGATAATAACTCTTTGTTGTCCTTGAATGCTTGCAGGAATTGGATTCATAGTATTTTTGTTAAAATAAATATAACGAAAAATAAATCATTGAGATGATTTATATATACGTTTTTACTCGTTTATAAAAATTGGCACGCAAATTGAATACATTAAATTGTATGTTAAAAAAAGTGCTTAGATTTGCAGTGAAAGCATTATTTTAAGAATTTGAACACAATAATATGAAGAATTCTTGAAAGAATTGACTAAAACTTCCATACTAAACAAAAGTTTAGCCTGAGTTAACATTTAAACCATTATTGCCATGATTAAGATTATTGCATCAGCATTGGTTGTTTTGTGGTTTTCTGCTCGATTAGTAGCAAACCAAATTAGCACCCCCACAAAGGGCGGTGAGGAGGGAACTGCTCGCTATTATGCGGCTAACCTCAAAGGTAAATTAACATCGTTCGGAGAGAAATACGATGACGCATTACTGACGGCTTCACACTCAAAATATCCATTAAATACCTTACTGAAAGTTACGAATTTAGAAAATAATCTTTCGGTACAGGTGAGAATTAATGATTATTGTAAATGTGAAGAAGAGGGTAAAATTATTAATTTATCCAAAGAAGCTGCCTCAAAATTAGGCATGATGGCAAGCGGAAAAGCAAAGGTAAGATTAGAGGTTGTGTCGCAACCAACGCCTGAGAAAGTAATTGATAAAGCCCTCGAAAATCTTTTAAACAAAGGTTGTGAAGTAACGTCGAAAGAAGAAAGCAAAGAATCAAAGGACACAAAACCTGTAACGGTGAATACAACGCCAAAAGCACCCGTTGAACCATTTTCAATTAATCATACGTATGATATTGTCGGTGCGGAGAAAAATCCAAAAGGTTTTGGTGTACAAGTTACAGCCCTTTCAAGTTTGAATATGGTTCAGGATTTATACGATGAATTGTTAAAGATGGGCGTAAAAAAAGAAGAAATTTATGTGCAAGTGGGAGCGAAGGATACTGGGAAAATCTACCGCTTGATGTTTGGTGAATTTTACACGAAAGAAGGAGCAACAGAGAAATTAACGTGGCTATCACAACACGGATATAAAGGAGTTATTCGCTCGCATTATAACTTATAAATTAATTTCAGAAATTGATATTACAAAAGCCCCGACCGCAAAGTTTGGGCTTTTGCTTTGCTCTAAATTAAAAAAGAAAATCGAGGTCAATATTGACCTCGACTTCTTACACTATTAACCATTTTATTTTTCAAAAGTACTTTTCAATTATTATTTTCTTAGTAAACAAAAATAACCGTAGGATTCATTGGATAACGCCCAAACTTGTCTCCATATATTGCCAAACCTCCATTTGAGCCTTCATCTACTTCCAATTTGATGATTAATTCTCCTGTTTTTATGGCTTCTTCAAGTGCTTTTTTAGGAATATTTACACTTAAACGATAGCCATAAGAACCTGCTTCGTTCAATGTTTTATTTTGAACTTGATAATGCCAAGATAAAATTCCACGGTGGTCGGCGGGGTCATTTGGCAGGTCATATCTTCCCGCAAAATTTTCATTTATTTTAACTGAAACAGCCGTTGGGAATCTTGAAATATCGGTCATTGGATACGCATTTTTGTTTTGACTTGGCTCTGCTTTTGCACCCAACATATAGTCTTCGTTTCCTGCCAGTTTTTTATCCATATCCTTGGCAAAAAGTTGCTTTGCAGAGGCTTCAACCACAAAGGAAGCACTTGAAACTGTTGCTAAATTTATATCTTTTGGTATTTTGATTTTATACTCAAAATATCCCGCTCCTGCTCCATTTACTTTCGCTCCGTCCATTACATTCCACTGTTTTTTCGACCACTTTGCATCGCTAAAATCTTTTGCCTCAACGCTCAACGTTTTTGCCATTTTCCCATTCAATAATTTTATTTCAGGGGCTAATTTCCCTTCCACAATGAATGTAGTGAAGTTTCTATGTACAACATTACCAGAATTATCTTCCAAAATTAATGATACAATAACAACCGATTTTTCATCGGGCATGGTCAATTTCAAGGGTTCTAATTCTTTCTGCATCCATGCTTGATAGGGAAGTATTTTCTCCATATTTCCCCACGTTTTTTGCTGACCGAGGGCATCATAACCGTACATTTTTACCTTCAAATTTAAGTTATTTCCCATTTCTCTATCCGTCATTGAAGATAAAATCAAAGGAATGGAAACTTCTTCCTTCGGCTTCACACTTTTGCTGATTTCATTGCCCGTTGAAAGGTAAATATCGGAGTGAAAATCCTTAATTCCCATGCCTTCCACCAACTCGCCAACTCCTGTATCTTTTTCAGTTCGGTCAAAGCGGTAATATCCATTCCATTCATTAATTACGTCGTGATGTTCGGTATATAACCAACCCGCAATTTTTGGGTATTTTCTGAAAGTATTCATCATACGGTGATAGTCCCAAGTCCAATCCACGTCTCCCGTACTGCCGTCATAACCCCACACATTTCCACATTCTGAATTGATATTTGGAACATCCGTTTGTTTGTATCCCTTTTCGTAATGGAACTCACTACCCACAAAAGTTTTATCGGATATTTGTTTTAATTCTGCCTCCCAACCCGCTCCTGGCAGATAAGAATGCCACGAATTAATATCAGTTTCAGTATGTCCCGCACCGCAACAAATGGAATTATCTTCCACCAAACGAGTATTATCCAAAGATTTTGCTAAATGATAAACCGAGGCAACCCATGCTTGTGTTTCTGGAAGATATTTTGATTGTTTTTTGCCATCAATTTCCACTTTGGAACGCAAACCCCAGGTTTCATTAAAGGTTATCCAAGAAAAAATGGCAGGGTGATTATAATCCCTTTTTATCATTTCTTTCAAGGTATATTCCGATTCTTGTCGGGCATCTTTATCGGGTTCACCCCAAGAATTTGGCAAATCTGACATCACTAAAACGCCCAATTTATCTGCCCAATATAGCTTACGGGGAACATCCACTTTTATGTGGGTACGAATGCCATTTAACCCAATATTCCGAGCCAATAAAATCTCATTTTTCATGAACTCATCCGTTGGAAACGTATAAAAACCCGTTGGATGATAGGACTGGTCGAGAGCAAGTTGCAAATAAATGGGTTTGTTATTTAAAGCAACATATTTAAAATTTGTATTGGGTAAGTAAACCGTTGAAATTTTACGCATTCCAAAATATGATTTCACCTCGTCATCAACTAATTTCATTTTTACCGAATATAAAAAAGGATCTTCCAACGTCCACAAATGAGTGTTGTTGATGGGAATTACAAACGAATATTCAGATTTGCCTTTTGGAAAAACTTGACGATTAGTAGTCTTTGAATTATCGAGTATTTCTACTTCAAAATCAAGGTCTTTTTCCGCAGGCTTTGTGAGATAAGCCGTTATTTTCACTTGGTTTTTGTCAATATCAGGTGTGAAATGTACCGTTTCCAGATACTGTTGCCCCCTCGCATCTAAAAAAATAGTTTGCCAAATTCCACGAGCATCTCCATAGCCTTGTTTGCCATAAAGTGTGAAATCTCGACGTTTGTCATCCACTCTTACTACTAAGTTTCGTTCAGTTCCGAACTTCAAATTGGTTAATTCAAACGAAAAAGGCGTATATCCTCCTTGATGACTTCCCAATTCTTTGCCGTCTAACCAAACTGTAGTTTTCCAATCGGACGCTCCAATGGTGACGAATACTTTTTTGTTTTTCCATTCATTTTTTGCGTTAATTTTCTTTGAATACCAAGCAATATCTGCGTCATTTTTAACGCCTGAAAGTGGGGAACCCCATGGAAAAGGTACGTTAATAATCTTGGTAAATTTCTTTGATCCCGAGAACCATTTTTCCGTGATTCCTGCATCGTTTTTATCAAATTCAAAGTCCCAATCACCATTCAAATTTTGCCACATTGACCGCTCAAAATCGGGTCTTGGGTGTTCGGGCAAGGGAATAGGCGTTTGTGAAAATGTTCCAATAATATTAATTATTGAGAAAAGAAATAGTGTATTTATAAAAATAAATTTTTTTACGTTTTTCATATTTTTTTAGCTAATGATTTGGTTTTACTCATGCAAAGTTTCAGGGTCGCAAAGAAAATTAAACATAACCTTTACGTGGGTATATTTGCCTCTTTACATGATATGAATTATTATTTTACTGAAAATTTATAAATTGTTTTTGTCTGGTATTTCTTTCCAACTTCCAAAACGGTTGAAGGAAAATTTGGTTGATTTGGAGAATCTGGAAAATGCTGAGTTTCTAAACAAAATGCCGTTCTGAAATCATCTTTTTTACCACCTTTAATCGTATGGCTCGAATCCATAAAATTTCCTGTATAGAACTGAACACCAGGTTCTTGTGTGAAAACTTCCATCACAATGTTGGATTTATCAGCCACTACTTTTGCCGCAAAATTCATTGCTTTTGAAGGATTTGGATTCAGGACAAAATTATGGTCATAACCACCCCCAAATTTTATCTGTTCATCTTTTTGATTTATTCTTGACCCAATGGGTGTCAATTTTGTGAAATCAAACGGCGTATTTTTAACCGAAATATTCTTTCCTTTTGGAATTAATGTTGAATCAACGGGTGTGTAATTGTCAGCATTGAGCATTAATTCATGATTCAAAATATCACCTTTATCATACCCATTCAAATTAAAATATGCGTGATTGGTGAGATTTAAAACCGTCTTTTTATCGGTTGTTGCCTCATAATCAATACTTAATTCATTGGCATCTGTGAGTGTGTAAATCACTTTTACCGTTAAATTTCCAGGATAACCTTCTTCCATATCTTTGGATAAATAAGATAATTCTAAGGTTGAATCTGAGGTCTGTTTTGCATCCCAAACCACCGCCCGAAAGTTCTTTTTACCTCCATGAAGGGCGTTTTTTCCGTTATTGATAAATAGCTTATATTCTTTGTTATCTAATTTGAATATTCCGTTTGCAATTCTGTTTCCATAACGACCAATCAAAGCACCAAAATAGGGTTCAGTTGAATCTGTATAGCTTTTTACGTTATCAAAACCGACCAAAACATCAATTACTTTTCCATTATCTGGTACTAATAAACTCACTAATCTACCTCCATAATTTGTGATGGCAACTTGCATATCATGGCTGTTTTTCAAGACGTATAAATCTGTTTTTTTACCTTCAATGGTTTGTTGAAAAGCCAATTTGTTGGGTAGTTGATATTTGGTTGTTTCGCTACTATCAGCCATATTCTGATTTTCTGTTTTTGCGGATTTTGAACAGCCTAATGATAAACTTATAACGGTTAACAATCCAAGTAATAATTTTATATATTTCATTTTGATTGGGTATTTTGGGTAATTTAATGTTTATTTATTTCTAAATATAGTCTTTAAAATTTTCATAAAAAAGCCTATTAAAACGTTTCTTGCTTAAAATTAGTGATTTCATACGTTTCGATTCATCCAAATTTTTAATACAAATTAGATGAATCGACTAACATGGAAGTCCTACAAAAGATTACTAAATATGCGACTTTTATCTGCTTAATTATAAGAAGTTTTTGTTAAATTAATACTTGTTTATTTGAAAGAAAAGCGGGGTTCATTTCAACCCCGACTTCTTGTATTACACCCAATCTTATTAAATTAATGCTTATTTTTTGATGGTTTTGGTAAATAGTATCAATCAAATTTGAAGTTATTTGATACTTTTTAGCGTAATTTCTCAGAGATAGGACAAAGTTAAAATTATGGATTTTTGTACTTGATTCAGTATGTATCATTATTTCAACAAAATGTTTCATTTTATTTACATCAACCTTTTATATTGTTAAATTGCCATGGAATAGTAAAAACAGGAAAATGAGTATTTTAAAAGGTAAACTATGGGCGATTAATAATTTGGGACGTTATGTTGTGCTATTCCTATTTTTGGAATTTAATCAATCTTTTACATTCAAAATTACTGCCCAAACTTATTCTTTCAGAAACTATCAAGTCGAAAATGGACTTTCTAATAATACCGTTTATTGCAGTCTACAAGATAAAAAAGGATTTCTCTGGTTTGGAACTAAGGACGGGTTGAATCGTTTTGATGGCTATCATTTTAAGGTATTTAATCCAATTCAAAATGACGATAAATTATTAAATATTAATTATACAAATCATTTGATGACCGATAGCCATGATGTGCTATGGATTGGGTGCAGGAAAGGAATTTACACGTATAATTACGATAAAGAAAAACTGGTAAGTTTTAATGATACCTTAGGCGAAATTAAGGGGCTTCAAATGGACGGACGGAATAATCTCTGGATAATTTCAAAGGATGTTTTGTATCGTTACAGTTTTCAAACGAAGACGCTTAAAAAATTTCCAAAAGAAAAATATTTTTCTGCTTCTTCTCTATGTGCTGATTCCAATGACCATATTTGGGTTTCAACAAGTGATGGATTTATTCATAAATACGATGAAAATACGGAGCAATTTGCGAGTTTCAACGTTTTTGCCCATTCTCCTTTTTCAACTTCCAATCATATTTCTAAGATGTTTGTAACCAATAATAACACTATTTATATTGGCACGGCAAGTCAGGGATTAAAAGAATTTGACATTAAAACTTCCTTTTATAAAGATGTATTAACGCTCAATCCCGATAAATCTTCAATTCATGTTAGGGACATTCTACAATACTCAAAAAGTGAGTATTGGTTTGCCACCGAATCTGGAATTTTTATTTTTAATACAATTACCAAGAAATTTACCAACTTAAAGAAAAAATTTCTCGATCCATTTTCTTTGAATGATAATGCTGTTTATACGCTCTGCATGGATAATGAAGGTGGAATTTGGGCTGGTACTTACTTTGGGGGTATTAATTATTACTCGAATAAAAACGGAGTATTTCATAAATACTTTCCCGATAATTCAAAAAACGCAATCAGTGGAAATGCCGTTAGAGAGATTTGTGAAGACAAATTTGGAAACATTTGGATTGGAACGGAAGATGCTGGACTTAATAAATTGAACCCAAAAACAGGTATTATTTCTCAATATATTCCTACTGGTAGAAAAAACAGTATTGCCTATTCAAATATACACGGACTTCTGGCGGTTGAAAACGAATTGTGGATTGGCACTTTTGAACATGGTTTAGATGTGATGGACGTAAGAACGGGAAATATTATACGTCATTACAATTATGGTTCAACAAAGAAGCAGCTGAAAAGTAATTTTATAGTAAGTTTATTTAGGTCAAAATCGGGCGATATTTACGTAGGATGCTCTTATGGATTGTATAAATATGATTCAAAAAATGATGGATTTGATTTAGTTAAGGAAGTTGAACCAAATATTTTTGTTCCAGCAATGTTGGAAGACTACGAACATAAAATTTGGATAGCAACCCACAATGGTGCTACTTATTTTAACCCTAAGACGGGCGAAAAGGGAAAAGTATTAGATAATCCAGATAATGACAAAAGACTTTCGTATAATCAACTAAATTCTTTGTTTGAAGACAGTAAACAATGCTTATGGTTTGCCACCGAAGGCAGTGGCGTATGGAAATTGAGCAAGAACAGGAAGAAGATTATCTCTTTTACTACAAATAATGGACTTCCAAGCAATTTTATTTTTAAAATATTAGAGGATGCCAATCATAAAATATGGATTACAACTTCCAGAGGATTGGTTAATTATAATCCAGATACTGGTAAATTCATTATTTATACAAAAGATAATGGGCTATTAGGTGACCAATTTAATTACAATTCAGGTTATGTGGACAAAAGCGGTAAAATGTATTTTGGAAGCGTGAAGGGCATGATTACGTTCAATCCGAACGATTTAGTTAAAGAAAAAATCGATGCACCACTTTACATTACCGATTTTATAGTCCAAAATAAACAACAAGAAATTGATGGTATAAATTCTGTTTTGAAGAACTCAATCGTTACGACGAATGAAGTTGTTTTGCCCCATGATAAATCTTCTTTTAGTATTGAATTTGCGGCATTGAGTTATATTTCCCCCGATGTGACAATTTATAGTTATTTCATGCAAGGCTTGGACAGAGAATGGACTGAATTAAAGCGTAATAGGAAAGTTTATTTTACCAACCTTTCATCGGGTAAGTACGTTTTTAAATTGAAAGCATCGATTAATGGAAATTGGAGTAAAAATGAAAAAAAAATAACCATTATTGTTCTCCCGCCTTGGTGGGCTACTTTTTGGGCTTACCTTTTTTATACTTTGGTTGTTATTTCATTGATATATTATCTGCTCAGAACGTATCATATTATCGTGGAAGATAAAAAAGAAAAAGAAATTTATGAATCTAAAATTGATTTTTTCACGAGTGTTGCCCACGAAATCCGAACGCCCCTTACGTTGATAAAAGGACCCGTTGAGAACCTTTTGGAACAAGTTGATGAATTGCCACAAATTAAGGAAGATGTTGTTTTGATGGAAAGAAATACTGAAAGGCTCCTCAAGTTGGTATCTCAAATTTTAGATTTTAGAAAAATAGAAACCAAAGGATTTATTCTTGATTATAGCGAAGTGAATATTACGAGAATTTTGCAAGCAGAATTCCACACTTTTGAAGATTTGGCGAAACGTAGAATACTGAAATATAGCCTTGAAATTGATTCAGAGGATATTTTTACAATTACAGATGAAGAAGCTTTAAATAAAATTTTAAGTAATCTTTTCAATAATGCTATAAAATACGCTCACAAAGAGGTAGCAGTTCGTCTTTTAAAACCTTCCGATAATGCTACTTTTACGATTGAATTTGAGAACGATGGATTAACGATTCCGCCTGAAATGAGAGAGAAAATATTTGAGCCTTTCTACCGATTAAAAGAAACTTTAAAACAGCAAGGCACGGGAATTGGCTTATCTTTAACCAAGTCTTTAACTGAACTTTTACACGGTAAAGTTTTCGTAAAAGACACAGATGATGGATTAAATGTGTTCGTACTTTCATTGCCTCTGAAACAAAAATGACCAACAATTCACGCAAAGTTGCAAAGCGTGTTCTTTAAACGCTTTTCTTACAATCTCAATTTTAAAAAGAAGACATAATAAAATCTGGAAACACAACCTTAGCATCTTTGCTCCACAGCGTGAAAATAAAAAACGATGAACCCAGCCATTTTACTCGTTGATGATAACGAAGAAATTCTTGATTTCCTTGAAAGGATGTTGAGAAACAATTATACCATTCTGAAAGCCCAAGACGGTCAAGAAGCCTTGAAAGTCTTGGAAACCGAATCAATTCAATTAATCATTAGCGACGTAATGATGCCCGTTATGGATGGATTTGAATTTTGCCGAAAAGTGAAATCTAATTTCGAAAATTCGCATATTCCTTTAATACTGCTCACTGCCAAAGATTCGTTGAAATCAAAGGTTGAAGGGCTTCAATTAGGGGCAGATGCTTACATTGAAAAGCCTTTTTCTAAGGAACATCTGCAGGCACAAATAGTTAGTCTGTTGAGTAATAGATATATTATTCGTGAATATTTTGCCAACTCACCTTTGGTTAATATCAAGTGTATTGCCCATTCCAAAATGGATGAATTATTCTTAGAAAACTTGAATGATACTATCAATAAAAATTTGGAAGATGCAGAATTAGACGTTGAAAAATTAGCCCAAATCATGAATATGAGTCGTATTACCCTTTATCGGAAAATAAAAGCTATTTCTGTATTGACTCCCGTTGAATTAATTAATATTACTCGATTGAAAAGAGCAGCCGAATTATTGGCACAAGGCGAACATCGTATTTTTGAGGTTTCGTATATGGTTGGATTTAGCTCTCAAAGCAATTTTGCTCGAAATTTTCAGAAGCAGTTTAATATTACACCAACCGAATATATGTTGTCTAAAAGGCAAGCGGTTTGAGGTGTATCTCTCACATCTTCCCTAAAATATCCTCAATTAAATCATTCATCTGATTACCTTGAATTTGTGGTTTTTGGTAACGATTATCAAAATAAAAAGGCTCAATTTTAGTGATTAATCCCACATTCATTCGTTCGTGTAGTGGATTCAGAAGGACATTATACGATAGTTCTGTTTGAAGAGAATGCACGGCAGTTGGGAGTTGCAGAGCTAAGAAATTCTTACTCTTAAACCATTGATTACTAACGTTTTGCAACAATCTCGGGGCAGGATTATTTCGCCAATTTTTCGGCAACATTTCTGGCTCAATCGTTAAGATTTCTTCGTTATCAATCTCAATAGTAGCCACCAACATTTCGGGAAGTTTACTATTAGGAAATCCTTCAAAATAATGTACTAAATACTCCAACGAAGCCAATTCTACTGTGCGAGAGGTATAGACAACGGGCATACCCACGGCGTTCCATCGTCCACCTGTGAGTTCTGCTCCTTTGCCCGATAAAAAATCTTTGGGTAATCCGTAGCGTGCCGATTGCAGGCGATACAATTTTATCATGAATACGTTCCAAATTCAATCCGACTCAAAACATTATCCACCAATTCAAAACCTGTGATGGTATCCAACAAATCAAGGGCTGATTTATCGCCAAATATCCGCATAGATTGTTTCATCCACGGCTTGAAATCCTCTAACGTTGAGAATACTTCTTCACCGTGTTGATACAATAACATTAACTTCAAAAGCCTTTCCGTTGAGGAGGTATCTAATTGTGTATCAGGCGAATAACGATGAAAAGTGCGTTCTGAAATGTTCAAAATTCGAGCCATGTCACGGTCTGAAAGACTTAGTTTTTGAGATACTAAATCAACAGCCGCACGGCTTAATCCTTTACGAGAAAGTTCAATTAAATCTAAGGGATTTTTAAGGCGATTTACGACAAGTGCTTGTTTCATAATTTTCAAATTTTACATTATGGCGTAAATGTATATGCCATTTGGCAGTTTTGCAAATTTATTTTGAAGAAAATATGAATAAAATACAAAAATCACTTTCCCCAATCCACTGCCAATTTTCCAATCTTTTCCCCGCACATTTTCCCCCCTTCATTATCGCAGAAATAATGAATACCTCCGTAGATTCTGGACATACCCGCTTCATTTGCCATTTTTTTCAAACGAGTTGAATCTTGGGGAAAATAGTGTCCTAAAACCAAAGCTGCCGCCGCTGAAAATGTTGAATGTCCTGACGTATAAGATGGAAAATTTGGAACGGCTAATGAGTTTTTAATATTTTTATCAACTTGCGTAGGTCTTGGGAAGAAATACTTATACTTCGTTGCCCAACACGCAATGGCAGCATCTTCTTCTGCACGATTCAATTGCTGTAATATTTTTGCAGTTCTTAGTTCCGTAAAGTGCTGATTTCTAATGAGTTCCTCAGCAATTTTATTCCAATGCCCTGGCGGTGTGAAAGTGCCAACGCCATCTGCCCAAAACTCTGCAATACGTTTTTGTTCCTCTGTTCGAGTATCGCCGATTTTTTTAACGGAGTCAATATCTTGCTTAAATTCAGTGCTTTTCAAGGAAGGCGGAGCGGGAGGTTGTGGATTTCCTAAAACCTCATTTTTATCAAACCAAGTTTGCACCATACCCATCAAAGGAAGCAATGGAGCTTGTTTTTTAGCATTTTGACTTACCCAAGAATTTTTTATTTTCTTAGCTTTTTCTTTCCAATTTTGATCTTGATCTTTGGCGTTATCAAAATTATCACCTTTTGCATAGGCAATCACTTTCTCTGCAACTTGTTCACCCAAACGTCCACCCGCAAGGATGTCACTTTTTAAGTTTGCTCCCGACCATAATCTTGTATTGCCATGTTCGAGGGCTTTGTTGTATAAATAATCATTTTCGGCAGGGAACAATTTACTCAAAATCTTGTAAGAAACTGCCGCAACGACTGCATCTTCGGAAGGATATGAGGGCAAATTAGATTCTGGTAATGAACTTTTTAAGCCGTTATGTGAAGGACTTAATCTGCGAAATTTGTATTTATAAAACCAAGTTGCCACCAACGCATCATACTGTGCAACGCTCAAAAGAGCATACGCACGAGCCGCAAATGGGGGAGAAGCCATGGGTTTTGTGGGGTCTGGTTTTTCGCCTTCTTTGGGTGGATGATTATATTTTGCGACTAATTCACGAGCAATCTGATTCCAACGCAAAACACCTCCCGAAGCCCAATGATTAATGGCAACGTCCTGAGCATAAGTACGTTGTGAAATTACAGCCTTTGATTGATTAAGTTCTTTTTGGTATTCGTCTGAATCCACACTAACAGGAACATCAATGGAATAATCTTTCGGAGAAGCAATAATTATGGTTTTCCAAGCACCACCATTGGCATCTGGATTCTCGAAAGTTAAGGCTGGAAATTCAGGTTTAGTCACAGGGGTATTCTCCTTACAACTTGATAAAGGCAAGAAAGTGCAAAGCAAAGCGGTACGCAATAATATTTGAAGTGGTTTAATGCTCATTGTAAATAAGGAAGTATAAATCGTTTTAAGACAAAAACCGTGCAAGAAAATGTATTTATTTTATTCAGCAAAGTAAATTACTATCTTTACCACAACAAATTAAGAATAAAATGATTATTGCCAATCCAATATACGATACAGTTTTTAAATATTTATTAGAGGACATCGAAATTTCTAAGGGACTGTTGTCTGCGATAATTAATGAAAATATTATCCATCTTTCCGTTCAACCGCAAGAAACGATATACAAAACGACGGCTAACAGTTTTCCATTGACAGTGTATCGTCCTGATTTTAAGGCAATTGTGGAGATGAAAAATGGTGAGCAAAAGAAAATATTAATTGAATTACAGAAAACCAAAAGGAGTGCTGACATTATGAGATTTAGGCGATACTTAGCTGATAATTATCAAAACGAGGATAGTATTATGGTTGGAAATGAGCAAGTTCTTCAACCCTTAGAAATTGTAACTATTTATTTTTTAGGTTTTAAATTAGAGAATATAGAAACGCCAATATTAAAAGTGAGTAATAACTTTTATGATGTATCTAAACAAAAAATGCTTGAAACAAAGCCAAGAGAGCCATTTATTGATTTGTTAAATCACGAAAGTTATACAATCCAAATTCCAAGACTACCCAATGTGCATCAGACAGATTTAGAAAATATGCTTTCGGTTTTTAATCAAAACTTAGTCACTAATGACCGCCATGAGCTGAATTATGTAAGTGAAAATCTAAATCCGCTTGCTAAAAAAATTGTTGATAGATTAAATCGGGCGGTGGCAGATAAAGAGTTGATGATAGGATTAAATATTGAAGACGAGATAGAGCGAACTTACGGAAGAGAAATGAATGAGCTAAATGACCAATTGGTTGAAAAAAATAGTGAAATTGAAAAGCTGAGAGAAGAAATTGAAAAACTAAAAAGGGGACAGTAATTTGTCCCCTTTTTAGTTTTTAAGCCTTCTTTCCCAACAAAACCAAACCTAAAAACGTAATAGCTCCGTTTACTAATAATTTTTCAAAACCAAACTGATAACCATTCAACCACTCTTTTGAATTGATGTCAATAATATAGGTCAAAATTGGAGCGATGATACACACAAAAGGTACAAATTTGTCTTTTATGGGCATTTTTGTGAATAATCCAAAAGCAAAAAGTCCTAAAAGTGGTCCGTAGGTATAACCCGCAATGTTAAATACCGTTGAAATAATTGAAGAACTGCTAACGGCATGAAATATCAGAATTATTACGAAAAATAGAGCTGAAAAACCAATGTGGGTGTAATGTTTAATTTGTCCTCTTTTTGATTCTTCGTATTTTTCGATGTGCATAAAATCAATGCAAAAGGCTGTTGTTAAGGCAGTTAGGGCGGAATCAGAACTGGCATACGTGGCGGCGGTGATACCTAATAAAAACGTAACGGCTGCCAATGTGCCAAACTCGCCACTCAGAGCTAATTTTGGGTAAAGTAAATCAGTTCTTGCGGGAATTTCAAAGCCAATTTTATCGGCATATATGTATAACAATGCTCCCAAGCAGACGAACATCAAGGTTGTTACGGCGAACGTACAACAAAACCAAAACATATTCTTTTGGGCTTCGCCGATGTTTTTGCAGGTAAGATTTTTTTGCATTAAATCTTGGTCTAAACCCGTCATCACGATGGCAATAAAAATACCCGCCATAAAGTCTTTTCCGAAATGATGTTTATAGGAAAAATCGTCAAAAAAGAACATTTGAGAATATTTACTTTCTTGAATGGTTGAGATTAATCCACTAAGTCCTAAGTCTAACTTATTGGCAATCAACACGATAGTTAAAACCAATGCAGTCAATAAGAAGAAGGTTTGAAGTGTATCGGTTACGATAATAGTTTTCACGCCTCCACGATACGTATAAACCCAAATCAATGAAATGGTTACTAACGAAGAAACCCAAAAAGGAATTCCCCATGAATCAAATATGGCTAATTGAAGCACTTGGACAGCTAAAAATAGTCGTGCGGCTGAACCTAATGTACGAGCAAGGAGGAAAAATGCAGAACCTGTTTTGTAGGACCATTTACCTAAGCGTTTTTCTAAATAGGTATAAATGGAAATCAAATTTAGGCGATAATATAAAGGCAAAAGCACCGTAGCAATGACGATATAACCCACTAAATTGCCCAAAATAATTTGGTAATAAGACAATTTATCCACACCAACCGCCCCAGGAACTGAAATGAACGTAACGCCTGAAATCGACGTTCCAATCATACCAATGGCAACTAACCACCAGGGTGATTGCTTATTGGCAGTAAAAAAAGTGTTCGTGTCGGCACCCTTAGAAGTGTAATGAGCGACGATGATTAACATAAAAAAATAAACGGTTAAAATTCCGAAAGCTAAGGTTGTGGTCATAATTTGGGGATTAGTTATTTGAGGATTAGTTATTAGTCACGGGTGAATTGTTATTAGTATTCGAGTATTGATGAATAATCTTTGGTAAATCAGACAGATTTAAACTGAAAACCAATAAACTAATAATCAATGTACTAATAACCAATAAAAATAACCAGTAACGAATAACCAATAACAGATTACCAAAATTGAGAAAATTTGTTAAATTTGCTATCATAAAAGACTTATATTTTTCACAATCTCTGAAATATCAGTATTATCTTACTGAAAATTTGAGAAACCTAACATAGATAACACAAATAGATGCGACCTTTTGAACAATACGAAGAAGATGTAGAGGTATTAGACCAAGTAATTGACGTTGATCAAAATGACCTTATGGTGTATAACGATGAGATAAATACTTTTGATTTTGTGATAAATTCACTCATGGAAGTATGCGGACACACGCCAGAACAAGCAGAACAATGTACACTTTTGATTCATTATAAAGGAAAATGTTCCGTTAAAAAAGGAACTTTTGAAGAACTCGTACCGATGAGAAATGATATTTGTCGTCGTGGAATTGATGCAAGAGTGATTTAATTTTAGGTATGAGGTAGTAGGTAATAGGTAGTAGGTATGAATTATGAGGTAATTAAATTGCAATTTAACATCATCTCATACCTACGACTTCATAACTTATACCTACAACCTCATACCTCATAACTCATACCTAAATTGAACTATCCATCTAAACTCATAGAAAATGCCGTTGAGGAGATTTCAAAACTACCTGGAATTGGAAAGAAAACGGCTTTGAGAATGGCTTTGCATTTACTAAAACGGGATGAACGCCAAACCATTCAATTATCGGAAGCAATGATTGCAATGCGGACAAAAACTCGTTATTGCCGTCAATGCCACAATATTTCGGATGATGAATTGTGTTTGATTTGTTCCAATCCAAAACGAGATGAATCCATTATTTGTGTAGTGGAAGATACCCGTGATGTGTTGGCAATTGAAAACACTTCACAATACAGGGGAATGTATCACGTTTTGGGGGGGATTATTTCACCTTTGGAAGGCATTGGTCCCAACGATTTAAAGATTGATTCTTTACTGAAACGCATTTCGGATAGCATTGGGACGGAATCGGAAGTGAAAGAGGTGATTTTAGGATTAAGTCCAACCATGGAAGGTGACACGACGGCATTTTATCTGACAAAAAGATTAAAACCTTTGAGCGTAAAAATCACCACAATTGCCCGAGGCATTCCGATAGGTGGAGATTTAGAATATGCGGACGAAATAACGTTGGGAAGAAGTATTGTTAGTCGAATTGTTTATGAGTAAAACTATGGAACGCAGATGACGCAAATACTTCGTAACGCAGATTTTATTTTGAAAATATTAGTTTATAGTGTAAAGAGATGTATTTTTTTTTATTTGCGTAAATCTGCGTTGTCGAAGGCATCTGCGTCATCTGCGTTCCAACTTAAAACCAACGATTTTATGAAAAAGACCATTTTTACCGTTATTTTTATTGGAATATTTTTCTGTGGTTATGCTCAGAGTGAAGTAAAACCCAACGAACTTACTTCGCCCATCATGTTGGATTTTTTGAAAAACTATCAAGAAAAAAATAGTATCCAGAAAATTGAAAAAGGTATTCAATTTACTTCTGAATTATCAAAAATAGGGATTCAGGGAGATAAATACGTAAAATCTGAGACTGAAAACATTGACAATATGATTATCGTTAAACCAAATTTGGTGGAAATTATGAGAATGACCATCGTGCATCCAGACGAAAATATAAATCACACGATGAAAATTATAAACAGTGATATAAATAAATTAAAACCGATTAAATAAATCTAATATTATTCCTAAACTAAACGAGCAATACGTTGAAACGAAATGCTCTGATTAAATCCATGAATCGTAAAAACTTTCTCCAAACCTCTTTTGCATCCGCATTTGCGATGTACGGGTTCAATTCATTTAGTTTTTCTTTTAAAAGAAGCTATAATAACAAGTTGCCAAAAATGACTTTGGAGCAAACTATGCTTGAAAATGCCCCATTTTCATTGCCCGCTTTGCCCTACCCCCCTGAAAGTTTAGAGCCAAACATTGATAAAATGACGATGGAAATTCATCATGGTCGTCATCACAAAGCTTATATTGATAATTTGAACAAAGCATTGGTTGGTACTGCCTTAGAGAAATCATCTCTGTTCGATTTATTAAAAGAAGCGGGAAAACAATCGCCAGTAGTGCGTAATAATGCGGGTGGACACTGGAATCATACCTTTTTCTGGAATGTGATGTCTCCCAAAGGAGGAGGAACACCAAAAGGAACATTGGCTGATGACATTACAAAAACTTTTGGTTCATTTGATAAATTTAAAGAAGAATTCGCTAAGGCAGGAACAACACGTTTTGGCTCTGGTTGGGCTTGGTTAATTGTTCAAGATAAAAAATTAGTGGTTTCTTCAACGCCAAATCAAGATAATCCTTTGATGGATGTTGCTGAAAAAAAAGGCACTCCAATTTTAGGTTTAGACGTTTGGGAACACGCATATTACCTAAAATATCAAAACAAACGCCCCGATTATATTGCCGCTTTCTGGAATGTTGTTAACTGGGATGCAGTTAGTAAAAATTATGAAAATGCTTTGAAATAAATCTTAGGTATGAGGTAGTAGGTATGAATTATGAGGTATTAAACAATGAATACTTCACACCTCATACCTATGACCTCATACCTCATACCTAAAAAAAATGACACTTCTCGATACCATTCCATCGCTTGATTTAGCAGATTTTATGGCTGGCGATGCTACTCGTAAGGCTAAATTTGTACAAGATTTAGGATCAGCTTTTAATAATATTGGCTTCGTAGCCATTAAAAATCATGGTTTAACCAACGATAAAACCACTGATTTATACGACACCGTACAGAAATTTTTTCTTTCTTCGGATGAAGTAAAACAAAAATATGCCATTGAAGGAATTTCAGGGCAACGAGGTTATATTGGTAAAGGAAAAGAAACCGCCAAAGGTTTTAAAGCAGCAGATTTAAAGGAATTTTACCACGTTGGACAACCCATTCTAAACGATGGCGACCCCATTTGGGAAGAATATCCAGATAATCTTTTCCCGAGTGAAATACCTAATTTTGAGCGAGATACGCTCCATACTTATCGTACATTAGAAAGTGCTGGTAAACAATTATTGCGAGCCATTGCCTTGTATTTGAAACTCCCCGAAGATTATTTTGAAGATAAAGTAAAGCATGGGAATTCGATTTTAAGAGCCATCCATTACTTCCCAATTCCAAATCCAGAAGAATTGCCAGAGGGTGCTGTTAGAGCAGCGGCACACGGAGATATTAATTTGATTACCTTGTTAATGGGAGCATCTGCCGAAGGTTTGGAAGTTTTAAGAACGGATGGAAAATGGATTCCAATAACTTCTTTGCCTGATTATGTAGTCGTAAACGTAGGTGATATGCTTGACCGTTTGACGAACCATAAACTCAAATCA
>JANXML010000174.1 GCA_025354645.1 Arcicella sp. | reverse complement strand
ACCAGAATTTGATGGCGAACTACCTGTCTCGGCAATGGGCGAAGACATCTTGGCGGGAGGAATAAAAGCACTTTTCACGGTCTGCGGAAATCCTGTATTAAGCACCTCAAACGGAACGCAATTAGACACTGCTTTGGAAGGTTTAGATTACATGGTTTCGGTCGATATTTTTATCAATGAAACCACTCGACATGCCAATATAATTTTACCGCCAACCACGGGTTTAGAAGTGGCTCATTACGACTTAGCTTTCTATAATTTATCCGTTAGAAATGTTGCTAAATATTCAGAGCCATTATTTGAAAAAGACAATAATCAACGGCACGATTGGGAGATATTTGAGGAGATAAAAAATCGTTTAATTTCAGAAGAAGGGGCGGAGATTCCAGCACCCAAAAACCCAGAAGAAAAATTGGCAATGGCAATGCAATTTGGACCTTACAGAAAAGACGGATTAACCCTCCAAAAACTAAAAGATAATCCGCATGGTGAAGATTTAGGAGCTTTGCGTCCGTGTTTGAAAGAAAAGTTATTGACTGATAATCAACAGATTAACATCGTTCCCGAATTACTTTTAAATGATTTACAAAGAGTAAAAGAAACGTTTAATATTCATGGCATGACTTTGAGTCATGCCATGAATGACGGTTTAAATAACGGTTTCGATTTACAGTTAATTGGAAGGAGACACCTCAGAAGCAACAATTCTTGGATGCATAATTCGGAAAGATTAGTGAAAGGGCGTGACCGTTGTACACTCATGATTCACCCTGAAACGGCAGCAAGTCGTGGCATCATTAATCTGGAAAAAGTGCAAATTGAATCAAGGGTGGGAAAAGTAGAAATCATGGTAGAGATTACCGATGAAATTATGCCAAATGTAGTCAGCATTCCACACGGTTTTGGACACGCTCGCAAAGGGGTACAATTGGACATTGCTACCGTTCATGCAGGGGTAAGTTTGAATGATTTAACGGATGATTTATTGATTGATGAATTGACTGGAAATTCAGCTTTTTCAGGGGTTCCTGTGCGGATTTTGCGGTAAGTTTTATAAAACGATAAATGGCTTGTCATTGCGAGGCACGAAGCAATCTTTTGGCTTACGGGCAAGTGCCTTCAAACTTAAAAGATGATGAATGTATGTCATTGCGAACGCAGTGAATTGGAGTTTCGTTATACCACTCTTTTAGCTTACGGGTAGAAGACTTCAAAGTCTCTTTCATCATTCCAAAGGATTGCTTCGTACCTCGCAATGACAGTCATCGTTGTTTTTAAACTTGAACATTAAAAATTCAATCCAAAACTGTCACCAAACCGACATCCGTAAATGCCCTTTTCTCCGTAAATTTGCGGTATGAATACTCTCAAATTACCGCTTTGGCTCATTAAATTAACCAACTTTGAATACTGGACTTGGTGGATGTTCTACGTTCCGTTGCTTCCTTATTGGCTTTTTCAAGCAATCCGCACTCGTTCGCTGACTTTTTTCACCAATGCCGACCCTTGTATTGATTATGGTGGTTTCTTTGGGGAATCGAAGATGGAAATTCTTCGTCAAATACCGAAAGATTATTTACCCAAAACCATTTTTATTGAAAAACAAAAGGACTTAAAAACGATTGTCGATAGATTAATTCAAGAGGATTTAGTTTACCCAATTATCTGCAAACCAGACGTTGGCGAAAGAGGAACGCAGGTTGAAAAACTGTACAGTAATTATGATTTAGTACAGTATTTATCCAACGTTCAAGAGGATTTTATAATTCAAGAATTTATTACTTACGATATTGAATTAGGGGTTTTATATTATCGTTATCCAGATGCTTCAACTGGAAAAGTTACCTCCGTTACTCGCAAAGAATTTCTTGCGGTTTTGGGCGATGGAAAATCTACCGTGGAACAATTGATGCGGCAAAGCACAAGAGCCAGATTTCAGCTTGATTCTATGCGTAAACGTTTGGGCGATATGGGTATGAATGAAGTCATTAAATCGGGAGAAAAAAGAATCCTCGAACCCATCGGAAACCATTGTCGAGGAACTAAATTTTTGGATGATAACCATCTGTTAAACAGTACATTAGATGAAGTTTTTGATAAAATCGCCTTAACCATTGACGGCTTTCATTTTGGTCGTTTTGATTTGAAAGTAAATTCAATCGAGGATTTATACGAAGGTAAAAATATCCGAATCATGGAATTAAACGGGGTAAGTTCTGAACCTGGACATATATACGACCCTAAAAATACCCTTTGGGCAGCATACCGAGATTTGGCTCATCACTGGAAAATTATTGCTGATATTTCCATCCAACAACAACGCAGAGGCATTATGCCTGTACCTTTTGGAGTTTTATGGAAGGTGGTGAAAGGACATTTTGTAGGATAGATTCAGTATAAATTTTGGAAAATCATTTTCCACTAATATTTATTCGATTTGGTAGATTTTTATAAAAAAGTGACTAAATATGACAAGGCACAGGTGGTAATGAAGTTTTAAGAGAATATGTGTAAATTTGAAAAATGAAAAACGACAAGCAATGAACACATTGATAATAGAACCTCATTCAAAAGTAGATTATCAGCTTTTTGTCAGCTTGGCAAAACGGCTTAACGTTACTTTTAGGGAAGAAAAAATTAAGTTAAAAAATAAGAAAGAAAAAAACGAAGAAGAGTTTTTATCTTTCTTTGGAGCTTTGGATGGTATTGATGCCGATAAAATGATAAAGGATATTGAAGAATCTCGAACTATAAAAGATATGGACACTTCATGGGCATAGTAAAATATTTACTTGACACAAATATGTGTATCCATTATTTGAACGGACAATTTAATTTAGACCAGAAAATCACTCGAATAGGATTCGATAAATTTTACATTTCTGAACTTACAATTTTAGAGATGCTTTACGGAGTTATGAATAGCGATTCTTCACATAAAAGCAAAAATTTAAGAAAATTAGAAGGGTTTGAGAACATGATAAAAGAGAGGATTCTTCTGGTCAGACCCGCTTTCGAAGAATTCTCTACTCAAAAAACACTATTAAGAAATTAGGAACACCCATAAGTGATTTTGATTTATTGATAGGCTGTACTGCACTTGCGGGTGATTTCACATTAATTTCCAGAAATGTAAAAGTATGAATAGGATTGAAGGAATAAAATTAGAAAATTGGGTTGATTAAAATAGCTCTAACCTTTTAATATGCTTATTTTTATCATTACTTTCTTCATCAGTTTTGTTGGTTCAATTCATCCTGGACCGCTTAATCTCTCTGTCATTCATACGACCTTGCAAAAAGGTTTTTATCCAGCACTTTTATTGGCTTTTGGGGGCGTAATTCCTGAAATTATCTACGGTTATTTGGCGGTGGAAGGCGTAATGATTTTTGAGAAATATCCTGTTGTTTTTCAAGTAATGCAATGGGCAGTTGTGCCTATTTTATTGTTCTTGGGTATGCAACAAATTATAGTTTCTCGAAAACCAAAACAAATTATCGAACCTTCAAAAACCTTCAACAATAGCTCTGTTAAAGGTTTTTTGCTTTCTTTTTTCAATCCACAATTGTTGCCCTACTGGATTGTAATCTTAATAAATTACCAAAATTATAGCTTTTTGAAGATTTCAGATTTATCGGATAAACTGTCTTTTGTGTTAGGCACAAGCACTGGAGCATTCGCACTCAACTATCTATACGCATACATAGCACTCCGACAAAAAGAAAAAGTTTTTCGATACGTAAATGAAGGTCATTTTGGGCAAATCATTGGTTGGACTTTTATTTTGATGGGATTGTTGCAGGTAATAAAATTACTGAGTTGATACTATATTTTTAGTGTTAAATACAAAAAAATCCATTGATTCTCCTAAAATAGCGGAAAAACTGTTTTTGAGTGTTGCAACCGTTCATACCCATTGCAAAAATATGCTTGCTCACACGAGGATGAAAGACGTTTCGAGTCAATTGCAAGTGGCTCTTTCTACGGGAATTATTTTAAAATTAGGTTTATTACCTTAGCATTTACCGTTTGATAAATCCGAAACACCATAATAATCATTAGTGTAATATATTTGGTATATTTTTAACCGATATATCAATCACTTTAATGAAAAAAATAATTACCACTCTTGCACTTGTAATCCTAATTTTCTCTCAATCTTTCGCAAAAAATTACGCTGCGGATTCACTCATTAGAATCAAAACAGACACTATCGTCAAAGCCGAACGAGATTCTGTGATTGCACCTCCCGAAGGTTGGCAAAATCAGAAAATTGGGAACAAAAATAATGCTGCAAATCTAAGTACCGCCAACATCAATAATGCTCCCACGCTGGTTTTTCCAGTAAATTATAGTTCAATCAACGGAACTTCTGTTGGTTTATACTGGAATAAAAACAACAATAGTGGCATTTGTGATTATTTGGTTCGTGTTGTGGATTTAACAACATTATCGGCTTTATACAATTACACCAATGCGGGCGATAATTCATCTTTTGGCGTTCAAAACCTGGTTGCAGGTCGAAATTATGCCATTTCAATTAGAGCAGTAAGCAAAACGAATGCAAATGATTTTGCTGAATCTACGGTTTATAATATTTCCGTTCCTACTTCAAATGTTGCTACTTTAGGATTGACAAGTATTAATTCAACCCCTACTTTTTGTGGCAGTAATAGAACAGTAACCATTAATTATACTCGTTCGGGAAATTTTAGTAATAGTCAGATTTCAACTTCAACGAATTATTATTACGGAAATACCTTCGTTGAATTATCCGATAAAAATGGAAGTTTTGTTAATCCAATTCTTTTGGGGGGTGTTTCATTGAATAGTAATCTTGGTTCATTTAGTGTGTCATTACCAAGCAATTTAATTTTTGGAACAAACTATAAAATCAGGCTATTTTCATACAGTCCCATCGTTATAAGTAGCGAAAGTGTGGCTATAACCATCGGAACGGTTAGCGACCCTGATTTATGGAATAGATTTAATTCATCCGTATTGTACAGAAGTTTTTATTTGTGTACTGGAAGTACCGTAACCATGAAAACTGCTTTAACAGATACTACGGGCATGACGTTTCAGTGGAAAAAGGATGGTGTCAATGTGGCTTCAAGCGGTACTGATTCAAAATATACCGCTGGAATGGCAGGGAATTATACAGTTTCGATAACCCAAGGCACTTGCCCAACCATAACATCGGGTCAGGCTTATATTTATAATCTCACAGGTAGTACAACCACCAATTTAAACCGTTCAGGAGATGTCATTCAATGTGTGGGAGGTTCTGCTATTTTAACGATGCCGTATTGGAGTGATAACCAAACTTATCAATGGCAAAAGAATGGACAAACCATCAGTGGAGCAAATCAACGCACTTATACGGCAAATCAAACAGGAACTTATTCGGTGAGAGTAACTGATGGAAGTTGTTCAATTACAGCCACTTCCGATGCCCTTACGTTTGGGTCCTCAATCAGTTTAACGCCTACTTTGGGAGCTTCCACGATTTGTTCAACGGGTGGTCAAACCTATGCTTATATAAACCCTTCATACAGCCCAAATCTTTCAAATAATTATCAATGGAAACGCAATGGACTGAATATTAGTGGGGCAACTTCTTACTTTTATACCATTACGCAAGGAGGCGTTTATAATGCAGAAGTGACACAAGGCGGATGCACAGCAACTTCACAAGGTTTAGAAGTAAAATCATCATCAACGTTGGATTCTGTAAGGATTATTCAAGAATTTCCTGCTTCGTGTTCACCAAGCTATGCCTATCTCAGACCGTCATCAACTGGGCTTGATAATGCCATTTATAATTGGGTGAAAAACGGAATAACACTGAGTTTGAATAATAATTATTATGCAAATGTAGATGGAACTTATACCTTAACTGTTGCTCAGGGAAACTGTGTGACCACGTCGAAACCAACATCAGTTGTATTGAACACCAATAATTTTGTTCCAACTTTATACTTAGATGGCAATAGTACTTTTGTTCGAGACACTGTTTATGTTTGTACTAATTCATCTCAATCACTTTTTATCTATAACTATCCTTCTGGTAGTTTTCAATGGTATAAAGATGGAGTTGCTATCAGTGGTGCAACATCTTCAAACTATTACGTCTCGCAACGGGGAAGTTATTACGTGAAAATCACCACAAGTTCTTGCGTATTAAATTCAAGACCAATATTTGTAGAAAATACGTTTCCTAAATTTTCGTTGAATGCTACTCCTCAAAGTTCAAATGTATGTGGAAATAATATTGTGAAATTAGATTATCAAAATAAAGGGATTATTCCATATTATTGTACTACTTGGAAGAAAGATGGTATTACTTTAACCACTTGTGGAGCCAGCCCATTTAACGTACTTGAATCTGGAATTTATACTGCCACTGTTCAACAAGGCAACTGCTCTGCGGAATCAGAACCCATTAACATCAAAATTAATGAACCCATCACGGCTTCCATTAGTGGCAACACCACAATGGCTTCGGGCGGAACGGCAAAGATTTATGTAACCTTCACAGGTTCAGCACCGTGGACATTTACATTATCGGATGGAACAACTATTACAACTTCAAATAATCCATACGTTCACAACATAACACCTACAATATCAACTATTTACACGCTTACAACTGTTGTAGGTTCGTGCGGTGCTGGTATGGTTTCGGGCAGTGGAATTGTCACGATTGGAAATTGTGTAACACCAACCGCAATCACGACTCAACCGCTTGCACAAACCAAATGCACGGGTTCATCAGTAACTTTTTCAGTAGTAGCCACGGGCGGAGGAACATTAACTTACCAATGGAAAAAAGACGGACAAAATATCAGTGGAGCAACCAATGCAAGCTACGGAATCAGTAATTTGAAAGCGGCTGCTTTGGGTAATTATTCCGTGGAAATAACAGGAACTTGCGGAACAATTTTGTCTAATAATGCCTTGTTGAAACCCGTTAATGATGTTCCCGTTTTTGCTACGGTAACGAATCCTGTCTATGTAAATTCAACCTTGCGTTTAACCACCAATACTTACGCCAATAATCTAACTTACGCTTGGCAAGGACCAAATGGCTATACTTCAAATCTGCAAAATCCCGTTATTGCGAGTGCCGTAGCGAGCAACGGAGGAGCTTATACTGTGTCGGTGGATAATGGACAAGGCTGTATAGGGCAAGCCGTTGCATCAACTAATGTGCTTATGGCTAATATCGTTTTAGTAAATTTATCAAATACAACCTTCTGTGCGGGAGGTTCTGGAACATTAAGTTTTTCACCAACCACTGGCGGAGGTTTAAGTCATTTTTATGCGGTTCAAATTTCAGATAGCAATGGTAGTTTTGGCAGTAGTCCAACCATTATTGGAACGAGCCAAACCAGTCCAATTACTTTCTCAACACCTTCTGGATACAGTTCTGGAACAACGAATACTTATGTTTTGAGAGTGGTTGATTTAGATGATATTAGTAATGTCTCACCTCCGAGTGCGGTGATTTATTTTAATACATTGACGGCATCCGTAGAAACCATAATCGGTAAAAATTACAGTTATGTATGTCCTGGTAGTGCATTAAAAATGTATGCAAAATTGAATTTTCCAGATAATAATGATGTGGCTTATGAATGGAAAAAGGACGGCAATGTGATTAATGGTGCAGTTAGTGCAACTTATACTGGAAACCAAACAGGTACTTACGTGGTGAAAGCAACAAAAGCAAGTTGTGGAGCAGTTACATCCAATGGCTTTGGATATTATTCAACAAATTATCCGCAAACTTTCTATAATTATAGTGATCCTTATCAATGTGCGGGTAGTATATTATCTATGAAAGCAGACTACAATTCTGAAAGTGCTACTTACTTATGGAGAAAAGACGGAAATGTTATCAGTGGAGCAACTTCACCAATCTACAACGTTACGCAATCAGGAACTTATGGATTGCAAATAACAGATTTGAATTGTCAACAAACGTCAAGTTCAGACTCAAAAAGTATCACATTCGGAAGTGTTATCCCTTCAAGCATCAATACTGGAGGAAAAGACACTTTGACGGTGTGTTCAAATAATTCAGCTTATATTTCTCATAATAATGGTGGAAGTCAAAATAGTATTAATTACACTTATCAATGGTTGAAAGACGGTAATATTATACCCAATGAGACAAATTATTATATATTCACTTACACAGAAGGATTATACGCTTTGAAAACAAAACAAGGAAATTGTACCAGCGTTTCATCAAGTCTGTATGTGAAAAGGAATGGAGTTTCTTCTAAAATAATTATAGCTCCTTACGGTACACAGACCTGCACTGGCAACAGTATTTATTTGCAATTAGACGGTTTGACTTGTGCATCATATCAATGGCAAAAAGATGGAATAGATATTTCCTCGACAAATAATTACTACAATGCTACACAAACAGGAGGTTATCGTTTGAAGATAAATGAAGGTGGAATTATTAGTTATTCAAACGTCATAAATGTTGTTGTAAATAATTCGCCAACTTTCACGCTCAGAAACAACAGTTCTGACGGAACCACTTGCTTGCCATACGCCTTTTATTATATTAGTAATACTCCCTCAGGTACTAATCTTTATGAATGGTATAAAAACAATACTTTAATAAGCGGAGCCAACAATTCTTATTATGAAATGTTTGGGGCAGGTACCTATAAAATAAAAATTACAAATGGTAGTTGTACAGGTTATTCTCAAGATGTTGTAGTGGCAAGTGGTACGCAAATATCTAAACCAACAATGACTTCTACGAGTGGGAAATCAGTTTGTGGAAATACTTATACGACATTACAAACAAATTATTTTTCTTACGTTAACTATGAATGGAAATTTAATGGTCAATCTATCCCAGTTAGTCCATACACAACCAGTATAAATGCTTTACAGTCAGGAACTTATACTGTTACAGTTTCACAGAGCGGTTGTACAACTACTTCTGACCCATTCATAATTAGTATCGGTGACAAACAACAAAGCATCAAAACTTTCAGTTGGAATGATGCCTCTACGTGGTCGTGTGGAACTGTGCCTGTCGTAACGGAAGATATTTTAATCAACAAAGGACATATTGTAACAATCCCCAATAATTATACAGGTTTTATGAAAGATTTACAATTGAATGGGTCTTTAAAGTACGGTACAAACGCTTTATTAAAATCGAGAACTAACTGATATTTTTTGTACTATTTTCCAGAAAGCCGAGTGGATTCTTTATGAATCAAACTCGGCTTTCTTCGTTTTATATTCGTCATTCTTATAATTTTCAAATACCTATCACATTTTTAGGATTTTATCCATAAATTTGTGTTATATCCTTACTCATATAAACCACAGAAATGACTTCCCCCGAGTTATATCATCTTCCCGTTATGCTTCAAGAATGCCTTGAAGGGCTCAATATTCGCCCTGATGGTGTTTACGTGGACGTAACTTTCGGAGGTGGAGGTCATTCCAGAGCAATCCTTGAACGCTTAGGCGAAAATGGCAAACTTATTGCCTTCGACCAAGACCCCGACGCTAAGCAAAATTCTCTTGCTTTTTCGGACGATAAACGTTTCACTTTTATTGAAGCTAATTTTCGCCATATCAAAAAATATTTAAGACTTTACGGCATAAAAAAAGCAGATGGAATTTTGGCTGATTTTGGCATTTCATCCCACCAAATTGACGAACCAAGTCGTGGATTTTCAACTCGTTTTGAAGGAGATTTGGATATGCGGATGAACCAAAAATCGGAGGTTTCAGCCTTTACCGTTATTAACGAATATCCAGAAAATCAACTTCATAAAATCTTAGGAATGTATGGCGAAGTGAAAAACGCCAAAACCCTTGCGGGTGGAATCGTGAGTGCCAGAATGAATAATCCCATTAAAACAACGGGCGAATTCAAGGCAGTTTTGGATAAATTTGCTCCTAAGTTTAAAGAGTTCAAATATTACGCCCAAGTCTTTCAAGCCATCCGAATTGAGGTGAACCAAGAATTGGAGGTTATTCAAGAATTTTTAGAGCAAACGCCTGATTTATTGAGAGATACAGAAAGTCGTTTAGTGATTATGACCTTTCATTCTTTAGAAGATAGATTAGTAAAAAATTACATAAAAGCAGGAAATTTCAAGGGAGAAATGGACAGAGACATCGTTTTTGGAACGGTAACAAAACCCTTAGAAAGCATTACCAGAAAGCCCATTGAAGCATCACCTGAAGAATTATCGAGCAATAACAGAAGTAGAAGTGCAAAACTGAGAGTAGCTACAATTGTGAGTTAGTGAGTTGTGAGTTAGTGATTTTTATCCCCGAAAATTAAATCACAACCCACAAATCACTAACTCATAACTACAAAAGCCATGGCAAAAAACGTATCCAAAATAAAGAGTAGAAGTTCCGCAACTTACCGTCCGAGTAAGGGAATATTTGCTTTTTTCGACCGTGTTTTTAACATGGATAGGATTTTGGGCGGTAAATTTCCTGCCTCTCAATTGCGTTACGTTATGTGGATTTCGGGCTTGATTGTAATTTATATTATTTCTTCATTAAATGCCGAGAGTCTTATCCACAAAATCGATAAAATGAAGGCTGAAGTGGAAGAACAAAGAGCCGATTTTACCACTCGAAAAGCCGATTTTATGAAGGCAGGAAAGCAATCAGAAATTATCAAAAGAGTTGCCCCAATGGGTTTGCAAGAAAACAAAACACCACCAACAAAAATAGTGGTAAAGGATTAGTTATCAGTGTATTAGTTATTGATTCGTTTGATGATAATCTAACTATAACCAGTAACTAATTACAAATAACCAGTAACTAAAAAACAAAATGAACATCAAAAGAGACATCATATTCAGGGTTCGCCTTATGTTTTTGTTCATCCTCCTTTTTGCGGGAGGGATTGTTTACCGTATCGTAAAATTGCAAACCATTGAAGGCGTAAAATGGCGTGACAAAGCCAAGCGTGTGTACGTGAAAGAACGCATTGTGGATGCCGTTAGGGGCAATATTTATGCTTCCGATGGGAGTTTATTAGCAACATC
>JANXML010000154.1 GCA_025354645.1 Arcicella sp. | reverse complement strand
TCGCCCCCGCCCCCGAAGGGGGAGCTAACAGCCCCCTAACCCCCAGAGGGGGAATTCTTGACTCTGAAATTTCATCGAAATTGTACTCGGTAGCTCCCCCTCTGGGGGCGGGGGCGACCGACGCTTCGGGGGCAATTTTTTCTCCCTTCGATATGTCCACCAAGTTAAAACTCATTGGCGTGGACGTAGCCAGTTTTGGTGACCCGTTCATCCAAGAGCCTAATGCTCAGACGATTGTGTTTGAAAATTCGGCAAAGGGGATTTACAAAAGAATTAATATTTCAAACGATGGTAAGTATTTGTTAGGAGGCGTTTTAGTGGGTGATGCCGAGCAGTATAATATGCTTTTGCAAAATACCAAGAACAAAACCATCCTTCCTTCCGACCCAGAAGATTTGATGTTGGGTTCACGTGGAGGTACAGAAAACGGCGTTTCAGGTGTGATGGCATTGCCCGATGAAGCTCTGATTTGTTCGTGCGAAGCCGTAACGAAAGGAGCAATTTGTCATGAAATTGTTGAGAATAAAATCACAACTTTTGATGGTATCAAAAAATGTACAAAAACGGGAACAGGTTGCGGCGGTTGTGTGCCGATGGTAAAAGATTTAATCAACGAAACCATGAAGTCGCAGGGTGTTTTTGTCAGAAATGTAATTTGTGAACATTTTAATTATACCCGTCAAGAATTATTTGATTTAGTAAAAATCAAAGGATACAGAACTTACGATGAAGTATTAAATAATCTTGGTCATGGAGATGGTTGCGAATTGTGTAAACCGCCCGTAGCATCCATCATTGCGAGTTTATGGAATGAAATGATTTTGGAAAAAGGTAATGCTACCGTCCAAGATTCAAACGACCGTTTCTTGGCAAATATTCAAAAAAATGGTACTTATTCAGTCGTACCAAGGATTCCAGGTGGAGAAATTACGCCCGAAAAATTGATTGTAATTGGACAAGTGGCTTTAAAATATAACCTCTATACAAAAATCACGGGTGGACAACGGATAGATTTATTCGGAGCTCACGTCGGTGATTTGCCCGATATTTGGGAGCAATTAGTGAACGCAGGATTCGAGTCAGGTCATGCGTATGGGAAATCTCTAAGAACCGTAAAATCATGTGTTGGTTCAACGTGGTGCCGTTTTGGTGTTCAAGATGCGGTCAGTTTTGCCATTGAAGTTGAAGAGCGTTATCGGGGTTTGCGTTCGCCTCATAAATTAAAGTCGGCGGTTTCGGGTTGTACTCGTGAATGTGCGGAAGCTCAATCAAAAGACTTCGGAATTATTGCCACCGAAAAGGGTTGGAACTTATATGTATGCGGCAACGGGGGCGTGAAACCTCGCCACGCAGAATTATTGGCAACCGATATTGATTCTGAAACTTGCTTGAAATACATTGACCGTTTCTTGATGTTTTATATCAAAACAGCAGAACCATTGACTCGCACCGCTCCGTGGTTAGATAAAATGGAAGGCGGGATTAATTACTTGAAATCTGTTGTGGTTGATGACGTTTTGAACATGGGCGTAACGTGGGATGCAGAGATGCAAT
This sequence comes from Arcicella sp., assembly GCA_025354645.1. Taxonomy (GTDB): domain Bacteria; phylum Bacteroidota; class Bacteroidia; order Cytophagales; family Spirosomataceae; genus Arcicella. The sequence goes on along the minus strand of JANXML010000154.1, from coordinate 8,220 downwards.
TATTAGTAGAAGCCTATAAATGCGAATGGAAAGAGGTAGTGGAAAATCCAGAATTACGCAAAAGATTCACTCATTTTGTAAACGCTCCGAAAGTGAAAGACCCAAACGTAAAATTTGAACCCATGCGGGAGATGGTTAAGGCGGGAGAATGGTAGTAATTGCAGTGAACAGTTAACAGTTATCAGTGAACAGCGTTTGGAGAATTGCCGTTGTCTTCACTGGCAACGCTAATTACCAATCACAAATCACCAATCACTTATAAAATGGTTTCGGAACAAACAATAACATGGCACTTAGCGTGCAGTACAGACGATATTCCTGCCAATGGTGGGGCTTGTGCCTTGATTGATGGTGAACAAATCGCTATCTTTAATTTTGAAAGACGGGGCGAATGGTACGCTACGCAAAATTTATGTCCCCACCGTCAGCAAATGGCACTTTCGAGAGGAATGATTGGTTCTACGGGCATAAATTCCGAACCAAAAGTGGCGTGCCCATTTCATAAAAAGACTTTTTCATTGAAGTCGGGCGAATGTTTAAGTGGGGATAGTTATATGATTAAAACTTATGCTGTGAAAGTGGAGGGAAGAGAAGTTTTTGTGGGTTTTGAAAAATAATATATGCTTGATAATCAACTATTTAATCGCCTTACTCGCCTATACATCATTGCTCTTTCGGGAGTGGCGTTGTTGTCGGTGATTGGGCAATTATTGATTCAAATTTTCTTGAATTCTTTGTTGGACGATTCGCACGTGGTGAACGTGGCAGGGCGACAAAGAATGTTGAGTCAGAGGCTTTCAAAAACAGCGGTTTTATTGTGTAATCCGAAAATTTTTCAAGCCGATGCTGAGTATTATTCGCAAGACATAAAAGAGATTATTTTTCTCTGGGAATCAAGTCATTATGCTTTAAAAAATAGGGATTTAAAAACGGATGGACGTACTTTTAAGGTAAGAAATAGTGCGAAAATTGATAGTATGTTTCAAGCTATCGAACCCCTTTTTAAAGTAGTTTTAACGAATGCAAAAACGATTGAAAAACTAATTGAAAAACCTAATAAAAACCAGCAAAAATTATTGCAAAGCTCTTTAAATCAAATACTTATAAGTGATAAAACTTTTCTGAAAAAAATGGATAAAATTGTAACACAATATGATTTAGAGTCCACTGAAAGAGTAGAAGTTACGAAGAAGATTGAGATGTTTTTATTCACATTTTTATTCTTGATATTGATTTTGGAAGGTGCTTTTATTTTTAGACCCATTGCTAATAATATTCGTTTAGTCATTAACAAATTAACCAATTCTGAACGTAATCTTCGTCAAGCTAATGATGAATTAGTGAAAACTCAAGAAGCCTTAGTTCAGGCAACGGAAGAGAAATATAAACTCCAATTAGCGGAGGAAAAAGTGCGGGCAGCATCGCTCATGGAAGGGCAAGAAGGAGAAAGAAAAAGATTAGCGGCAGACCTCCACGATGGAATCGGACAAATGCTCACGGGCTTGCGATTGCACAGTGAAAAAGTAAAAAGTTTTGATTTTACGAATGCAAAACAAGCAAAATCATTTAATGAATTACAGCATCTCATTCAAGAAACTATTGAAGCAACTCGAACCGTTTCATTTAGTCTTGCTCCTTCGGTTTTAAGTGATTTTGGCGTTGTTCCTGCCATTCGGATTTTGACGGAACAGGTTTCAAAAGTCAAGAATATGACGTTTAATATTCATACTGAAAATATTAATCGTTTGCCAGAAGCCATTGAAACTTGCCTTTATCGCATTACGCAAGAGGCAATTCATAATGCAACAAAATACGCAAAAGCTGATTTTATAAATATACAACTATCTGAAAATGAACAGTTTATAAATTTAATTGTTTTAGATAATGGTGAAGGATTCGACCTTAAATCGGTAAAAAATAAAATGGGTGGTAGTGGCTTGAAAAATATGCAAGCTCGTGCGGAATTACTGAATGGAACGTTTAAAATTCAGTCGAAAATTGGTAAAGGTACAAGTATAAAAATTGAAATACCGAAGTAAAATAAAATTTAATAACTTAGAAGTGTAGAGAATTAGAGATGGAAAATAGGTAGAATATTTTCTCTATTTAACCAAGTTAAAATTTCATCAAATAAACTTATAAATTATGAATTCAATTACCATTTTATTAGCGGATGACCACGACGTTGTCAGAAGAGGAATGAAAATGCTTTTGGAGGATGAAGAAGGCATTGAAGTAATCGGTGAAGCATCAGATGGATTAGAAGCAATCGAAAAAGTGAAAATCATGATGCCGAATGTAGTTATTTTGGATTTAACAATGCCCAAAATGAACGGAATCGAAGCCGCAAAGGTCATTTCGGAGGAATATCCTGGGGTTAAAATCCTGATTTTTTCAATGCACCATAATAAAGAATACATTATAAAATCCGTTGAAAATGGAGCAAATGGCTATTTATTGAAAGATACGAACAAAGAAGAATTGTTGCGAGCCATCAAAGTGGTTTCAGAAGGAAGAAAATACTTTCCACCTGAAATTTCAGAAGTAATTATTAATGAATTATTGGCAAAAACTTCTGGAACGCAAGAGGAAACTCGACCGATTTTTGAAAAAATTACCCCCAAGGAAAAGCAAATTTTAGGTATGATTGTGCAGGGATTTAACAGCCGAGAAATGGCTGATAAACTGTTTTTAAGTATTCGGACGGTTGATAATCATCGTGCAAACATGATGAAAAAAGTGAAAGCAAAAAACACGGCTGATTTGGTTAAAATGGCGATTGGGTAATTCAGTTATCAATTATCAGTTATCAGTTATCAGTTATCAGTTATCAGTTATCACAGCCCGATTATAGCAAATTAGTTCCATAATTTGCAGATATTTTTCACTGATAATTGTTTACTGATGACTGTTTATTGTTTCAAGTATCCTAACCGCTTCGCTTCCTCCATACGCTCAATGGCGTATCTGAGCATGGTTCGGGGCATTTTTTTTAGGTGTTCATCCAAAAATTCTTCCAAAGCCAACTCGTCCTTTTTACCTACTTCACGCAACATCCATCCACAGGCTTTGTGCATGAGATCGTGCTTGTGGGTAAGGAATTTTTCGGAGAGATTAAAAATGTCTGAAAATTGTTTATTTCTGATAAATTCAAGGCAGGAAACTACCGCAGTTCGCTCCGACCAAAGATGCCCAGAGTTTGCTAAGTCGTACAGAATTTGGCAATCTTTATTCAGTAAAAATTTACCCAAAATCTTGTAGGCAGAACAATCTACCAAATCCCAATTATTGATTTGCTGAACGTTTTTTACGTAAAATTCAACGATTTCTTGTTGTTGAAAAAGAGAAGATTTAGGAAATTTTGCCACTAAAACTAACAAACCCGCAAAACGTAATTCATGAATTTTATTATTGATAAGTTCTTGAATATCAGTCATATCCATTGATTTCCAATACTCTTTCACTAAGGATTGTACTTGCGGATTTGACAGTCCAATGAAAATATCGCCTTCACCATATTGTCCTTTTCCAGTTTTAAAATAACGAGTAGCAAGTATTGCTCTTTCAGGATTTGAGAGTTGAAGGAGGGCTTGTTTTAGGGATGACATTTTTGAAGAATTGAGTTTAGTTAAGCAAAAATAATAATTCATCTGAAAACAAAAATCCTAATCATCTAAAATACAGACAATTAGGATTTAAAATCGTAGCCTCGGTGAGAATCGAACTCGCATCTTAGGTACCGGAAACCTACATTCTATCCATTGAACTACGAAGCCTTTTATTATTACGAAATTACGAAAACTTATCTAACTGCTTCACCAAAACCTCAAAATCTTTTGGATAGGGTGCTTCAATTTTTATTACCTCTTCATTCAATAATCTGAACGTCAATGAATGAGCATGAAGGGCAACTCGTTTGATTAAAGGCTGTTCTTCGGTTTCTTTTTTGAGGTTAAATTTTCGTTTTAAATCCGATAAATAAATCATTTCTCCACCATAAGTTGGGTCGCACACGATGGGTGCTTTCAAACATACCAAATGTATGCGAATCTGGTGCATACGTCCCGTAATGGGCATACATTCTACGAGCGTATGATTTCTGTAAACCTTCATCGTGTTAAAAATTGTATCTGCCTCTTTACCTTTTTGTCGGTCAATTGCCACCATCGTTCCATCTCGTTTCATGGCAATGGGCAAATAAACCGAAATCATCTCAAAATCATGCGTTCCATTCACCACCGCATGATAGCGTTTTTCAAGCTGACGATGTTCAAATTGCATGGAAAGATGACGATAGGCGGCGGGATTTTTCGCAATTGCCAAAACGCCCGAAGTTTCTTTATCTAAGCGGTGACAAAGTTGGGCATCATCGGCGTATTCTTTCGCTAAACGCAAGATACTCTGTGAGTTATCGGCTTGGCGTTCGTCTAAAGAAGCAATGTGTGGTGGTTTATTTATCAGAATATAATCGTCGTTCTCGAATATAATTAAGTCTTTGAAATTCAGTCTCATAAAAGGTATTTATCATTTTTGGTAATCGTTAAATTACCTATTTTCAAGGTGCAAAGTTACCAAAATAAAACGAAATGGATTAAAAGGTTTTCAAACAGACGGCTTCGTTTTGAGTGAAGCCATCCAAAGTGTGAGAAAATTTTCATTCCATTAATAAAAATCCTTAATTTTAGATCCAAACAATGAATGCTTAATTCAAAATCAGATAATTCATGACTTTAAGAGACATTTTTGCTAATATTTCCGCCAATCCTAATGGCTTACTTTGGTTTTTAGTTTGCATTCCTTTATTGACATTTCTTATCAGTATTTGGCAAAATCCGAATACACCTCCTCAGCAAAACCCCGCCCGTTTTTTTTATGCAGCAATGGCATATTTAGCCAGCATCCCAGGCATTTTTGCGATTACGTTGAATGTCTATTTATTCCTTTTTGAACGTCAAAGCATTTGGGATATGAACCTCATTACGCAACTCTTGCCAATCGTTACAATGGTTGGAACATTGATTATTATTAAACGTAACATTCCCTTTGAATTTGTGCCAGCTTTCGGAAAATTATCAGGTTTTGTAACGCTGATTTTTGCCATGATTGGAATCATGTGGTTTGTGGACAGACTTCGGATTTATGCCATTACTTTTGTCCCTTTTCAATACATTATCATTGGTTTTATAGGACTATTGTTGTTGATTCGTTTTGGATGGAAAAGAATGTTTTAAATTAGTTAATTATTTGATAAATAAATAGTTATAAAAATATAAACTACTTTGGTTTAATGAGTTTTTATAGTAAATTAGGGAATATTATTTACCCTTAACCTATAATTCTTATGCGTTTTATTTCCACTGTATTTTGCCTATTACTGATTAATGCTGTGTCAAATGCTCAATTTAAACGAGACCATTCTTTCTTTAAATTTGGGGTTAAATCTGTTAGTGTTCGTGGAGATAATATATCCTCTCGTGAAAATTTTGTGTTGAAACCAGTCATAGATTTTGGTTTTGGCATTAATTATAATCTATCACAAAATCTCCGTTTTCAGCCAGAAATTCATTATTCTCCACGAGGTTTTAAAGCAAAATATAATCTTTCAGACACAACCTATTTTGAGAATTCGCTTGAATTACATTATCTCGATTTATGCCCAAATTTAAGTTACACATTCGGAGAAGGAGGACATCAAAATTTTCAACCAAGATTGACAATTTGGGGAGGTCCTTATTTAGGCATTGGAGTTGCTGGCAGAAACATTGTTTCAGGACTTACGATTAATACAAAAGGAACAAAAGCAGACAGTACTTATTCCTATAAAAGTAGTACTTTTTCAAATGGACTAAACCGATTAGATTATGGTTTTAATGTGGGTTTGGGATTACAATTCGAAAAATTTACGCAAGTTGGCGTTTCTTATAGTGTGGGATTTAATAATATTTTAGACGATAAAAAGTTTCCTATTTATCATCAGTCGGTTGGACTCTACGTGATTGTTTTGTTTGATGATATGTTTTGAAATGGATATTCATAAATTAAAAATGGCTGACAAAATCAAAATTTGTCAGCCATTTTTATTCGTAAGATTTTAAATCCTACTTCTTCCCCTCCAAGCCACTCTCTTCCATCCACTCCTCAAACTCACCAGGTGATGAAATTGCCGAAGGAATTGCCATTCTTTTTGAACGTCTTTCAGGCGTTTTTATCTCAAAATTTTGTTCTGATTTCGTGCCGTTTGTCTCGAAAGTGATTTTGTATTTGCCCGCTTTGATGTAAAATGCCTTGTCTTCACCTTCTTCTATTTTGATGACTTTATCATCCTTTTTCTTGGTGTCGTTCAAGTGCTTTTCGTAGTCTTTTACTGCCGATGCGTTGATGGTATAATCCCAATTTATGAAGTTAATTCCTGCTTCGTTGTCATCGTTTAATTCTTTTAAAACTAAGCCTTTATCTGTCGAAATTGTGGCTTTGGTTTTGCCTGATGCTTTGGTAAAATACGCAATTGGGAACTCTCTTTTTTCGGGTTCATCGTATTTTCTTGTGGCATCAACTTTACCCCAACGTGGATTCAAGTTTACGGTCTTCATCGTGAATAAATGCAAATTTTTATTCATTAATGAATCCGTTAATTGTTGTACCAAACTCACATCAGCAATGTAAATCGAACGTCCGTGCGTACCCACAACTAACTCATTATCACGTGGATGCACCACTAAATCATGTACGGGCGTGGCTGGCATATCGCCCGACATACGCATAAATGTTTTTCCTTGATTCACGGAAATATACAAACTGTGATCTGTGCCTACGTACAATAAATTCGGGTTTTTAGGGTCTTCTTTTACCACGTTTACGGGTTCGACGGGGAGGTCTTCGCCAATTTTTTGCCAAGTCGTTCCGTAGTCCGTTGAGCGATACACGTAGCTGTTGAAATGGTCGTCTCTGTACCCGTTCAAAGAGGCATAAACTGTGCCTTCATTATGGTTGGAAGCATTCACTCGGCTCACCCAAAGGTTCTGTGGTAAACCGTCCGAAATTTTCGCCCAAGTGTAGCCGCCATCCTTTGAAATATGAATAAAACCATCATCCGTTCCCACGTACAAAAGTCCGAATTTTAGGGGTGATTCATCAATCGTGGCAATCGTTCCGAAAGGCACATCACCTTCTTTTCCGCCCTTGGTCAAATCGCCCGAAAGTGTTTTCCAAGTTTCGCCTTTATCCAAACTTCTGAAAAAACGATTCCCGCCAAAATACACCACATCTTGATTATGTTTTGACAACAGAATCGGACTTTGCCAGTTGAAACGATTTTTGATTTCGCCAATTTCTTGGGGCATTTGGAGGTATTTTTGCGAACCACCCGCCGTATTCAATTTAAAATAATTCCCAAACTGAAAACCCGTATAAACCGTCTGATTATCACGAGTATCCACGGCAATTTGCATTCCGTCGCCACCCATAATTCGCTTGAAAGGATACTGACCCGTATCGTACCAGTCGTAATCGGGTTTATTGCTCGAAGGTCCAAACCACACGCCATTATCTTGCAATCCGCCATAGACATTATAGGGTTTTGCCATATCCACTTGCACGGCGTACAATTGCCCAACTGCGGGCGTATTGGCTTTAAACCACGTTTTTCCATCATCATACGTGATATTAATTCCGCCATCATTCCCCAAAATTTGGTGCTTTGAATTGGTAGGATTTATCCAAACAATATGGTGGTCGGCATGGGCATTATCAGCATTCATCGACTGAAAAGTCTTGCCACCATCCGCTGATTTGATGATTTGATACCCTGGAATCACAATTTTATCAGCATTATCAGGAGCAACGAAAATCGTCCCGAAATAATAACCATACGTATTAAAAACCCAGTCGAGATAATCTTTGTGGGTACGTTTCCAAGACTTTCCAGCATCATCAGAACGATATACTTCTGCCCCCGTGATGGGCGTATCGAATAAATCATCGTTGGCGTTTTCGGTATATTTTACAATATCCAAAACTTGTATTTTTCCACTTTTTACGTCTGCCTTCAAACTCTTGACAGTGTATTTTTCTGGAAAACGTTTTTCATCTAAATATTCCGAAATTTGATTGTCCGATAAAGCCAAAAACTGTTCTGATGTTATGCTACGTAGCTTTTTAGCCGTCAAAATGTTTTCATTTTCTTTCTTCTTACCATCGTCAGGACGGTTCTTTTGATTATCC
>JANXML010000138.1 GCA_025354645.1 Arcicella sp. | reverse complement strand
GACAAAATGGAGTTGGCAATTTATGAAAAAGTAACGATGGGTACTGGTTCACAAGCTAATAACCCATTTTTGCAAGAATGTCCAGAACCAGTTTCAAAATCATGTTGGGGTAATTATGCAACTGTTTCTTTGGCAACTGCTAAGAAATTAGGTTTAACTCAAGAAGTAGAATTAGATACACTTGAAGTGGAAGTTTCAGTAAATGGTAAATCAGTAAAACTGCCATTCATTGTTCAACCAGGTCAAGCAAATGATACGGTTGCTATTGCGATTGGGTACGGACGCACGAAGGCAGGGAAATCAGCGAATGGTGTTGGTGTAAATGCTTATCCAATGGCATCTGTAATTAATGGAAATATTGCTTTTTCAAATACGGGTGATGTAAAAGTTACAGCTACGGGCGAAACAGCAAAAATTGCTCGTACACAAACTCATAATACCGTAATGGCTCGTGAGTCGGTTGTTCAAGAAACAGTTTTAAGTGCTTACAAGAAAAATGTAGAAGCTGGACGTTTCAGACCATCCGTTTCTACGGCAGAAGGCAAAGTAGAAATTAATGCTGAGAATGGAAATAAGCAGCAGATTAGTAATGAAGGTGTTTCATTATGGAACGGACATAGATATAATAATCACGCATGGGGAATGGTCATTGACTTGAACACATGTACAGGTTGTGCCGCTTGTGTGGTTTCTTGTAATGCTGAAAATAATATTGCTGTCGTAGGTCGTCAAGAAGTAATTAATCGCCGTGAAATGCACTGGATGCGTATTGACCGTTATTATTCTTCCGATGCCGATATTGAGGATGCCAAAGGATTAGAAAACGCTTCTGAGAACCCAGAGGTAGTGTTCCAACCAATGCTTTGTCAACATTGTAATAATGCCCCATGTGAGACTGTTTGTCCAGTATTAGCAACAACTCACTCAACGGAAGGATTAAACCAAATGACTTATAATCGTTGTATCGGTACTCGTTATTGTGCCAACAACTGTCCATATAAAGTACGTCGTTTCAATTGGTTCCGTTATTACCAAACAGATGAATACGATTTCCAATTCAACAACGATTTAGGTCGTATGGTGATTAATCCAGATGTAACGGTTCGTTCACGTGGGGTTATGGAAAAATGTTCAATGTGTATTCAACGTATTCAAGCGGGTAAATTAGAAGCGAAGAAGGAAAAGAGAAGACCAATGGACGGAGAAATCCAAGTAGCTTGTGCTCAATCTTGCCCAACGGATGCGATTACTTTTGGAGATATGAACGATAATACAACTGCTATCTCAAAATTGTTGGCAAGTGAGAAAAAAGGGCGTGCGTTTGGAGTTATTGAAGAAATTAATGTTAAGCCAAGCATTTCTTACTTAGTTAAAATCCGTAATAAGGATGAAAAAGTGAGTAAAGAAGGTGCAGTTGCAGAACCAAAAGAACACGTATAAGTAAATAGAAACTAAAAATCTTAAATTAAAAATATATGTCGCACGTAGTATCACCCATAAGAGAAACCCTTGTTTCAGGCGGTAAATCTTATCACGACGTTACAAATGATATTTGTAAGCAAGTTGAGGGAGAACCTACCAAAGAGTGGAAAATCGCTTTTGGAGTTTCTTGCTTAGTATTCGCTTATGGTGCTTTTTGCTTGGGCTACACGTGGTGGCAAGGCATCGGCGTTTGGGGTTTGAACAAAACCGTAGGCTGGGCATGGGATATTACTAACTTCGTATGGTGGGTAGGTATCGGTCACGCTGGTACACTTATCTCAGCTGTATTATTGTTATTCCGTCAAAAGTGGAGAACATCGATTAACCGTTCTGCAGAGGCAATGACCATTTTTGCCGTACTTTGTGCAGCCTCATTTATCTTGGCTCACATGGGTCGTCCATGGTTATTTCACTGGGCATTACCATTGCCAAATACATTCGGCTCGTTGTGGGTAAACTTCAACTCTCCATTGGTTTGGGACGTTTTCGCTATCTCAACTTACCTTTCAGTATCATTGGTATTCTGGTATATGGGTCTTGTGCCTGACTTAGCAACCATCCGTGATAGAGCTCAAACAAAAGCCTCAAAATTTTGGTACGGTGCATTCAGTTTAGGTTGGACAGGTTCAGCAAAAACTTGGGCTCGTTACGAATACGTTTCCTTGATTTTGGCTGGTATTTCAACGCCACTGGTACTTTCTGTACATACAATTGTATCCATGGATTTTGCAACGTCTGTTATTCCAGGATGGCATACAACAATCTTCCCTCCATACTTCGTGGCAGGAGCGATTTTCTCAGGATTTGCAATGGTACAAAGTCTTTTATTAATTACTCGTGTAGTATTCAAATTAGAAGATTATATTACGATTGAACACATCGAAATGATGAATATTATCATTACCGTAACGGGTTCAATTGTGGGTATTGCCTATTTAACAGAATTCTTTATTGCTTGGTATTCAGGCGTTGAATATGAATCTTATGCCTTCATTAATCGTGCTACTGGACCTTACTGGTGGGCGTATTGGATGATGATGACTTGCAACGTGGTTTCTCCGCAACTATTTTGGTTCAAAAAAGTTCGTACAAGTATATTAGTATCATTTATTTTGTCAATAGTAGTGAATGTAGGTATGTGGTTTGAACGTTTTGTGATTATTGTAACATCTTTACACCGTGATTATCTTCCATCTTCATGGGCAATGTTCACACCAACTATGTTTGATATTGGTGATTATATTTTCTCATTCGGTTTGTTCTTTACGTTGTTCTTCTTGTTTGCTAAATTTTTACCAGTAATCAATATGTTCGAGGTGAAGGCAGTAATGAAAGGTGTTTCAACAAATTATCCTTTCAAGAAAAAACCATCAGGAGAAAAAGAAAGAGAAACAGTACATTGAGAATAGCTTTCAGCTCTCGGCTTACGGCTGTTGGCTTTTAGTTATGATAAATAATGATATAATTAAAATTAAAATCTTTATACGGCTAACTTTTAAACCAGTTGTATAATTGCTGAAAGCCAAAAGCCGAAAGCCGAAAGCCAAAAAAACAATGGATTCAACAGAAAGGTATTTAGTAGGAGTTTACGATGATGATGAGGAAGTAGTTGCTGCCGTAAAAGAAGTAAAAAACAGTGGTGTAAAGATTGAAGAAGTTTATACACCTTTTCCAATTCATGGATTGGATGTTGCTCTTGGACATGCACGTACACGTCTGCCAATTGCCGCATTCATGTTTGGGTGTTTGGGGCTTGTATGTATTTTATCTTTGATAAGTTATACCATGTACTTTGATTGGCCCATGATTATTGGAGGTAAAGATTACTTTGCTCTTCCAGATTTTATCCCTGTTTCATTCGAAGGAACCGTATTGTTTACTGCCTTCGGAATGGTAACGACATTTTTAGTGTCAAACAGTTTATGGCCAGGAAAAAAACCAAGAACTTTTGATTTAAGAAGCACTGATGATAAATTTATTATGGCAGTAAATATGGCTAATAATAGAAAATCAGAATCCGAAATCGAAACAATTTTGAGAGCATCAGGTGCAATCGAAGTAAATGTTAAACAATTTTAGTTTAAAGTTCAAAAATCGTTTGGGATTCAACCTTACGACATACGACTTAAAGACTTATGACTAATTTAAAAATTATGTTTACCAATAAAACAAAAAGTCTTATCTTATCGGGAATTGTTGCATTGGCAACCATTTCTTGCTCGGATAAACATAACGATCAAGGTACAGAATTTGCTCCAAATATGTATCATTCTGTTGGATATGAGCCACTTTCACAATCAGAAGGCGATACAAACCATATCAATCCTTATGGAATGAATATGCGTGTACCTGTAAAAGGAACCGTTCCTCGTAGATACTATGGACAAGATGCTAAAAAAGATTCAATTGATGGAGATTTATTAGAAATGGACTTAATTTCTCGTAATATCAAAGCGGGCGATATGGCATCATCTGAAAAATTATTGACTAATCCCTTTGAACCAACCGAAACAAACCTTGAAGCTGGAAAATTGCAGTATGAAAGATTTTGTCAGCACTGTCATGGTGAGGCTGGGAAAGGAAACGGTTTAGTTGCTAAATTATACAAAGGTGTCCCAATTTATTCATCAGATGCCTTGAAAAACTTGAATGATGGACACATTTACCATACAATCACGCACGGAAAAGGACGTATGTGGGCTCATGGTTCACAGATGTCGTCATCTGACCGCTGGAAGATTGTTCTTTACGTGCATCAATTACAGCAAGCACCTTAGTTCAATTTGAAAATTTGAGGATTGGTTAATTTGAAGATAATTAATCGTCCAATTTTCAAACAAAACAAAAATTAGTGAAGATAAAATGAGCTAATAATAGTTCTATATTTTCAAATCTTCAAATTATCATATTTTCAAATTAACGTATTATCAAATTACACTAATGGCGGGACATTCACATTTTTCCCCATCTGATGTCGAAGAACATTTTGAGTTCACGGCAGAAGGTCGCAAAAGAGTTATTTACGCTTTTTTAGCAGGAACAATAGCACTAATTGTCGGAATATTTTTATTGTCTCGTGGAGAACACGATGCCGCTCATGCAGTTGCAGAACATGGTGGAGAGCATCTTTCAGGTGGAGCAGTTTCGCATCATGAAGTTTATGACTGGACAACTCGTATCTGGGCAAACCTTTGGTTAAACGGGGTTTATTTCACAGGTATTGCTGTAATCGGAATGTTTTTTGTTTCTATTCAATATTTAGCAAAAGCAGGGTGGTCATCAGTGGTTAAGCGTGTAGCAGAAGCATTTCCTCCATTCTTAATTATCTCAGGTTCTGTTTTGCTATTGACTTTTTTATTTAAAGGAGACGCAATTTTTCACTGGATGCACGAAGGTGTTACGGTCAAAGGAAATGAGCATTACGATAAAATTATTGCTGGAAAGTCGGGATATTTGAATAAAGGTTTTTTCTTAGGTCGTATGATTTTCTTTTTCGCAGGATGGTTATTGTTGTGGAACTGGATGCGTAAAAAATCGTTGGCAGAAGACTTGGAAGGAGGAACGGATAATTTCTACCAAATGGTAAAAATTGGAACGATTTTTATTCTATTGATGGGTGTTTCAAGTTCAATGGGAGCTTGGGATTGGGTAATGTCAATTGATACACACTGGTTTTCAACGATGTTTGGATGGTATATGTTTTCATCATGGCATGTGACTGGTTTGGCAACTATTACTTTAACTGTTTTGTTATTGAAAGATAAAGGGTATATGCAATATGTAAACTTTAACCATTTGCATGATTTAGGGAAATTCATGTTTGCGTTCTCAATCTTCTGGACTTACGTATGGTTTGCACAATTCTTATTAATTTATTATGCTAACTTTCCAGAGGAAACTATCTATTTCTTAGAGCGTTGGGAAGGACATGATAAGATTTACAAAGCAACTGAGATATTAAATGTGTTCTTTAACTTCTTTTTCCCTTTTTTAGTAATGATGTCACGTGATGCAAAACGTACACCAATATTCTTGAAAATATGTTGTGCATTTATTCTTGTAGGTCATTATTTAGATTTCTATCAAATGATTATGCCAGGAACCGTTGGCAAGCATGGAGGATATGGTTTAGTAGAATTTGGAATGGTTGCCATGTTTGCTTCGGCATTCGTTTATGTTGTTTCAGTACAACTAACAAAAGCATCCTTAATAGCGAAGAATCATCCATTTTTGGAAGAAGCCCTTCATCACGATATTTAGTATCCAATTGGTTGTCGAAAGACAACCAATTATTTTCTATAAAAAATGTGATTAGTTAAAAACATTTCTATTGAACATTTTTTTATATAAGAGTAAGTAAAATGCTACTTGCATTATTCAACAGGTGGTTTTACAAAACAGAATTTATAACCAAAAAATTAGCTAATAAAATGACATATTTAATAGGTCTTTTGTCGGTAGTATTCTTAGCCTTGGCAATTATGATTGTCAGCAAGAGTATGGCTTTATCGAAAGGAATCAAAGGAGTAGAGCAAGACCCAGATTCGTCGGTAGATAGTGCGAATAATATGAATGCGATTGGATTTCTTGTGTTCTTAGTATTAGGTTCAATTGGAGCAACATGGTCTTTTTTACATTCAAAACCAGATTTATTGCCAGTAGCCGCTTCTGATCACGGTTTGATTACTGATAGGATGTTTTGGATTTCAATGGGTGTAATTACTTTTGCATTTTTTATTACAAATACTCTTTTATTTACATTTCCTTTTTTGTATCGTTATAAAAAAGGAAGAGTAGCAGCCTTTTATCCAGTTAATCATAAGTTAGAAATTATTTGGACAGTTATCCCAGCCGTGGTGATGGCAGTTTTAGTGTTTTCAGGATGGAGAACTTGGAGAGATATTACGGGACAAGCACCCGACAATGCAGTTGTTATAGAATTGACAGGTCATCAATTTGGATGGTATGTACGTTACTCAGGTAATGATGATCAAAAATTAGGAAACCATAATTATAAGTTAATTAATGAAACTAATTCATTAGGAATGGACTTTACGGATGAGCATTGTTTTGATGACTTTACAGCAAATGAAATGCACTTACCAAAAGGCGTTCCAGTGTTATTGAAGATTAATGCACAGGACGTTTTGCACTCAGTCTATTTACCTTACCAACGTGTAAAAATGGATGCTGTTCCAGGAATGCCAACAAAGTTTTGGTTTGTTCCAAATAAGTCAACTGACGAAATGCGTTATATAACTGGTAATCCAGATTTTAATTATAAATTAAATTGTACAGAGGTTTGTGGACGTGGACATTTTGGTATGGCAATTACTGTTTTTGTGGATGAACCAGAAGAATATGCTGCATGGTGTAAAGCACAAAAACCATTTTTGACTCAAAATCCAGATTATTTAGCAAAAGTACCAGAGAAATTGAAATCAAAAGCACAAAAGTACATTGAAGTGGCGGCTCCTGCGGCATCTGATAGCACACAAGCAAGTGGTGCAACACCAGCAGCGGCAACTTCATTAAGATAAAATTCAGCTATTCAACAAAGAATAAATTAATATAAATCATGGCAACTGAGACACTACACGCAATTGACGCTCACGTACATTTACACGATGAACATGAGCATCATGAGTTGGGCTTCGTTCAAAAGTATATCTTTTCAGAAGACCACAAGACCATTGCAAAGCAATATTTGATTTCTGGTATCATCTGGGCGTTTTTCGGAGGAGCTATGTCAATCATTTTCCGTTTACAATTAGGTTTTCCTAACATGGATTTAACGTGGTTGAAGCCAGTTTTAGGTCAATGGATTGTAGAGGGGAAATTAGAAAAGGAGTTTTATTTAGCTCTCGTAACAATGCACGGAACCATTATGGTATTTTTTGTATTGACGGCGGGTCTTTCTGGAACATTCTCAAATTTCTTGATTCCATTACAAGTTGGAGCAAGAGATATGGCTTCTGGATTTATCAATATGCTTTCATATTGGTTCTTTTTTGTGGCATCAGTTGTAATGTTTGCTTCATTGTTCATTGAAACGGGTCCAGCATCAGGTGGTTGGGTGATTTATCCACCATTGAGTGCTTTACCACAAGCAATGCCAGGTTCTGGTTTGGGTATGACTCTATGGCTGTCAAGTATGGCATTATTCATTATTTCGCAATTGATGGGAGGTATTAACTACATCTGTACAATAATCAACTTGCGTACACGTGGAATGTCATTTACAAAGTTACCTTTAACGATTTGGGCATTTTTCTTCACTGCAATTTTAGGTTTATTGTCATTCCCAGTATTATTATCGGCAGCCTTATTGTTGATTTTTGACCGTAGTTTTGGAACATCGTTCTATTTGTCGGAAATTTATATAGGAGGAGAAGCGTTACCAAATATCGGTGGATCAGCAATTCTTTATCAACATTTGTTCTGGTTCTTGGGACACCCAGAGGTTTATATTGTTTTGTTACCAGCTTTGGGTATTACTTCTGAAATTATCGCTACCAATTCACGTAAGCCTATTTTTGGATATCGTGCAATGATTGGTTCATTGATGGGAATTACCTTACTTGCTTTCATCGTTTGGGCTCACCACATGTTTGTAACTGGTATGAATCCATTCTTAGGGTCAGTATTTATGTTCCTGACATTGATTATTGCGGTACCATCAGCGGTAAAAGCCTTTAACTATATTACAACACTTTGGAGAGGAAATATTATCTTTACGCCAGCAATGTTGTTCTCAATTGGTTTGGTTTCGTTATTTATCTCGGGAGGTTTAACGGGTATTATTCTTGGAAACTCTGCCCTTGATATTAATCTTCATGATACCTATTTCGTAGTAGCCCACTTTCACTTAGTAATGGGTGCAGCATCATTCTTTGGCTTGATGGCGGGAGTTTATCATTGGTTTCCCAAAATGTTTGGTCGAATGATGAATAAGACCGCTGGTTATATTCACTTTTGGTTTACGTTTGTGGGTGTGTATTGTGTATTTTTCCCAATGCATTATATTGGTTTAGCTGGTTTTCCAAGACGTTATTATTCATTTACAGCACTTGGAAATGGTAGAATGGAAGCATTTGTTGATATGAATATGTTTATATCAATTGCGGCTATTATTACTTTTACAGCACAGGCTATATTCGCAATAAATTTTGTATATTCAATTTTCAAAGGAAAAAGAGCACCTCAAAATCCTTGGAGTTCAAATACATTAGAGTGGACAACACCAATCGTACCAGAACACGGAAACTGGGTAGGAGAGATTCCAGCTGTTTACCGTTGGCCTTACGATTATAGCAAGCCAGGTTCAGCATCCGATTTTATTCCGCAGAACGTTCCATATTCAGCAACGCCTGAGTCGAACTTCCCAGAGGAAAATGAAGAAATGGCGAAAGAGAAAGAAATTGAAGGATTGTTAGATATTCAAAATTCGTCCTACAATCACTAAGAAATAAATGCCTCTAAAATTGAGAATATATTAACCAAGAGAATTCTGGTTAGTATATTCTCAATTTTGTTTAAAGGGGATTTGAAATTTGATTATTTAAAGAAAAAATTAGTTGTTTTTGTGTTCGATGTTAGGGTTTTAGCATTAAATATATTCTTTTTCCGAACATCAAGCATCTAAAAATGAACATCGACAAAATGCTATTCCGAAAATTAGGTATTGCCACTATAATTACCGTTTACCTTTTAGTTATGGCGGGCGGAGTCGTGCGTAGTACAGGTTCGGGAATGGGATGTCCTGATTGGCCTAAGTGTTTTGGGATGCTAATTCCTCCAACCGAAGCCAGTCAATTACCCGCAAATTACCAGCAAATTTATGCCGCAAAACTGCACGGAGAAGTCGAATTTAATGTTACAAAGACGTGGATTGAGTATTTAAATCGTTTGTTGGGAGCGTTGACAGGAATTATCGTTTTTGCAACATTCATCGCCTCAATTGGTTATTGGAAAAAAGATAAAACAATTACTATTTTATCTTTTTTAGGAGTAATTTTAATCGGAGCAAATGGTGCATTAGGTAAATATGTAGTGGATTCTTTTCTGAAACCTGGAATTGTTACTTTACACATGATGCTGGCGATTTTTGTAATATTTGTTTTGTTATACGCTATTGCAAGAGCATGGTCAGAGGTTATCCAGATTGAAGACATTAAAAGAAAGTCATTTTTGAATAAAATAATTATTATTGTCTTAATTGCCTCAACCTCACAAGTACTCTTGGGTACGCAGGTACGTGAAGCAATTGATAAAGTAATTAATAGTCCAATTTTTGGATACAATCGTGAGACTTGGATTGAACAAATGGGTTTACCATTTTATATTCATCGGTCTTACTCATTGTTAATTTTGGGCTTGCATTTATACTTGATTTGGCAATTAAAAAAGAACATTCAACAACAAGGCATTATTTATAAATTTATGCAAGTCTTAGTGCTAATCATTGGTGTTGAAATTTTAAGTGGAACAATAATGGCATATTTTGGCGTTCCTGCCTACATTCAGCCAATTCACTTAACTTTAGCAATTGTTTCATTGGGCATACAATTTGTGATTTTATTACTAATGAATTTCAAAAAGATTGCAGTTCAAAAAGTTTAAATTAGATAGGGTTATTCAAAGAATGTTGCTTAAACAAAAAACATGGAATATAATTCCGTGATAGATTATAAAATGATTACAACAAACGAAAACATATCCATTAATTCCGCTTCAAAAGCAAAGGCATATTACGAATTGCTGAAATTTAGGCTTTCGGCATTGGTAGCATTCTCAGGGGCTTTTGGGTATTCGTTGGCAGTTGATAGAATTGATTGGTGGAAAATATTTTTGATTAGTTTGGGAGGTTTTTTCATTACAGGAGCCGCCAATATCGTTAATCAAATCAAGGAAATTGAATTGGATAAATTGATGAAGCGTACGCAAAACCGCCCTCTTCCAACGGGCAGATTGAGCGTTAATGAAGCATCAATTTTTTGCATAATTCTTTTCATAATTGCCAGTTACATCCTTTTCATAGAATTCAATTATAAAGCGGGCTTATTAGGCGTATTTTCATTCCTTTTATACGGTTTTGTTTATACCCCATTGAAAAGAGTTGGACCGATTTCTGTATTCGTAGGAGCGTTTCCAGGGGCATTTCCTCCAATGATTGGTTGGGTTGCAGCAACAAATGCTTTTGGCTTAGAACCAGGCATTCTATTTGCCATACAATTCTTTTGGCAATTCCCTCACTTTTGGGCAATTGCGTGGGTTGCAGATGAAGATTATCAACGGGCAGGATTTAAAATGTTGCCTAATAACGGACATAAAGATTTACGCACGGCAATCACAATGATGAGCTACGCCATATTCTTAGTCCCATGTGGTTTTATTCCTCATTTATTAGGTATGACAGGTATGAACTCAGCCATAGTTGCGGTCACTTGTGGCGTACTATTTTTGTCACAAACTTTTTATTTAATGTCAAAACCAACAGATAAAGCAGCACTAATGCTTATGTTTGGTTCATTTATTTACTTACCAATTGTACAGATTGCCTTTTTAATGGACAAAGTTTAGTTATTTGTTATCAGTAAATGGTTATTAGTTATCAATAAATGACGAATCGTTAATTGATAAAATAATGTGTAAAATGTATGATAGGACTAATAACTAATTTCAAATAACTAATTTCCAGTAACCAAAAACCAAAAATGACACCAGAACATTTAGCCAATATAAATCTCGACGAGCCAGAAGAAACCCTCTCGATGAACCCAAAAAAATTCATGCTTTGGCTTGCTATCGTATCAATTTTAATGATGTTTGCGGGGTGGACCTCAGGATACTTAGTACGTAAAGCTGAAGGACGTTGGCATGAGTTTGAAATGCCAACAATTTTCTGGTATTCAACTGGAATCTTGTTAATAAGTAGCATTTTCATGATTTTTGCTGTCAGAGCTGCAAAAAATAATAATTTCAGTACCTTAAAAATAGCAATATCTATTACTTTTGTATTCGGGTTAGGTTTTCTGACAACCCAAGTGCTTGGTTTCTCTGATTTAATTAAAAACCAGCTTTATTTTGCAGGAAGCGATGTAGCAGCATCTTGGTTATATGCCTTGATAGGACTGCACGCCGCTCACGTAATTTCTGGATTAATAGTCTTGTTAATTTCGTTAGTTTCATCATTTAGGTTCACTTCTGAAAAGAAAAACTTCACCAGAATACAGCTTTGTGCTACTTATTGGCACTTTTTGGACATTCTTTGGTTATATTTGTTCTTATTTTTATATTTCAATAGATAATTTCTGTTATCAATTATTAATTAAAACCGTTAAAAAATGTCTGCAATACACGCTCCTGCCGTCCCAGAAAAATTAACTTGGTCGGGTGGTTCAGAACCAATGAAAGCAAGTTATGGAAAACTCATGATGTGGTTTTTCTTACTTTCGGATACTTTTACATTTTCAGCCTTGTTGGTTACTTATGGAATGATTCGTTTCAGCAATAATGCCTATTCAGGTGCTCACGAAGCGTTTTTCTTCTCAACAACTCATTGGCCCATTCCTGATAAAGTGTTTTCGGCATTACCATTCTTGCACGGTCTTGAAGCTCCATTGATTTTTGTGGGTATTATGACATTTATTTTGATTTTTAGTTCTGTAACCATGGTTTTGGCAGTTGAAGCTGGACATCGTGGCGACAGAGCTGACGTTGAAAAATGGATGTTATGGACTATTCTTGGAGGAGCAACCTTCTTAGGTTCACAGGCTTGGGAATGGTCACACTTTATACACGGACCAGAATTAGCTTTTGCTGCAAAAGATGTGGCTGGAAATGCGATTGACGGTGCAAATTTAGTTCGTAACCCTTATGGACCTCCTGCCTTTGCAGATTTATTCTTCTTTATTACAGGATTTCACGGAACGCACGTATTTTCAGGGGTAATTTTAAATATCTTAATTTTCTTCAATGCCGCAACGGGTGTGTACGAACGTCGTGGTCATTATGAGATGGTTGAAAAAGTTGGTCTTTATTGGCACTTTGTAGATTTAGTTTGGGTATTCGTTTTTACATTCTTTTATTTAGTATAATGTTAAGTAGAACAGGTTTCTAACCTGTTTATTCCTAATTTTAAACAAGTATAGATATATGAACAGGTCGGAAACCTGTTCTACTCAAAAGATTTTGTTAATCAAAAATATTCATTAAAATGGCTTCACAAGCACAAATAACCGAAGAAAAAGTAATTGCTCCTGCACAGACAGGTGCGATTTGGAGAACATTCTGGATTCTTTTAGTATTAACGGCAATAGAATTTGCGATTGCATTTACGATGCCAAGTAATCATTGGAGAGTAGCAATTTTCTCAACGATGACAATTGTCAAAGCATTCTTTATTGTGGGGGAATTCATGCACTTAAAACACGAAGTGAAAGTGTTGATTTGGGCAGTTTTGTTTCCTGTTATTACAATCGCTTGGTTATTGTTGGCTTTACTTCTTGAAGGAGGCGCACACAGATAAAAATAAAAGTTATAAGTCTCTAAGTTATAAGTTGTAAGTAAAAAAACCATCATGTTTTAACCGCTTAAAACTTATGTCTTAAAGACCTATGGCTACAAACATTATGTCTCAAAAAACTATCAAAGCTGGAATCCTAATCACTGCATTAGTTGTTCCAGCTTTAATTTTTTTATACCTCAAAGGCTTTGGTGAAAATCACTACGAATTGCCTTATCTAATTCCTCGGATTGATTCAACGACGGGCAATGTAATGATGCGAAAAAACCCAAACCCGAGGTGGAATCAGCCCGAAATGGACACGGTCTTTCACACAATTCCTGCATGGACTTTGACGGATGAAAACGATAAAGCCTTTAACGGTGAATCATTAAAAGGAAAAATTTATGTTGCCGATTTCTTCTTTACGAGATGCGGTTCAATTTGTCCAAAAATGTCGAGTCAATTAACCCGTTTGCAAGATACATTTCCGAAAAATGATGACGTACAAATTGCATCTTTTTCCGTCGATCCATCGCACGATACTCCAGAAGAATTAAGAAAGTATGCCAAAGAATACGATGCAAGAATGGGGAAATGGCATTTTTTAACGGGTATGAAAACGCAAATCTATCCATTGGCAGTGAAAGGGTACTATGTTCCAGTGGAAGATGCTTCTGTGTATGATAAAGCGGTTAAGAATCCCGACGAAACATTTATCCATTCCGAAAAGTTAATATTGATAGATAAAGAGGGGCATATTAGAGGTTTTTATGACGGAACTGATAAGAAAGAGGTTGACAGATTAATTCTTGAAATTAGAGTATTATTAAAAATATACGACACAAAAAGTTGATAAAAAATGACTTCATTAGCAGTAGAAAAAAACAATAAAAATGAACGATTGGTTAATATCCTATCAATCGCAATTCCAGTCGCAGTAGCGTTATTAATTGGAATTAGAACAAAAATTGATTTAGGCTCTTGGACGAAAGTATTGCCGCACGTGATTGGATTTTTGAATACAACAACTTCATTAACCCTAATTGCAGGATTCATTTTTATTAAAAATAAAAACATTGCAATGCACCGCAGGATGATGACTCTTTCATTTATTCAAGGGTCTTTTTTTTTAGTTTTATATATTTTATATCACGTTTCAAATGCTTCAACATCTTATGGCGGAGAGGGAATTTTAAGACCTATTTATTACGTTTTATTAGTATCACACATTGTTCTGTCAATCGGAGTAGTTTGGTTCGTTTTAAGAGCCGTTTATTACGCTTTAAGCGGACAAATTGCTGAACATAAAAAGATTGTGAAATGGACGTTCCCTTTGTGGTTGTATGTGTCTATAACGGGCGTTGTTGTATATTTAATGATTTCACCATATTATAATTAGAATCATGAAAAAGATATTTTTTGCTTCTGTAATTTTACTTCTACTCAGTACGTCTGTGAGCATGGCTCAATGTGCCATGTGTAGAATGACGGTTGAAAGTACTGTTTCAAACGGGAGAAGCCAAATTGCTTCAAATTTGAATACTGCCATTTTATATTTATTAATGGCTCCTTATGTATTGTCGGCAGGTATTGGATATTTATGGTGGAGAAGTTCGAAGAAGAATATG
The DNA here is from genome assembly GCA_025354645.1 of Arcicella sp. GTDB lineage: Bacteria > Bacteroidota > Bacteroidia > Cytophagales > Spirosomataceae > Arcicella. The sequence goes on along the minus strand of JANXML010000138.1, from coordinate 3,223 downwards.
GCTTCTATTACGATTTTAAGACAGCGTATTAGACGGGCATTTAGTAGAGTTAACATGGGTTAAAACGTTTGTAACAAATTTATTTCATTAAACAAAAAATCCACTTTTAAAAAGTGGATTTTTTGTTTAATGAAAATGCAAATATTGAAATTTAGAACTTACCTTTCAAGTAATTAATCGCTAATTTATAAGCATCATCTCCTGCTTCTTTATCATATTTTGGGTTTGATGGATTTGCAAAAGCATGGTCAGCATCGTAACTTTTCACTTTTATATTTTTGCCAGCCGATGCCATATCTTTTTCAAATTGAGCTACAATTGCGGGAGAAATCCATTGCTCTTTTCCTGCAAAAAGTCCTAAGACATCACAATTAAGCGTTTTTAGTTTATTTACGTCTTTCTCAGGCATTCCGTAATACATCACACAACCAATCGCTTGTTTGCCTTCTAACAGAGCTGATTTCAGTGATAATCCACCACCAAAGCACCAACCTACGGACGCAATTTTTGCATCTTTACCAACGTAACTGATTCCACCTTCAATGATTGAAGCCAAACGTTTTTGATCTGCTGCACCCATTAATTTTCCTGCTTCCTCTGGATTTGTTGCTACCTTTCCGTCATACATATCCAAAGCAATCACGTTCACATCTTTCAAGTCATTATAAAACGTTTCTGACTGTTTTTTAATGTAATTATTCAAGCCCCACCATTCTTGATAGACAAAAAGATATTTATTTGATTTTGAGGTAGATTTAATCAAATACGCATTTGCCATACTCCCGTCGGGTGTTTTGAATTTTATCATTTCACCACCCGCCATGCTTACGTGCGTGTATGGAAGCGGGGAATCATGGGCTTTCTGAAATTCTTTGGTTGAAGCCATTAATTGCATATCATCTTTGTTGCAATCAGCTTTTGAAGCGGACGAGCAACAGCTTTGCGAAAACCCAAAATAACTTACGGTTGTCAAGACAAGGGTTAAAAGTAATTTTTTCATGAAATATTTAGTTTTAGTTTGTTGAGCAATAACGAATAAATGTGCTTAAAAGTTTAGATGTGATATTGAGGAAAAATGTGTAACCTGATACCCTCAAAAAACTTAAAACTCACAAAGGATGATAAACCCGCTTAGCTTCCTTCAAAACCAGATTTTTATCCAAGGTCATTTTCTTGGTTTTTTGTTGTGAAAATAACTCCATTTGGTCGGAGTAATGTGGACTGTCGGGATGGTTTGAGGCTCCGTAGCAATTAATACTTTCAATTTCGGGTAAGGCATCCTTCGAGAATTTTACTAATTCAATGTATGATTCGCCCGCATTTGCTCTGAATTTGCCGTTTTTATAAGGAACAGTCCCCATCGCCGCCAATACATCAGGAATCCCAAAAATCGGTAATTCTTTCTCTCCACGAACCAACTTCTGAATATCGCCTAATTTCACTTCTACCGTTCCAAAATTTTTGAGTAGATGATTTTGGGCAAAACGAATTCCTTCCAAACAATGCTCTACCGTTAGTTTCTGAATATTGCCGTCTTTAAGGTAATATTTCTCATTACAATAGTCATAGAAAAGTTTAAAAACTGCCGCATCAGGATTGTCCGCTTCGGCACGCTTATTCCAATGTTGTATTTTCTCAATAGTACGTTTTAAATCTGGATAATCGTCTGGTTTTAAGGTATATAATGCAGTTTCATCAATGAAATAGCTCAATTTTGTGGGTAATTGCAAATCGTACTTTATCCTCTTAAAATCTTCATAACTAACTTTCTGAACCTGCGAAACTAATTCTGCAAAACGCTTACTTCGATTGGTTTCCCAGCGTTCTAATCCCATCGTAACATCAAAATTATCAGGTTTTAAGTTTTCCTCGGGGGCGGTGGCACTATATGGCGTGTTGTTTGAATTATAGACATACCCAGCTTTTGGATTTAAAATTTGTGGTAAATCTTGAAGTGGATGGTAAGTTTCCCAAAGGTTTTCAGAAGTGTTTCCAGCCAACGTTCCCGTCCAATTAAACTTTGGGTTTCTGATGGGGATTTTGCCGTTTGAAATATAGAAAATATTATCTTCCTTATCGGCATAAATAATGTTAAAACCAGGTATAGCAGTCATTTTTAAGGCATTATTGAATTCTGTAAAATTCTTCGCCTTATTCATTTTGTACCATTGTTCCATCGGTTTTATATCAAAAAGCGAAGCAAATCTTAATGAGAATGTACCCGTTTTTCCCACAACGGTTGGTCCATATTTACTCCAATAAATCTTCTTTTTCACCCCAATCACAATACCTTTAATTTTCACTTTTAACTTTATCGTTTCTTCTTCCAAATCAAGCCATTGATTATCAAAACGATACTGATTTTTATTTTCGGGATTAATTTCTAATTGATATAAATCCAATTTATCATGATAATTAACGGTATGAGCCCATCCCAAATTTTCATTTACGCCGTGCAGAATGGTGGCTGCTCCAGGAAAAAGTCCTCCCAAAGCATTCCAGCCTTGTTCGCTACATACATGAGCCTCATACCAAGACGCAGGACCTTCAAGCGGTTGATGTGAATTAATGTTCAAATACGTTTTGCCATCCATAGTTTTGGATGAACTAAACGCAAAAGCATTAGAAGCCTTCGGACGGAATTGTTCTAAGGTTGCTACTTTACCATTAAAAATAGACTGCAAAGCACGGTCGAAACCCGAAAATGAGGCAATGGAAAGCATAGAAGCCGTTAATTGGTCTTCTATAGTAGCTGGAAATGCACCTTTTACTAAAATCTCTTTTGGGTGTGTTCGTGCATAAGCATTTATGCCTTCTACATAACCTGTAAGTAAGGCTTTATATTCGGCACAAAGGGTATTGATATTTTCTTGAACGGTCTTTCTGGCACGAATTAGAGCCACAGCATAATCAACGGCAGCACCGTTTTTGCCCAAATATCTTCCCAATAATTGCTTTCCACCCAAAAGTGTGAACTGAATGGTTTTAAAATCATCTTCGGCATGAGCATACGCCAATCCGTACGCTACTTCTGGATCGGTTTTAGCAAAAATATGAGGCACGCCCCAAGAATCCCTGGCAATAGTTACATTCTCAGGATTTATCTGAGAATGAGCGAGTTGTGAGATGAAGATTAGGAGGAAAAGGAGGGGTTTTGTTATGTTCATTGGGATTTGCAATTACTGTAGCTCGAAGTGGCACTTCGAGAACGAACGAATAGTTA
>JANXML010000099.1 GCA_025354645.1 Arcicella sp. | reverse complement strand
CCGCCCCGATTTCCAAGGCACTTTCATCGATGTCAAACGTGGGCGTGTGGACTCCCGAAATAATCCCTTTTGCCTCATTGCGAGTTCCTAAGCGATAAAAACATGAATCCACATGGTGCGTATAATAAGCAAAATCTTCGGCGGCGAGCCAAATATCCAAGTCAATCACATTCTCTTGACCCATAAATTCAATGGCTGCCCCTTTCATTCGGCGAGTCAATTGGGGTTCATTTTTCAAGAACGGATAACCCTTCTGAATAAATACCTCACAAACGCCACCCATTGATTCAGCAATGCCTTCTGCCATTTTTTTGATACGACTCAACGCATCGGCACGCCATTCTTCGTCCATCGCACGGAAAGTTCCTTCTACGTAAACCTCATTCGGAATTACATTTGTCGCACCATTGGCAATCACCTTTCCGAAACTCAGCACCGAAGGATACCGTGGATTACGATTGCGACTGATAACTTGTTGCAACGCCACGATGATATGCGACGTAATCAGTACGGGGTCGATACCCAATTCGGGCATAGCACCGTGTCCGCCTTTGCCTTTTACGGTAAAATACAATTCATCGGCACTTGCCATGTACATTCCCTCACGGAAACCAATTTTACCAACGGGAATATTCGGAGCAACGTGCTGACCCAACATTTTATGAGGCGTTGGGTTCAATAAAGCCCCTTCCGCAATCATGACAGATGCCCCACCAGGAGCTTTTTCCTCGGCGGGTTGGAAGACCAATTTCACCGTTCCTTCAAATTCGTTGCGTAAGTTATGTAAAATTTTAGAAACTCCCAACAACGAAGCCGTATGAACATCATGCCCACAAGCGTGCATAACTCCTTGATTAAGAGACTTGTACGGCACATCGTTTGCCTCCACAATGGGCAGTGCATCCATATCCGCCCGCAAAGCCACCACTTTTGAAGCTGGATTTCGTCCTTCAATCGTTGCCACCAAACCCGTATTGGCAATAGACATAGGCGTAATACCAATTTCCTTCAACCGCTCGGCAACGTATTTTTGCGTATTATATTCCTGATACGACAACTCAGGATTTTGATGTAAATGTCTGCGGTTAGCCACAAATTCCCCTGCATGGGCGTGGGCTAATTGTTTTATTTTTTCTTTCATTTATTGGTTAAAGTAACTCATTCAATCATTAAGTTCAGATGAGTATTTTATTCACAATTTCAAGGGTAAGCACTTCTTTTAGATATTTACTCCTAAAATCCGCAAATGCTCTAAAAATGCCCATTCAAATTCATCTACGGTCATTATTATGCTTGTTTCTATCGTTTGGACATCCATTTTTTTACTAAATTCTTGTTTGATTTTATAAAAATTTCTTCGTTGTTCGTCTTTTATGTTGTACCATTTATCTTTTACATCTTTATCTAAATAGTACTTAGACCATTCCAGCTTGTCAATACTCATTCTATCATACTTCTCTAACCCTTCTTTATTTTCTTCCATTATTCTTCTATCAAAAAACTTCCATGATATACTTTCAAATAATAGATGTCTAAATAAACCGATAAAAGACCACTCGCCAGGATGATAACCATAACCATGAAGTCCTCCTTTTTTTTCATCATATAGTTTCTCAAAATGCTGAACCATTGGGTTTTCATCTTTACATTCAATAAAATCAAAAATGCCATTATGATCAATAAAACTTGTCAATAAAATTTTTGATAAGTCTAATACTTCTGATACTTGATATTGTTTATGATCAACTACATTTTCAATGCTTGGTTGGTCAATAATACGCAAAAGCACTTCATGCTCTTCTTCCTCAGCTTCTTTCATGACATAATCAATCATTTTTTGAGTGAAATTTAATTCATAACCATATCCTAACATTTTAAATTGTTTACCAAAATAACTAAGGTATGAGCGTAAAGCCGATGGAAGAGAAATCCCATAGCGTTTCTCTATCAAAAGGACTTGGTCTTGTGGTAAACCCTGTAAATCTTCGGGATGTGCCAAATGAGTTTCCAAGACAAAACTTTTAACTGATTCAAAAAAATGGTCGTATTTGTTTACTATCATTCTAAATTTATTATTTTTCTTCCTCTTACGCCATCATAGCCCCCAAAATACTCTCTCTTTTTTGAGATGAAATATTCAAATTTTGAAGACTTATTTCTGTTTTATTTCTTGTTTCAATTTTATCAAAAAGTCGTTGGAGTTTTACCCAAAGTTCGGCTTCAATGCCCAAAACTTCTTCTAATTTGATGGCTAATTCGATACTTATTTTCTTTTTCTCTCTCAATAAACCATTCAAAAAAAGCTGACTAATCAATAATTTATCCGCTAATTCTGTTTGTTTGAGCTTTCTTTCTTTGATTTCATTACGCAATAATTCCCCTGGGTGCATTGCCACGGACGGAATATGATTTTGGTCTAATCTTCTTTTCATAATTTGATAGAATCTGAATGGTCATCGAAATTGTTTATGCGACTCAGTCTGAATTTAGATTCGTCAGATTTATGGATTTTTTGGATTGATGACTCTACAAGAAATCCTCAAATCCTTTAATCTGACGAATCCCAATTCAGCTGAGTCGCATAGACAATAATTCATCAAATTAACGACAAAATCTCTTTCTATTCGTATCTAAACCTATTCCCTTACAAATTTAACCACAATTTCAGATTCTCATTCTCTGCATCCATTTTTTCCAAGTGCAATTTTCCTTCTTCATTCCATTGCATTTGCAAACCAAAGGCATCTAACAACTCATTCACCATACTTTCCAAAGGCATATTTCCCTCAATACAATCCTTGAAATAATTGGATAATGAACGCCCGTAAACTTCTTCACAAACTCGCTGATAATCTTTAATCGAATAGCCTACACCCACTTTTCCAAAGCGTTCCCACATCGTTTTCATAACAGTTTCTAAGGATTTTTGATGATTGAAACGCAAACGAATCATTAAATCCAAAATTAAAGAAACAACTGCACCCTTCTGATAAATCGAAACCCTACGGTGCGGAATAGCTTGCGAATATCCATCCAACCACAAATCAAAAGAAGATTCTACCAAGGACTGAAAAGCCTTTCCATCTTGCTCAAAATGACGTTTCAAGACAGTTTCTAATTCTTGCAGATATTGTTCTTGCGTAAAAACGCCCGATTGTACCAAGAATAAATCGCCGTAATAAGTCGTTACGCCTTCCGCCAAAAAACCCGTTGGAAAGTAGTTTTCCTTCGTAAAATCATAAGGCATCATCTCGACAGGACGAATTTTACAAATATTCCAAGCATGATACAACTCGTGCGAGGACACGCCCAAAAGGTCAGCATACAATCCATCGCCCTCCGAATCTGGACCCAAAATAATCATCGTGGAGTTACGATGTTCTACGCCATGATAAAAAGAAGTCGGTAAAATCCAGTTGATAAAATGATAATCCTTCTCTGGAAAATCACCCATTACTGCTATCTGCCTTTCGGTAAATGCTTGAAAATCAGCTAATAGTTTTACCCAATTAGGCGTATAGTTTCCTAAAAACCAAACATGAAAATCAACTTCTCCTACTCGATAACTTTGATGTTGAAGGTATGGACTTGCGAGGAGGGGAGAATCTACTAATTCGTGATAACTGTTTGGGTGAAAAGTAAATCCTTCCGTTTGAACGTAGGCAGGGTTTTGAACCCTGCCTACGTTATGCAACCCACAAACAATTTTATAGTCCCTTGGCAAAACAATTTCTAAGGCACATTCCTCATCCATTCTTCCATCCACATAAGGCAAGCAATTCACAAAATTGACATACATTACAGACTCATCTACATACGAACTCCCAGCGTTTTGGGCGTTGGCAAAGTACGTGAATTTGACGGTAATCTCCTGTATATCAGTTGTTTGAATTAACCAACGGTCTTTGGTAATTTTGTGGAATTGAACCGCTTTTTGAGAAGAAAACACCTCAAATCGTTGAATATTTTTAGCAAAGTTTTGGAGTTCATAGCGTCCTGGTCGCCATGCAGGGAGTTGCAATTCGATGCTGTCGGACTGGATATTATCAATCACCATTTCGATATTGAGGAAATGGCTTTGCGGGTTTTCGGAGGATATTTTGTATTGTATCATACTACTGTAGCTCGAAGTGGCACTTCGAGAATGAACGAACAATTATTTAGACTCGGATTCTCGAAGTG
>JANXML010000060.1 GCA_025354645.1 Arcicella sp. | reverse complement strand
TTAAAAAATTATAAAATTTTTTCAAAACGTTTTTTCGATTAAACAATATTATATTTATTTAGTGTAAATATTTTAACTTTTAAATCATGAAAATCATGAAAAAAATCATCTTTTTGCGACTTTTGTAATGTTAACAGTTATTATAAATAGCTGTGTGAGTAATGAAGAAAATAAATTGGTATCTGAAAAAGCTTTGTCAAATAGTTACAACCTTGCAAAGCCTGTACCACTTGATAAAAAGAAAGATTCCTGACAATAGAATGGAATATCTTACGGTTTTAATTTGTATGGTTATCAATATTCTGATTTTAATGGCGATAGTTACATAAAGCAAGTAACTGCATGGGTTTCAAATAATACAGATTTTCCTCAAAATATTCGCCACAATATAAACTCATTGGGAAATTATCAAGGTTGTGTAAAGGTTTCTTCAGTTGATGGTATTACAGGTGGTGGAAATTCGGCTCAAAGTGGCGAGTACAAAATTGTATGGAGACCTGGAAATAGCTTTCAGGTTCAACCTGGTCAATATTGTACTACTACTTTTACATTAAAAGTATATGATCCATTTAGTTGCGTGGAAGGTTCTTATGTTATGGAGTTGAACACTCCATTTACATTTAGTACCACATCAAATTATATAGACGATTATATTTATCTAATTCACTAAATATATAATTTTTCAAAAAAATAATATGAAGGACACCGTTGGGTTGATATGCGTCGTTATGGAAAATTAGGAGAAATTGCATTAACAGTAGCTGGGATGACAATTTACGATAAAATGGTTCGTCCATTAGCAGAAGTGAACTGGGATATTGCTAATCCGTAATAATAAAATATTCTGATTTTTATAAAAAAGCTCATCAAACGATGAGCTTTTTTTATAATCAAATTTTTATTTTTTTAGTTAATGTAAGAAATACGAATATTGAGAGCAATCAATAAAAGTTATTAAATCCCCAAAAGTCTTATGACAAAAATAGTTAATATGTATTTGCACCTAACAACTAAAATCGTAATTTTAGCCCATATTAATTACAAAAATAATCCTTGCTATAATCATGAAAAAAATTAAACTATTAAATCTACTATTTTGGGGTTCAATTATCGGATTAATCAGTTGCGAAAAAGATACAAATCCTCCTGCTGTTGCGGAAGTTGTTAGTTTTTCTGGCAATACTGGAGGTACAGTACAAACTGTCCTATTTAAAATCGACACTTTGATTGAAATAAAATATAAAGTAAACTATGAGTCCGTAAGTTCATTAACAAAAGACCTTCCCATTACGATTGGAGTTACCCAAAGTGCCTTAGATTTGTTGAAAGCAACCAACGCTAAAAGGGCAACCACAGGAGATGATGCCTTAGAAGCCTTACCTGTTTCGGTTTACACGATTGCTAATCCAATTATAAAAACTGGGCAAAAGGAAGCCGATTTTTCTGTGAAAGTAAAACTTACTAAGTCCCTTGATTACACGAAAGAATACGTCATTCCAATAGGAATTTCGAATGCAAATGGTGTAAAAATTAGCGATAATTTGAGTTTTATGAATATACTTGTGGATGGCACTCCCAATAAATATCAAGGAAGTTATAAATCTACTGGCAATTTCACTCATCCAACCATGCCTCGCAAAATTGATAGAGAAAAGTTTCTGATTTCAATTGACAAGTTTACCTCTGAAACTGAATTTGCCGATTTAAGTTATCCAATGTGGTTGAAAGTCAATAAGGATAATACAGTTTTAATTATTCCAAAAGGTGAAGCTGCAAACGTAGCAGGACCATTTGAACAAATTGGTATTAATAAATATGACCCCGTTACTAAAACATTTACCTTAAATTATCAATATAATTCTGGGACTCGTGGTATATCAGAGAAAATTACTAAGCAATAATTTTAAAATTGAAACTCAAAATATTGTTGAATATAGGTTTCATCAAAGACTTATTATTTGATATTTTTATATTCTTTTTTTTGAGGCTTTGTGCCTAACAATAAAATAATAATCTCTTTAAAAATTCGTTATAATTAGGTCATTGAAAACATATTTGAAAAAAAAGAGTTAATTTTAAGGTCATAATTCGATAACAAATTCACAAACTAACACAATTGAAATATTTTATAGTCCAAATTACTCCAAAAGCTGTTCTTTAAAGGTTTATTGAAATTAACACAATCAATTTTCCACTTCTCAATTAATTTATAAATACTGCTGTTTAATTAATATCCATGAATTTTTGAAAATTCTGGAAGGTTTCTCTTTAAAATTATTTTTATATTTCACGACAATCATGTCGTCTAATTCTGTGTTCCTTATATTCAAAATTTGAATTAAGGTTTTGACGTGATTACACTTTTTACAATTGTAATATTTTATAAATTTTCATCAATAAAACTCAACACAAACATGAGAAAAATGTTACTTTTTGTCTCTTTGCTATTAATGGCTACGGGGATAAATACGTTCGCACAAGACAGACAGATTTCGGGGATGGTGACCTCCACCGAAGACAGTTCACCTCTGCCAGGGGTAAACATTGCTGTTAAAGGGACAAGTCGTGGAACTACTACGGGTGCAGATGGTAGTTATAAAGTTAGCGTTGGAAATTCCTCAGTTTTGGTGTTTTCATTCGTAGGCTTTCAAACTCAAACGGTTAATGTGGCAGATAGAACCACAATTAATGTGGTTTTAAAAACGGAAGTTGGTTCGTTGGATGAAGTGGTTGTAACGGCTCTGGGTGTTTCTCGAACCAAAAAATCTTTGGGTTTTGCTTCACAAGATGTTGCTCTCGACAAATTAAATGCTACTCGTAATACTAACGTTGCTGATGCCTTGACTGGTAAAGTGGCTGGTATTCAAGTATTTGGACAATCAGGAGCAAAATTTGGAACGCCTACTATTCGTATTCGTGGTATTAACTCTCTCACGGGTGGCGATCCACTTTATGTGGTTGATGGTACACCCACAGACATCAATTATGTGAATATGGACGATGTGGAAAGTATCAACGTTTTGAAAGGTGCAAGTGCCTCTGCCCTTTACGGAAACCGTGCTTCTGCAGGGGTTATTGTAATTACAACGAAGAAAGGCAGTATGCAAAACGGCTTGGGCGTTGATTTTAACCACAGTACAACTTTCGACCAAGTAAGCCTTCTTCCTACTTATCAAAATGAATATGGTGGAGGTTATTCTCAGGATTTTGACAAGTTTAAGTTTAATCCTAATGTTCATCCAGCTGACTGGAAAGCATTTGATGGACAGAATATTATTGATTATTCTGCGGATGAGAGTTGGGGACCCAAGATGGACGGAACGTTATATCGTCCTTGGTATTCATGGATAAAATCTGACCCAGAGTTTGGTAAGCAAGTACCTTTTTCGCCACAACCAAACAATATCAGAGATTTCTTTAATACGGGTTTAACAATGAACAATAATATAGCCTTTTCTAAGAAAGGAGATAATTATAATTTCCGTATATCTTATACTAATATTTACGGAAAAGGTATTGTTCCAAACAGTGAGCAAAAAAGAGATTATCTTTCAGTAAAAGTTAGAAATGATTTGTCAAAAAGACTTTCGATGAATTTGAATTTGAATTATGCTAATGAGCGTACTTTGAACCGTCCTGCGGATGGGTATAGCGGTTCAAACCAAACAATTGGTTCTTTTAATCAGTGGTTTCAACGTCAATTAGAGATGAAGCAATTGCAGACCTATCGCAATCCAGATGGTTCATTCCGTAGTTGGAATATTACTGGTCCAGAAAACACAACGCCACTTTATTGGGATAATCCTTATACAGAAGCGTATGAAAACAATACGCATCTTAGAAATGATAAATTGTTTGGTGATATTGGGTTGTCTTACAAGATTACTGATTTCTTGACTGCAAGCGTAATTGCCCGTAAAGATTTAAATAATTACAATTTTGACAGCCGCATTGCTTCAGGAACAAAACGAGTTGCTAATTTCACAACGGTTTCTGTTTTGAACATTGAAGATAACTATGAAGGTTTGTTGCAATTAGATAAAAAAATTGGTGAGATTGGTATTAAAGCAAATGCTGGGGGTAACCTAAGAAGAAATAATCTTAATTTACTCTTACAAAGTACTTCGGGCGGTTTAGCTACTCCAGATTTATACAATATTGGTAATTCGATTGGTCGTCCAACTACTCAGAATACAACCTCGGAAAGAGAAGTTCGTAGTGTTTATGGTTCTGTAAGTCTGGATTATAAAGATATGATTTATTTGGAAGGAACTGCTCGTAATGACTGGTCTTCAACGCTTCCAAAAGCCAATAATTCATACTTTTACCCATCAGGTTCTTTAAGTTTCATTTTCAGCGAATTATTACAAAATAAACAAACTTTATCTTATGGTAAAATTAGAGCGGCAGTTGCTCAAGTAGGTTCAGATATTGGACCATATCAAATCAATCCAACCTACGCAGCGGGTAACCCTGTGGGTAGTAATCCAACCCAATCGTTGCCAACTCGTTTGCCCAACGTAAACTTAAAACCAGGATTGTCAACCTCGTATGAAGCTGGTATTGATTTGAAATTCTTGAATAATCGCTTAGGATTAGAGTTTACCGCTTATACTACTGATAACGTAAACCAAATTTTGCCTTTGTCTGTACCATCATCAAGTGGTTACACGAGTGCCTTAGTGAATGCGGGTAATATTCGTTCAAGAGGACTCGAGTTGCACTTAAATGCAATGCCAGTGAAGATGAAAGATTTCTCTTGGGAAATTGATATCAACGCCGACCGTAACCGTTCGCAAGTGATTGAGTTAGCAGAAAACTTAAAAGCCTATCGTTTGGATAATATTGGAACAAGTATTGGTAGCCAAGGAAATCAGAGTAGCCCTTTTTCAGGAGTGCCTATTTTTGGTGGAAGTACCTTGACCTTAGTAGCACGTGAGGGGAAAGATTGGGGAGTAATCGTAGGTCGTAAAATTAGAACATATCAAGCACTTGATGCAGCTGGAAAGCCTGTCGACAATCCCAGTAATGGGAAGCGTTTGGTAGGTTCAGATGGTTTTTATTTGTACGACAACGGACAAGATATTGGTTCTATTTTACCAGATTTCAAAGGTGGTGTTTTCAATACATTCAAATATAAAAACCTGACTTTGAAGGTATTAGCTGATTTTGTAGTGGGTGGTAAATTCTATTCAACTACTCGTATGTTTAATGCAGGTTCAGGTTTAAGCGAGCAAACAACAGGTAATAATGATAAAGGTAATCCAGTACGTAGCGACCCAGCATCGGGTGGAGGTGTAAGATTGGCAGATGCCGTGAAAGCTGATGGTACAGCTAACGATATTTATGTAGATGCTCAGACCTTATATGAAACCAAATTGTTTGATTTGAACGAATACTGGACGTTTGATAAAACTTACGTGAAAATGCGTGAAATAAACTTGGGTTATTCTTTCGCACCAAATTTATTGAATAAAACACCTTTCAAAACAGCAACAGTTTCCTTTTTGGTACGTAATCCATTCTTGATTTATAGCAAAGTAGGAGGAGGAATTGATCCATCTGAAACGCAAAGTCTTTGGGGTGAGGGTGGACAATTACCCCCAGTACGTTCTTATGGATTCAACGTGAAGTTTTCATTTTAATCATTAATTATTCATCACAAAAAAGAAAAATAAATCATGAAAAACATACGTAAAAATTCATTATGGCTTTTACTCTTAACCTTCATTTGGGGAGTATCAGCCTGTAAAGTAGATGATTTCGGCAACATGAACGTTGATCCAAACAACGCTTCTAAACCCAATTTAACCAGTATTCTTACGAGTTCAATGCGTCAAGTAAGATTTGGGGTTACTGATCTTACAGCTACTCAAATGCTATACGCACAACAATGGTCAGAGATTACTTATACCCAAATCTCAACTTATTCTGGACTACCTTTTGAGTACAATACTTTTTATGTAGCCTTGAATAACCTTCAATTGATTATTGATTATAATACCAGCGAATCAACTAAAGGTTTGGCAACAGCTTCTGGCTCAAACGCCAACCAAATTGCTTTGGCTCGTATTTTGAAAGCATATTTGTTTAGCGTAGTAACCGACCGTTGGGGAGATGTACCATATACAGAGGCTTTGAAAGGAAGTGCTAATTTCCGTCCAAAATTTGATAAACAACAAGATATTTATAATGATTTATTTAAAGAATTGAAAGAAGCACAAGCTCAATTTGATAACGGAGCAACCGTGAAAGGAGATTTCTTATTTAATGGAAGCAATGATAAGTGGAAAAAATTTGCTAATTCTTTGCGTTTAGTGTTGGCATTACGTTTATCAAAAGTAGATCCTGCCAAAGGAAAAACAGAATTCAATGCTGCCTTAACAGACGGAGTATTTACTTCAAATGCTGATAATTTATTTTATAAATATCAGAAAGATGCCAATAATGAGAACCCTTGGTATGCCAGTTTTGTAACAAGTGGTCGTTTGGATTTCGCTGTTAGTTCAACCTTGGTGAATTACTTGAAACCTTTAAATGACCCACGTTTAGCAACTTATGCTGACAAATCAGTCAATGTAGGTGATTATGTAGGGATGCCGTTCGGTTTGAAGAATCCAGGTATAAAGGCAGCTAATGTTTCTTTACCCAACTCAAAAATAATTACGGTTCAAGATGCTCCACTTCCTGTTTTGATTTACACACAAGTATTATTCTCCAAAGCCGAAGCAGCAAAATTAGGATGGACTACCGAGGATGCTAAGACTAATTACGAAGCAGCTATCAAGGCTTCTCTGGAACAATGGGGCGTTTATACGGCTGATAGTTATGCTAAGTTTATTGCTACGGCTGGCGTGAAATATGATGATGCAAAGGCTTTTGAGCAAATTGGAAATCAGAAATGGGTAGCCTTATACCTACAAGGACATGAAGCATGGAGTGAATGGAGACGCACGGGTTATCCAGCCTTAACACCAGCTCCAGGTGCAGCCAATCCAAGCAAGTTAATTCCAAGAAGACATGGATACCCAACTCCTGAACGTGATTTGAATGGTGAAAATTACAAAGCAGTAACAACAACACAAGGTGAAGACAGTTTCGATACTCGTGTTTGGTGGGATAAAAAATAATTTTAACATTAATTGCAAAAGGCTCATCGAAAGATGAGTCTTTTTTTTGTGAATAACGATAAATCCACTATTTTTATCAAATAACCGAACGGAAATGAATATTATCAACAATAAATCAAATACCTACGATGCCATTGTGATTGGCTCAGGAATTTCGGGCGGATTCGCTGCCAAAGAATTGTGCGAGGCAGGCATGAAAACGCTCGTGTTGGAACGTGGACGGGATGTAAAACACGTTCAAGATTACCCAACCGCCATGACCGACCCTTGGGATTTGGTGCATCGTGGACGAATTCCGTTGGCAGAAATCACAGAGAATCCTATCGTTAAAAAATGTTATGCCTACGATGAAGCTACACAACACTTTTTTGTGAAAGATAAAGAACATCCCTACGTCCAAGAAAAACCCTATGACTGGATTCGAGGCTATCAAGTGGGTGGAAAATCGTTGATTTGGGCGAGGCAAACCCAACGTTGGAGTGACTATGAATTTGAAGCCCCCGCCCGTGATGGGTTTGCGGTTGATTGGGCGATTCGTTATAAAGACATTGCTCCATGGTATAGCAAAGTAGAAAAATTTGTGGGAATAAGTGGCAATAAGGATGGCATAAAAAGTCTGCCTGATGGGGAGTTTTTACCTCCGTGGGAGCTGAATTGCCTTGAAAAACATATTCAAAAATCAGTAAAAGAAAGTTATCTCGACAGACAAGTAATTATCGGCAGATGTGCTCATTTGACCAAACCAAATGCCATTCATCTTGCACAAGGTCGTGGGCAATGTCAGGCTCGGCATTTGTGTTATCGGGGTTGTCCTTACGGTGGTTATTTTAGTTCTAACTCCTCCACCCTACCGTGGGCGGCAAAAACGGGAAAATTAACGCTTAGACCGCATTCTGTGGTGCATTCCATTATTTATGATGAACAAAAAGGTAAGGCAAAAGGCGTGAGAGTTGTTGATTCAGAGACGAAGGAGATGACCGAGTATTACGCAAAAATCATCTTCGTAAATGCTGCTACGTTGAACAGTAATTTAATATTAATGAATTCTAAATCAAACCGTTTTCCGAATGGTTTGGGTAATGATAATGAGCTTTTAGGACATTCCATTGCTTTTCATAATTACCGAGGTTCAGGGTCTGCCACATACGAAGGTTTTGAAGATCAATATTATTTAGGCAGACGACCAACCACTGCTTTTATGCCTTCATTTAGGAACGTTCAAAAACAAGAAATGGACTTTCAGCGGGGATATATGGTGGCGTTTGCTGCCGCCCGTGAGGGTTGGCATCAAGACATGGGAAAGCCCACTTTTGGAACGGAATATAAAGCCAAAATCACCCAACCAGGTCAATGGGGCGTGTTTATTATGATGCAAGGCGAGACCGTGCCACGCCATGAAAACCATGTTCGTTTGAGTCCAGATTTGAAAGATGCTTGGGGAATTCCACAATTAATTACGTCCGTGGGTTATGAAGAAAACGATGTGAAAATGATGAAAGATTTTCATAACCAAGCTACGGAAATGTTGGAAAAAGCGGGTTGTAAAAATGTTCACATGTCAGATAGTCACCAAAATCCTGGCTTGGATATTCATGAAATGGGTGGAATCAGAATGGGCAAAGATCCCAAAACTTCGTTATTGAATAGTTTTAATCAGTTACATACTTGCAAAAATGTTTTCGTTACGGATGGAGCTTGCATGACTTCCGTAGGAAATCAAAATCCATCTTTAACTTTTATGGCTCTCACGGCTCGGGCGGTGAATCATGCGGTTGGGGAGATTAAGAAGAAGAATTTGTAAATAATATCTGAAATCGGTAGTAATTACTACACTGCTAATTAAATATTATTCAGTTTTCTCTAAAAATTAATGATTGGAACTTCCCGAAAGTTTTTTTTACTTTCGGGAAGTTAATATTGTAGGAACTTCTCGAAAGTAGAAAAACTTTCGAGAAGTTGAAGGGACTTAATTAACGATGCACTTACTATGAAACGTAGAAAGTTTATTAAAAATAGCCTAACCATCACCGCTGTTTCGGCAATCGGTGGAAGCATCGTTTTATCCCAAAAAAATCAAATGACATTAATCAAAAACAATAAAGATTTAGAAACAATTTGGGCAGATTGGGAAAAAAAAGGAGGTAATCCAACGGATGAAGATGGGTTGTTTTTAAATTTTGATACCAAGGGTTATCACAATGCGGCTTTCAAGGATGTGTGGAAATGGCAAACTTCCAAGAATGAATACAAACCTAAGAAAAACAATGCTACGCAAGGAACAGAAGTTGTAAAAGATGATTCTTTTCTGAATAGTAAAGAAGATATGGTAGTAATGTTAGGTCACGCAACGGTCTTTATTCGATTGGCTGGAAAACAAATTTTGATTGACCCACTTTTAGGAAATGTTCCAGTACCAAATGTTACGTTTCTATCTTCCAGTAAACGATTTTCTGAATTCCCGATTGATCCTAAAAAACTGGTTAATCTTGATTATATTCTCATCTCGCATTCGCACTATGACCATTGCGATAAGAGTAGTTTGAAATTACTGCAAAAACAAAATCCAAACGCAAAAATTTTGACGGGTTTAAGAATGCGATCGTTGATGCAAGATTGGATGCCCAAACACGAAATCCAAGAAGCGGGTTGGTTTCAGAAATATAATACCGATAAAGCCCTTGAAATCGTTTTTGTTCCTTCTTGCCACTGGTCAAATCGTGGGTTGAATGATGCCAATGAAACGCTTTGGGGTGGATTTATTTTTAAAACTGGTTCAAAAACTATTTATTTTAGTGGAGATTCTGGATACGGAAACGGAACGCATTTTAAGAAAATTGGCGAACTATTCCCCAACATTGACCTTGCCATCATTGGTGCGGGAGCATTTGCCCCAACGTGGTTTATGAAATACAACCATCAAGAACCCAAAGACACCATTCAGGCGTTTCGTGATTGCAAGGCAAAAAGACTTATTCCATTTCATTTTGGCACTTTTGATTTATCTGATGAACCTTTGAATGAGCCTGCATTGGAATTAGAAAGATTACAAAAAGAAAATAAAATTGGTGAGCATGAGTTGAAGATTTTGAAGTTTGGGGAGGTGGTTTTGGTATTATAGCACACGGATTTTTTAATTTGGCGATACAACCGATATTTAAAATTTAACGTTTTTTAAATTTGAACTAAAACATCAAAATAACGGAATCTTCTATCAAAATCCTATTCGTTTTATTTTTCTTCGTGATCAATTTTGTGGGCTGTAATCCTTATGGAGCATATTTTGATAAAGTATTGCCATATTTTGATGTAAAAAATATTAAAGAAGTTTATAATGCTAATAAGTCAATGCTTATTCAAAATAAAATTGATGAAATGTTCGAGAATATCCATCTCAAACATGAGAAACATTTCCGTTTATTTGGCAACAAATTTGCTGATGATTAATTGATAATACCAAAGATGAAATTTTTTTTTCATAGTTTTGGCTTTGCAAGAGACAGTGTAAAATACCAAATTTCTCAAAAAGATTAAAAACCATAAACTCCATTTTAATTATTAAATGTTTAAAATTGTTTCCAATTCTAAAAAAATTCATACCTTTACAAGTGGAATTGTACAACAATCTACGAATAGTACAAATAAATCTTTTATTGACAATAAATTATTAAGCGTTTCATGAAACTTTTGAGAAACATATTTATTACACTCATTATGCTGTTGAATTTCAACGGTGTGAGTGTGAAAAATAGATCGCTCAATACTTCTAACAAAAATTTAATAACTACGCATCAACAAAAATTTTATCACGTATTACTTGATAGTTTTACTGAAGATACAACTCAAAACGAAGGGTTCGATCTTGAAGAAGATACTGATACTACTGACGATGATTTTTTGAAAACAATGTTTTCAGAAAATGTTTTTATTATACATAAATCATTCTCAAATACTAACTATTTTTATTCCTTTTCCCATCAATCTATAAAGAAATTCATTCTTTATTGCTCCCTCAAATTACATTGCTAATTTTCTTTTATTTTCTCGAATATATTTTCGTGAAAATAACGCTTCATATTCAATAAATTTATCCTGTACTTAAGATAACTTTCTGATTTACGAATGAATACAAATAATGGACATCCAAAAAGTATTCGGTAAACATTATTTTATCCGTAAATTAAAGCACTATTTGCCCATGTAAATGCCCTTTGATTATTTTATTTATCCCATGTTTGAATTTACATTTTTAAAATCAAACACGTATGACACAATCTTTCAAACGGACTGGTGATATCATAATGAAAGGTACAATGGTAGGTTTTAGAAACTGAAAACAGATGGAGAATTATCTATTTACATCATCAAAACTGTTTGGTAGAAAACAATTAAAATTCTTAAAAGACAATACTACATTTTTTAAAAAATACAGTATTCCTAAATTTTCATTAAAACAAAATAATTTCGCATGAAATATTCAATCATTTTTTTCGCCATTGCAGTATTTTTCATGGCAAGTTGCAATCATACTGAACAAGCCAAACACGAAGAGTCAGAACTTACAGTAAGTAGCCCAATCAAGGTCGACACTTTTATAAACAAAGAATATGTCTGCCAAATTAAGGCAATCAATCACATCGAAATACGATCTTTGGAAAAAGGTTATTTACAAAAGATATTTGTTGATGAAGGTCAGCGTATCAAAAAAGGGCAACCAATGTTTCAGATTATGCCAATGGTTTATGAAGCCGAAATGGAGAAATCGAAAGCTGATGTTGATTATGCAGATATTGAATATCAAAACACCAAAAAACTTTCCGATAAAAACATCGTTTCGCAGCAAGAATTGGCATTGTCAAAAGCAAAATTAGAGAGTGAAAAAGCCGATTTGAAGCTATCAAATGTTCATCTTGGAATGACTAATATCAAAGCTCCTTTCAGTGGAATTATGGATAAATTTCAAGCAAGATTAGGGAGTTTATTAGATGAGGGAGATTTGCTTACTACACTTTCTGATAATAGTAAACTCTGGGTATATTTTAACGTGCCAGAAGCAGAATACTTAGATTATGCCGTTAAAATTAAAAAAGAAGGTCCGCAAAAAGTCAAGTTGATGATGGCTAACAATCAGATTTTTAATCAGATAGGTCTTTTTTCTACTATTGAGGCTGATTTCAATAACGAAACGGGAAATATCGCCTTCCGTGCTACATTTCCGAATCCAGACGGTATTTTACGTCATGGTGAAACGGGTACAATTCTACTACCAACAAATGTTAAAAATGCTCTTTTGATTCCACAAGAGGCTACTTTTGATGTTTTGGATAAGAAATTTGTGTTTGTGGTCGATGCAAAAGGAACTATCCAGACTCGACAAATAACCGTTGGACTCGAAATGCCGCACATCTACGCCGTAAAAAGCGGCTTGTCTGTAAATGACAAGATTTTGATAGAAGGTTTACGTAAAGTTAAAAACGGCGACCACATCAAAACCAAATTCAGGTCTTATCGAGAAGTAATCGAGGAGTTAAAAAACCTTCATGCGGAATAGGCAATCGGCAGTCGGCGGTCAGCTTTTGGCTGTCGGCAAACGATAATTCATTGAAATAAAAAAGGTTCAATAGCTTATTGCTGACAGCCAATTGCTGACAGCCGAAAGCCGATTTCCTTTCATAGAAAACTCAAAAAATATGTTTAGTAAATTCATACAAAGACCAGTCTTGGCAATTGCCATGTCGCTGGCAATCGTCTTTTTGGGAATATTGGCTATTACTACCCGACCAATTTCCCAGTTTCCCGAAATTGCCCCACCGAGGGTAAATATTTTCATCTCGTTTCCAGGAGCCAATGCTGATGCCTTGGTTAAGTCCACGCTCGTTATCATGGAACGTGCCATTAACGGTGTGCCAGGTATGCAGTACATGATGTCTGATGCCACCAGTGCTGGCGAGGCTACCGTACAAATTGTGTTTGAACCAGGTCTCGATCCCACCATTGCAGCAACTCGGGTAAAATCTCGGGTAGATCAAGTTTGGGCTAATTTACCCGTTTTAGTTCAGCGAGAAGGTATTATCATTACGCCTGTGCAGCCAAGTATGTTGATGTACGTCAATTTTTTTAGTACAGTAAAAGACTTTGACCAAAAATTCTTGTTTACTTATGCCGACAATAAAATTGTACCAGAGCTGTATCGTATTAGTGGTGTGGGGCGTTCAGAAATTATTGGAAATAGGGCGTTTGCCATGCGTGTTTGGCTCAATCCCGATAGAATGAGGGCTTATAATGTTTCTGCTGATGAAGTACTTAAAGCTATTGAACAACAAAGTGTACTGGGTCGCCCAGGTCGTGTAGGATTAAGTTCTGGTAAAACTGCCCAATCGCTCGAATACGTTTTTACTTATCAGGGTTGGTACAACAAGCCCGAACAGTACAAGGAAATTATCATCAGGGCTAATCCAGAGGGTGAAATTTTAAAATTGAAAGACGTAGCCAATGTAGAAGTGGGTAGTGAGTTTGTTGATATTTATACCAATAAAGATGGTTATCCTGCGGCTTCGTTGGTATTGAAGCAAAATCCTGGCACAAATTCTAATAAGATTATTGCTGACGTGAAGGCAAAATTAGAAGAAATGAAAAAGGATTTCCCTCCAGGAATGGATTACGAAATCAACTATGACGTTTCAAATTTTGTAAACGCTTCGATAGACCAAGTATTGCACACCCTTTTGGAGGCTTTTATATTGGTTTCGTTGGTGGTATTTCTCTTTTTGGGCGATTGGCGTTCAACGCTGATTCCTACATTGGCGGTGCCAGTATCGCTCATTGGAGCGTTCATGTTTATGCAGCTTTTTGGTATTAGTATCAACCTTGTTACGCTTTTTGCCTTGGTATTGGCTATTGGAGTAGTGGTCGATGATGCCATTGTGGTAGTCGAGGCGGTTCACGTAAAGATGTCCGAAGACCACCTGACACCCTATCAAGCCGTTAAAAAAGTAATGGACGAAATCAGTGGGGCAATTATTGCCATTACCCTGATTATGACAGCGGTATTTGTCCCAGTTGCTTTTATGTCGGGTCCAGTAGGCGTACTTTACAGACAATTCTCCATCACAATGGCCTCAGCAATTGTACTTTCGGGAGTTGTTGCACTCACACTTACACCAGTTTTGTGTGCGATGATTCTGAAAAATGAACACGGACACGCCCGCAAAAAGACACCAATCAATATGTTCATAGATTGGTTCAACAGTAAATTTGAATGGTTATTGGGTAAATACACCAAGTTTTTGACGGTTATCGTCAATCGTAGAGTGCTGACATTTGCAGTATTGATAGTATTTGCATTTGGTATTTTTGGAATGAGTTCTATTTTGCCCGCAGGTTTTATTCCAGGCGAAGATCAAGGACAAATCTATGCCATCATTCAAACGCCGCCTGGTACTACGCTCGAACGTACCAACACTGTTTCGCTCGAACTACAAAAAATTGCTAAATCAGTAGAAGGCGTAAAGTCAGTAACGGCTATGGCAGGTTATGAGATTCTAACCGAAGGGCGTGGTTCTAATGCTGGTACTTGCTTGATTAACCTAAAAGATTGGTCTGAAAGACACGAATCCGTAAAGCAAATTATGGAAGAGTTGGAAGAAAAAACCCAAAATATGGGTGCTAATATCGAATTTTTTGAACCCCCAGCAGTACCAGGATATGGTGCTTCATCTGGTTTTGCATTACGATTGTTGGATAAAGGTAGCGAAGTAGATTATCAAAAATTTGACCAAGTAAACCAAGACTTTGTAGCAGCATTAAAAAAACGTAAAGAGATTACAGGTTTATTCACTTTTTATTCTGCCAATTATCCGCAGTACGAGCTGGTCGTAAACAACCTGTTAGCGATGCAAAAAGGAGTATCTGTGGGAGATGCCATGGAAAACCTAAACATCATGATTGGTAGTACCTACGAGCAAGGTTTTATTCGTTTCAATAACTATTACAAGGTTTATACCCAAGCCGACCCTGCGTTTAGAAAAGATCCTGATGATATTTTAAAAATGTTTGTCAAAAACGACAAAGGCGAAATGGTGCCTTATTCGGCATTTATGAGCATCAAAAAAACACAAGGACCAAACGAAATTGCCCGATACAACTTATACACATCGGCTCTTATCAACGGCGTCCCTGCCCCTGGCTATACTTCGGGCGATGCCATTCGAGTTATTCGTGAAGTAGCCGAAGCAACTTTACCCAAAGGCTACGATATTGCTTGGGAAGGACTAAGTTATGACGAAGCTCGCCGAGGTAACGAAGCCATTATTATTTTCTTAGTCGTAATATTCTTTGTTTATTTGGTTTTGGCAGCACAATATGAAAGCTTCGTTTTACCATTTGCCATTATCCTTTCCTTGCCACCAGGTATTTTTGGTTCTTTTTTAATGCTGAAAATGATGGGATTGAATAATGACGTTTTCGCTCAAATCGGACTCATCATGCTTACGGGACTTTTGGGTAAAAATGCCGTTTTGATTGTAGAATTTGCCGTACAAAGACGCAACGAAGGATTAAGTGTTTTAGAAGCAGCTATCGAAGGTGCCAAAGAACGTTTCAGACCCATTTTGATGACTTCTTTCGCTTTTATAGCTGGTCTGATTCCATTGGTTCGGGCTCATGGAGCAGGGGCAGTAGGTAACAAAACCATTGGTTCGTCGGCGATGGGCGGTATGATTTTCGGAACCGTTTTTGGAGTTTTAATCGTGCCAGGTCTTTATTACATTTTTGCTAAATTGATTGACGGGAAAAAACTCATCAACGACCAAGATACTGTTCCCTTGAGCGAAGAATACATAGAAGAACATTCTGATGCTGGTCAAGAAAATAAACTCAAAAAGTTAATCGCAAAACTGTCAAAAAAAGATGAAAAATAATAAAATAAAATATAGCCTATTTTTTGCCCTTTTACTGGGCTTGGGTAGTTGCAAAGTAGAGAATTTGCCAATTAGAACGGTAAAAAACGGATTACCAGATCAATTCAAAGCAAATGGCGATACAACTAAGGCTGAGGTGATTACTTGGAAAAATTATTTTATTGATAATAATTTGACCGAATTGATTGACGAATCTCTTAAAAACAACCAAGAGTTGAACATGAATTTTCGTGAAATCGAAATCAATCGAAACGAAATCATGGCACGAAAGGGAGAATATAAGCCTTTTGTGAATTTGGGAGCGGGTTTGGGTATGGAGCGTTCAGGAAAATATACTCTGAATGGATTGGGAGAAGAAGACTTGAAAACCCGAACGGAAGAAGTGCCTCATTTTTTGGGCGACCAATTCGCAATGGCAAATTTTTCGTGGGAGACTGACATCTGGAAAAAATTGCATAATGCCAAAGATGCCGCCACAAAGCGATTTTTGGCTGGCGTGGAAGGTAGAAATTTTATGATAACGAATCTGATTGCTGAAATTGCGAATTCTTATTATGAGTTAATTGTGTTGGATAATCAGTTGGAAACGGTGCAACAAAATATTGCGATTCAGAAAGATGCCCTTGAAATTGTGAAGGTACAAAAAGAGGCAGCAAGGGTTAATTCATTGGCAGTAAATCGTTTTATGGCACAGTTGCTCAATACTGAAAATCTGAAATTTGAGATTCAGCAACAAATTACAATAACCGAAAATCATATCAATTTTTTAGCGGCACGGTATCCACAGCCCATTAAGCGTAATTCTGCCAATATGAATGAAATCCAGTTTTTGAAAATTTCGGACGGAATTCCTTCACAATTATTGAGCAATCGCCCTGATATTCGTCAAGCAGAACAAGAATTAGAAGCCGCAAAATTAGATATTGTCGTAGCAAGAGCTAATTTTTATCCTAATATTACGCTTCGAGCGGGTCTTGGTTTACAGTCATTTAACCCAATTTATCTGATAAATCCCAAGTCTATTGCCTTTAATATTTTGGGGGATATAACGGCTCCTTTAATTAATAAAAATGCAATAAGAGCCAATTATTATAATGCAAATGAAAGGCAGATTCAGGCGGTATATAGATATGAACAAGTGGTTTTAAACGCTTATTTGGAAGTAATGAACCAATTATCGGGCAATAAAAATTATTCGGAAAGTTATAAAACGAAATCAAATCAAGTAGATATTTTGAGTAATTCTATCGGAATATCTAATGATCTTTTTAAAACAGCCCGAGCCGATTACAACGAAGTTTTGCTGACTCAACGTGAAGCCCTCGAAGCAAAAATGGATTTGATGGAAATTAAGAAAAAACAACTAAACGCCGAAGTGAATATTTATAGAGCTTTGGGCGGTGGTTGGAAATAATTAATTTTTTGAGGTGTTTAAATTTTATAAAAAAAGAGACAGATAATTATTTGTCTCTTTTTTTATAAAATTAAATTCAAGCGTAAAATAATGCCAATTCCTCCTTGAATGATTTAAGTAATTACTCTTGATTATGCCTCATTCTCATCCTCAAAAACATGGGAAGGTGCTATCAATTTATTAGTAAGTTTCTAATTTATGATATTTCCACGAAAATCTTTTCATACTTTTAACTTCAACTTCTTTGGTTTAATTTTGAATGAGTTTACAGTTTTTGAAATTTATGGATGAGGTATGAGTTGTACATTACGAAGCTGTTTAAAGTCAATAATCATTCAAAACGAAAAGTTTAAACAGCTTTTATTGATAAAATCGTGAACCAATCAATAATATTAAAACAAATTAAGACCAATGAATTTCAATTTACTCATAGAAAACCTAACTAATCCTGCTTTATTATTCTTTGTTTTGGGCATTATTGCAGTTTACGTGAAAAGCGATTTAGAAATACCACCTAACTCTTCAAAATTCATATCGCTCTATTTATTGCTCTCAATCGGTTTCAAAGGCGGTCAAGAATTATCCCACGAAACCTTTACAATTGAAATTGGATGGTCGATTTTATTCGGTATTGGTATTTCTGCAATAATACCTTTTTATACTTTTTTTATTCTAAAAAGAAAATTGAATGTATTTGATGCAGGTGCGATTGCTTCTGCTTACGGTTCAGTTAGTGCCGTTACTTTTGTCACAGCCGTTTCTTATTTAGAAAGTCAGCAATTGAGTCTTCATGGTCACATGGTGGCAATCATGGCTTTGATGGAATCGCCCGCAATAATTATCGGATTAGTTTTAATTTCTTTTTTCACCAAAAAAGAATCATCCACAGATATTAATATTTCCGCTGTAATAAAACATTCATTTACCAACGGAAGTGTACTGCTGATACTTGGAAGTTTAGTTATTGGTTTTTTAGCTAATGACAAACAAGCCGAAGGAATTAAACCATTTACCAATGATTTATTTAAGGGGTTTCTTGCTATTTTTCTTTTAGATATGGGAATTACCAGCGGCAGAAAACTAAAATCATTCTTTTCATTTGGCATATTCCCGATTGTATTTGCCATAACTATTCCTTTATTAAACGGGTGTATTTTCGCAATACTTAGCTCGTTTATCACGGCTGATGTCACTAATAGGTTCATATTTGCCGTATTGGCAGCAAGTGCTTCCTACATAGCAGTACCTGCGGCAATGAAAATAACAGTACCAGAAGCAAATCCTGGACTTTATCTGCCGATGGCTCTCGCTGTAACTTTTCCAATAAACATAACAGTTGGTATGCCTCTGTATTTTCTTGTTGTCCAACACTTTTGACAAATACGATGAACCACATATTAACGGTTATTTACTTTAAATAATCACTTTACGACAATTAAGAAAACACAAACTAAATGAAAGATTATATCAGATTATTGCTCAACAACAAAGAATGGGCAGAAGAACGCCTCGATGAAGACGAAAATTATTTTGTAGAACTTGCCAAAGACCAAAAACCAGAATTCCTTTGGATTGGCTGTGCGGATAGTCGAGTGCCTGCCGAAGAAATTACCAAAATGCACCCTGGGGAAGTTTTCGTTCATCGAAACGTAGCCAATTTGGTGGTTCATACTGATTTGAATTTGTTGTCAGTTTTGCAATATGCCGTGGAGGTTTTGCAGGTAAAACACGTCATTGTATGTGGACATTATGGGTGTGGAGGCGTGAAAGCTGCTATGGGAAACACAGATTTAGGACTGATTAACAAGTGGTTACGTAATATTAAAGAAACTTACGACAAGCACGGCAAGGATTTAAAAGATATTGAAAATGAACACACTCGTTTTGATAGATTAGTTGAATTGAACGTAGAAGAACAAGTGAAGAATCTCTCAAAAACAACCATTATTCAAAGGGCTTGGAAGAACTTTGAATTGCCACATCTTCACGGTTGGGTTTTTGATATGAGTACTGGTATTATCAAAGAAATTATCAACATTGAATCTGGTTCAGAAATTGACTCAATTTTTAAATATGAATTTCCTATGACGTAAGAAATTTTTAATAGTTCAATTCATTAGGAATGTTATTCAACTAAGGAATCACAACTTGGATTTATAGAGTGCTTATCGAACGCTCGTTGATACATTAAAAGCCTTGATAAAATTCAAACTATATCGAGTTTTTTACCATAAAATTTCTAAAAATGACAACATCTTATTTTGCCATGAAAAAAATTATTGTAATACTTTCCCACAACAATTTTACGTTCTATGAATCACACCAAAAAACGTTATAATCAAATAATTCTTTTACTTCGCAATTGCTCCACTATCAGAAGATTTATATGCTGAACTATATTTTTTAATCTGATAAATTTTCAAATCATTGATTTTCAAATACTTAATTAAAAATATCATGAAGTCTTTATTGGTATTGATTGGAAGCGTTTTGTTTCTACATCAAGGTATGTACGCTCAAAAGGCAGATACATTAAAATTGTCGTTATCTGATGCTGAACAACAATTTTCACAGCGAAATTTTCTTTTGTTGGCTCAAAAATATGGCATCGAAGCCTCAAAAGCCGCCATCATTCAAGCGGGTTTATTGCCTAATCCGACGGTCAATTTGGAGCAAACGCTTATTTCTCAATCAACCATTGCCAACGATGTACCCATCGGACCGTTCGGACAAAGAGCCATTCAAATTCAACAATTGATTCAGGTCGCAGCCAAGCGAAACAAGCAAATTGCCCTTGCAAAAGCGGGGGTAGAAATTTCGCAATATCAGTTTGCCGAACTTATTAGAGAATTGCTTTTTCAGTTGAAAGGCAGTTTCTATCAGATTCATTATTTACAGAAAACGCTTTTGATGTATAACGAAGAGATTCGGAAAATTACGAGTTTAGTTGCAGCCTATCAAGAGCAAGTTCAGAAGGGAAATATTCCACAAAAAGAGTTGATTAGATTGCAATCTTTTCTGATTACAATCGAAGGTGAAGCCAGTGATATCGTAAATCAAATTACTGATAATCAGACTACTATGAAAGTTTTGTTAGCAGACAGAACCAATACAATCATTGACCCATTGGTGGATGATTTGCAAATTCAAAACATCAATCTTACAGGATTAAATGTTGCAAATTTGGTTGAGGATGCACGGCAAAATCGTCCTGATTTGAAGGTTCAAAATGCAATAACTCAATATTCAATGGCGAATTATACACTTCAGAAAGCCTTGGCAAAACCTGATGTTACGGTGGGTTACAGTTATGATCGTGCGGGAAATTATGTCAATAATTATCATGCTTTAACTGTCTCAATACCTTTGCCAATTTTCAATAAAAATCAAGGAAATATCAAAATTGCCGAAAATCAAATTGAAGCAAATAAACAGTATTACGCTCAAACGCAAAATCAATTAGAAAACGAGGTTTTTCAGGCATATACTAAGGCACAGGAAAATGAAAGGTTATTCCGAAAAATTGACCAAAAATTTCAAGCAAATTTTGAAAAATTGATTACGGGTATTTTGGAAAATTATCAGAAAAAAAACTTAACAATCATCGAACTTACCGACTTTTTGGAATCTTACAAAAACACGGTTAGTCAATTAAATATCCTTCAAAACAACAGAATGCAGGCTTTTGAGCAATTGAATTTTGTGGTAGGAAAGAAAGTAATATAAAATACAAGACCACCAATATGAAAACAACAAGACTAATTCTAACAATTTTCTTAATCACAAGCATTAGTTCATGTTAAAAAAAGGAAGGAAAATAAAAGAGGAGAAAATCAAATTTTTACTTAAAACACCCTTTTGCACATTTAAAATTATTCAACTTAAATCCAAAAATCATGTGGTGGTTATATGCCCTTCTTTCAGCTTTTTTCGCTTCTTTAACTGCCATTTTTGCTAAAATAGGCATCACAGGTGTTAACTCAAATTTAGCAACTGCCATTCGTACTGTTATTATTTTGATGGTAGCTTGGGGTATTGTTTTAGCAAAAGGTGAGCAAAAAGGAATTGCTTCATTATCAAGACAAAACTTTATATTTTTAGTAATTTCGGGCATCGCAACGGGATTGTCCTGGATTTTTTATTTCAAGGCTTTACAACTTGGAAAAGTTTCCCAAGTTGCTCCCGTAGATAAACTGAGCGTGGCTTTAACCATTTTGTTATCCTTTTTATTTTTGGGGGAAGAATTAACGGTAAAAACTATTGTTGGAGCCTTGTTAATTATTGGTGGAACGGTTGTATTAATCTTGTAAGTTTCTGATATTTGAGATAGTTTTTCGGTAATTGTATAAATTATTACGATTCATTTCGTTCTTAATCATCTCAAATTCAATCAAAAATTCTTAAAAATGAAGAATTACGCCCCTTCTCAAATTATCATTTTATTCCTTTTATTTTCAAGCCTAATTTCATGTCAGAACAATAAGCAAACTCTTGACCCTGAACCAGTTGTGGAAACTACAGAAGTTCTTCCTGCTTCTACACAACGCACAGGAAATATAGAAAAAGGGTATGATTATTTGGTAAATGGAAATTACGTGGACGGTGGGATTCCATTGAGTTTATGGAATTCTGTACGAACGCCCGACAATTCAAATATTTTAAAAAGACAAGGGGATAATGCAAAAGTTGGCTATCAATACACGGTCATTACAACATCAAATAATACTCGGGCGGTCGGAGCAAATTGTTTAAATTGCCATGCCACTTACATCAACAACGAATTTGTGATGGGTTTAGGAAATACAACCTTTGATTTCTCGGTTGACCAAAGTGCAAATATTAATTTATTAGATGCTGTTCTAAAAAGCAATTACAGCATTAACTCCCCTGAATATCAAGCCTTTATCCCTTACAAAAGAGGTTTTCAGGCAATTGGTCCGCTGACAATTACAGAAACACAAGGCGTAAATCCAGCCGATAAATATGCCGCCATTTTAGCATCCCACCGCAATCCCACCGATTTAACTTGGCGAGAAAATGACCCCTGGGGCATTCCAAAGGAGGTTATTCCAACAGATGTTCCTGCATGGTGGTTACTAAAAAAGAAAAATACTATGTTTTACACGGGCGTTGGCACAGGCGATTTTTCCAAAATTATGATGGCTTCCAGTTTGGTTTCTTTGCAAGATTCATCGCAAGCCCGTAAGATTGACCAGCGATTTCCTGATGTTTTGGCGTATATAAAATCACTCCCTTCTCCACTTTACAAAGGCACAATTGACCAACAAAGAGCAACGGAAGGAAAAGCAATTTATGAGGTTAATTGTAGTCGTTGTCACGGTACATCCAATAATAAAAATGATTACCCAAATTTGTTAGTTTCTTTGGAAAGTATTGGCACTGACCCTGCCTTAGTTTCCACCAATTTTGCTTATCCTCAATTATTGGAGTGGTACAATACGAGTTGGTTTAGTAAGGAACCATTTGCAGCAAAATTAATCGCAAAAAAAGGATACATTGCTCCACCTTTGGATGGCGTATGGGCAACGGCTCCGTACTTGCATAATGGCTCTGTACCCACCTTAGAAGACCTTTTAAACAGTTCACAAAGACCAAAAATTTGGAAAAGAACGTTCAATACGAATGATTTTGATTTTAAAAAAGTAGGTTGGAATTATGTTACGTTAACCTCGAAAACTGATACCAAAACCTACGATACGTCCATCAAAGGCTATGGAAATCAAGGACATATTTATGGAGATAAATTATCGGTTTCAGAACGAACAAATTTGATTGAGTATTTGAAAACTTTGTGATTTTAACATTTGAATTTGAAGTAAATTAGTAATATTACATTTTAAACATTTTTTAAACAATCAATCATCATGAAATTAAAGTTGCTATTTATTAGTATAATTTTTTCTTCTGCTTCAATTTGCCAAGCACAATTGGGCGGAGTAAAAATGTCAAGTAAACCCACTGCCTCAACCGTTCAAGAACCCGCTCAAACTGCCATCGACAGCACAAAAACGCCCGAAGCCTTATTGGATAAAGCGGTTTTAGCAAACGATAAAGGCGATAAAGCTGCCACCGTTGAAGCCTTGAAATCAGGAACTGCCGCTTTGGAAACCGAAGCAAAAGGAAATTCTGGCAGTCTAAAAGATAAATTATTGGGACAAGTAAGTACCTTAAAAAATCTCATTCCTTTAGCAGAAAGTGGTATGTTAGGTTCTGGAATTTTGCCGAAAGCGGCGGGCGTTGCCAAACTTTTAGTGGCTCATCAACGCATTGAGGGTATTATTGGCGGTGCTTCCATGCTTTCAAATGTGGGTGCATTGACCAGTAATTTAGGAATGTTGAAAACGGGAATGTCGTTATTAAGTCCAACCTCACAAAGTTCGGGCGGTTCATTAATTAGTACTGCCATGTCGGGCTTGGGCAAACTCTCGCAAGGAGGACCCGCAGCCAGTGCCTTAGCTCCAACCGTGAAAGGACAATTGGGTAGTGTCTTGGATATGGTGAAAGGAGGATTATAGAAATTGATTCTATAAAAAACAAACCCCAAATTCATTGCTGATATTTGGGGTTTGTTTTTGATATTAGGAACGGGAATTTAATAACTTACACAATTTATAATGAGTTAATTTTGTAAAATTTGAGGCGATAAAACCGCAGTTTAGCATCGCTAAATGAGGATTTTATCAACGAAAAATTTTGTAAAATTAGCCATTAGAAATGTGCAGGTTATTGAATTTCAGTTCCTTAACCTTATTTTGTTGACTCATTTTTCAAAGCCCCATATCTTGAGAAGTTGAACTAAAAAGTCATAGCCTTTCATCAAAACCGCCACCGCACAAATGCCTCCATTGCTTGATACTCTGCAAGCCCAAGAGCATTATAAAGATTAGCAGTATTACTATTTCTATCCTCGGCACGTTGCCAAAACTCACGGGCATCCGTTCCTTGAAATGGCACGCCGTCTTTCTGTGATTGATGCTTGAAAATACCATAACGCTTCTTCAAAACTTGGTCGGGTGACATTGGAACTGCCATTTCTATTTGGTCAATCTCCCATTCTTGCCATGCTCCTTTGTATAACCAAACCCAACAATTATTCATGTATTCACGGTGTCTTAATTTCTGAACAGCCTCCATGATTGCGTCTAAACACACTTTATGCGTTCCATGTGGGTCAGCCAAGTCACCAGCAGCATAAATTTGATGAGGTTGTAATTCCTCGATTTTTGCCATAACCACATCCACATCTTCTTTGCCGATTGGGTTTTTCTGAATCGTTCCCGTTTCATAAAAAGGCATATCCAAAAAGTGCATATTTTCCTTTTTAATGCCCACGTAACGACACGTATTTTTGGCTTCTCCTCTTCTAATTAATCCTTTAATAAATCGTACTTCATCCGTATCAATTTCTGAATCCTTTTTGGCTTTCAAAAATTTTGCGGCTTCTTTATAAATCCGATTGGCTTTCGGATTGTTTGCATCAAATCTTTCGTTAAAATCAACCACAAATTCCGCAAAACGCAAGGCTTCATCATCCGCAACGGCGATGTTTCCCGAAGTTTGATACACTACGTGGACTTCGTGTCCTTGGTCAACCAAACGCTGGAAAGTTCCACCCATGGAAATAATATCATCATCGGGGTGCGGACTGAAAATAACCACTTTCTTTTTAGCTGGATATGCACGCTCAGGACGGTTGGAATCATCCGCATTTGGCTTGCCCCCTGGCCAACCCGTGATGGTATGTTGCAAATAATTAAAGACCTCAATGTTAATATCATACGCCTGACCATACAATGCCAAAAGGTCCGAAAGTCCATTTTCGTTATAATCGGAACTGGTTAATTTCAAGACGGGTTTCTTCACGGTTAAAGCTAAATAGGTAACCGCTTTTTTAATCATTGGTCTGTCCCACGTCACCGCATCCACCATCCACGGCGTTCGCATACGAGTCAATTGTGCGGCTGCCGATGTGTCAATAATAAAGGAAGCATTTTCGTGTAATTGCAGATAAGAGGCTGGCACATCGGAAGTTACAGAACCTTCCACCGCACGGGCAACGTTAGCGGCTTTATGTTCTCCCCAAGCACACAACACCACTCTTTTAGCTTCCATGATTTTCTGAACGCCCATCGTGATTGCCTTTTTCGAGACTTTCGCTAACCCCCCAAAATCACCCGTTGCATCAATTTGAGTGGTTAAATCAAGCGTCATTAAGCGTGTACGAGAGTTTACGAGTGAGCCAGGTTCATTAAAACCAATGTGACCGTTTCGTCCAATTCCTAATAACTGAAAATCTAATCCACCATATCTTTCGATTTGGGTTTCATAATCTTTACAAAATTCAGCTAATTTATCTAAGGGCAAAGTTCCATCGGGCAAATGCCAGTTTCCTGCGGGAATATCCACATGGTCGAAAAGTTGTTCACGCATAAACCGCACGTAACTCTGAACGGCATCGGGTTCCATCGGGTAATATTCGTCAAGATTATAGGTAACGACATTCTGAAAACTCAATCCTTCTTCACGGTGCATTCTGATGAGTTCTGAATAGACTTTTTTAGGCGAAGAACCCGTTGCTAAACCCAGAACGGCAGGTTTTTCTTCGGAAGCACGTTTGCGAATAATGCCCGCAATCTCGTGAGCGATGGCTCGTGAGGCAGCATCAGAATCTGCATAAATATTTGTTGGAATTCTCTCGTAAGAAATAGCTTGTTCCATAGTTTTTCAGTTATCAGTAAGCAGTGAGCAGTAAACAGTGAGCAGTAAACAGTTACAAAATACCATGATTATTAATGAATCAAATTCTGACTGTTAACTGGTAACTGTTTACTGATAACTGTCACTTGTTTACTACAATTATTTGTAAGTTTAAGTTATCTAAAATTTTCTCCAGCGTTTTGACAGAAGGATTAGCTTTACCCAATTCAACGGAATGAATCGTTTTGATGGCAACATCACTTTTATTACTAAGATTTTCTTGACTCAACGAGAGTTCGTTTCTTCTTTCACGAATAATATTACCTAATTGTTCAAGATTCATACCAAATTGAATTATGTTGCTGATTATTTAACAAAGGTATGAATGTATTTTGAATTAAAAAATATGATTCGGTAATATAATACTTAATTAATAAATTTTAATGTAAAATAAATTTTATAATAGAAATAAATTTTAAAACTTATATTTGCGAATGAATGAAAAATTAATTGATATTATCAACAAAACGGTAATCTTGACGGCAAACGATGTTCAGCTTTGTAGTCAATTTTTTGAAACGGTTTTGATTTCAAAAAACACAATTTTGGAAGAACAAGACAAAATTCCAGCCTATCTTTATTTTATCTCTTCAGGATTTGTTAGGCTGTTTTATAGAGATGAAAATGGTGATGAAATAACCACAAATTTGAGTTCAAATAATGCTTTTATTGCTTCATTCATGAGTCTCATTCATCAAAAAAAAGCCAAAGAAAATGTGGAATGTATTACGGAATGTGAGATTGTGAAAATTCATAGAAATAATCTGTTAGCATTAATTGATAAAAGTGAAAATTTTAAACAATTTAGTCTTATTATCTTTGAACACGCCATCACCTATACTGAAAATAGAGCAAATGATTTAGCAACTTTGAGTGCTGAACAACGGTATAAAAAATTAATGGAAAATCAACCCAAAATCCTTCAAAACGTCCCTATTCAATATATCGCTTCATTTTTAGGAATGAAACCTGAAAGTTTATCAAGAATTAGGAAACAGATGAGTAAAAGTTAATCCGTTTTACTAACATTGAAAATTGAATCACGAACAACGATAATTTCCTAACATTTGTTAGCTGTACTTCCTCAATTTTTATTGAATTTTGAAACGTAAAAAACAATAAATACAATGGAAATCATCAAACAAATCCTCAGCAACATCCCTAAAGGCTTTCTTCAAGCCATACTTTTTAATGGTACATTCATCACAATTGCTTACGTTTTGATTTGGAAAATCTTTAAAAAAAGATTCCAGAATTGGCGTATTCAAGTGAAAGAAAGAGTGAACACTAATCAAATTAAGTCGGAACTAAAAAATGCCTTTTTTACGCTTTTAGTTGGCGTAACTTTTAGTAGTATTATTCTATATCTCGCCTCAAAAGGATACACCAAAATTTATACGAACATTTCTGATTATTCTACGTTTTATGCCGTTGGCAGCTTTTTTATGTTTATGTTGATTGATGATACTTGGTTTTATTGGTGTCATCGGCTTTTACATCATCCCAAAATCTACCGTTATGTTCATGCTGTTCATCACGAAAGTATAGATGTAAATCCCTTCACATCGGTATCATTTCACTGGATTGAACCTTTTTTATTAACTTCTTGGATTTTCCCAGTGGCATTTTTTGTGCCGACTTACGCTCCTGTTTTGGGATTAATCCAATTTTGGGGACTTTTGGATAATATCAAATCTCATCTTGGTTATGAATTTTTTCCAATAAATTTCAATAAAAGTTGGTTGCGATTCATCATTTCGAGTACGCACCATAATATGCACCACAGCAAATTTAAAGGTAATTATGGCAATCACTTTCGGTTTTGGGATAGACTTTTAGGAACAGAATTTAAGGATTATGAAGCTGAATTTGATAAGATTCAGCTTCGGAAAAAGGAATAAGCTACGATGTAAATTGCACAAGTTTAAATCTCAATTGCAAATTATTAAAAATTAATTTTTAATAATTTTTTGCATATAGTAGTCAAGTTTACTATATTTGCAACAACTATTAAAACATCAATTAGTTATGGAAATGAATCCAAATAATCAAGGTGAAAGTACAGGCTATCTTTTGTATCATTTAACGATGTTGATGCAACGCAAAATGAAAAGGAAATTGGACAAATTGTATATTACACACACGCAGTTCGTCATTTTAGCCGCTGCTTTTATGCTATCAGAAAAGAATCAATCTGTTAATCAAATTGAGATTGCTAATCAAAGTAATATTGATAAAATGATGGTTTCAAAGGTATTGAGAACCCTACAATCTAAGGGGTTAATAACGAGACAGGAACATTTAACAGATACAAGAGCAAAAATAATTCAACTTACAGACGATGGAAATGCTTTATTCAAAAAAGCATTTGTTGTGGTGAAAAATGTGGAAAAAGAGTTTTTTGGGCATCTTGAAAATGAGGTAGAATCTTTTAACGAAAAAATTAAAATTCTTTTAACACAAAATCAATAATTTTTTAAGGAATGGAAACGGATGTAATAATCATAGGTGCAGGACCTACGGGATTAATGTTGGCAAATCAACTCAACAGACTTGGGATTAATTTTCTGATAATTGATACAAAAAGTAGTCCTACTGTTGAATCAAGGGCTATGTCAGTAAGTTCCAGAAGTATGGAATTATATCAACAGCTTGGACTTTCTGATGAAATTTTAACAAAATCATTGGCAGTAAGTGGCTTTGGATTCTACAATAACGGTTCTAAGATTACCGAAGTTTCACTCACAGAAGTGGGTAAAACTTACTCTGACTTTGGTCGATTAACAACCGCTTTTGAACAAAATAAGAACGAAACAATATTGTATGAAAATTTAAAAGAAAATAAAAAAAATATATTGTGGAATACCTCATTTATCTCGTTAAATGAAACAGATGACAAGGTGATAGTTACGGCAAAAAATAATGTCACTTCTGAAAATTTTGTCGTGAATGCCCAGTACGTTGTGGGTTGCGATGGGGCAAGAAGCGTCATCAGACATCAACGAGATTTCACTTTTGAAGGAGGCACGTATGATACCAAATTTTATGTTGCCGACGTAACCATCACTTGGGAGTTGAGTTACGACAAAATCATTATGGCACCTTCCAAAGGCATTTTTGTGTCATTTTTCCCATTACAAGGAGAAAAAAGAATGAGAGTTATTGGTACATTACCCCCTGAATTTATTGAAAAAGATGAAATTGACTTTGAAGTATTGGAGAAAATAATCAAGAAGGCTTCAAAGTTTGATCTAAATTTTGATACGGTTGGTTGGCATTCTATTTATAAAGTGCATCACCGTTGTGTTGATACATTTAGCAAAGGCAGAGTTTTTTTAGCGGGCGATGCTGCACATGTACACAGCCCCGCAGGAGGGCAAGGCATGAACACAGGCTTGCAAGATGCCCATAATTTAGGTTGGAAAATGGCTCATGTCTTGAAAAAAATAGCAAAGCCCGAGTTACTTGATACATACAACGAAGAAAGATTACCCTTTGCCCAATCGCTGATAAAATATACCGATTCAGGTTTTAAAGTTTTGTCAAGCGGAAATTGGTTTATAAGTAATTTTAGAACTTACATCTTCTTGCCAATTTTTGGGAAACTAATGGTATTGAATGCCTTTAAACTCATTATATTCAAAAAATTATCCCAACTTTTTTACTCTTATAAAACCCAGTCATTAGCAAAATCATTCACAAGCCAATCGTTAAAATTTAAGGCGGGAGATAGGCTTCCCCACCTTGAAAGTGGTTATTTCAATAATTTCAAAGAACCAATTTTTCATTTAATTAGAATTTCTGATTCAGAAATGTCTGAAAAAGAATTACTTGAAATTAAAAATAGCTTTCCTTTTGAAGTGAAAATTATCGAAAATAAAATTTCAAAAGAATGGAGAGAACACGGAGTTTCGTCAGAACTTTTTATTTTAGTTAGACCAGACCATCATATCATCTATATTACAGACAAAATTAATAAAACTGAATTTTCTGAAAATTTAGGACACTATTTTCAAGAAAGTCAGGTTGAGAATTAATTCATATATAGGGGTAATCCAAAACTCAACTGTCAAACAATCAACCATTCATCAAATAAAACATTTTGGTAATACGTCAACTCTTAATTTTGTACTATTCAAATGTAGAGAAATAATTGAGAACATTATTTAAACATTATCATTTGCAAAATTTTATAAAATCATCTTTTTGTAAATAGTTAAAAGTCAATTAGATAATAAAGTAATTACCGTGAAACACCTTAAATTTGGAGTGAACAAGTAACTAAATATCTGATTTTATCGTTTTAATTAAATATCACCAAACAAAGATTAATTTTAAACTATCCCAATAATAATTATGCTTAAATTTATTAAAAAATCACTCTTCGTATTGTTCTTTTTGCCTTTGAGTTTGTTCGCCCAGAGTGAAAAATTGACGGTTAGTGGTTATGTGAAGGACAGCAAAAATGGCGAAGGTCTCATTGGAGCATCCGTTTTTGTAAAGGAATTACTTACGGGAACAACCACCAACACCTACGGTTTTTATTCTTTGACCTTGCCAAAAGGCAATTATACATTGGTAATTACATCGGTTAATTATCGAAAATCTATTCGTGAAGTAAAATTAAATGACCAAAACGTAACGCTCAACTTAGAAGTTGTTGAAGACGGTCAGGAATTGGCGGAAGTCGTTGTGAGTGGCAAGCGAGAAGACGACAACGTCAAGGCAATCGAGATGTCGGTGAATAAGGTGGATATGAAAACCATCAAGAAAATTCCTGCCCTTTTGGGAGAAGTGGATTTGGTTCGTGCTATTCAATTGTTGCCAGGTGTTTCAACCGTGGGCGAAGGGGCAACAGGATTTAATGTTCGGGGTGGTGCAGTGGACCAAAATTTGGTTTTGATGGACGAAGCACCCGTCTATAATTCATCTCACTTATTCGGATTTTTCTCCATTTTTAATCCCGATGCGGTTAAAGATGTAAAATTAATTAAAGGCGGAATTCCTGCCCAATACGGTGGGCGTGCTTCTTCAATTTTGGATGTAAGAATGAAAGAAGGAAATGCTAAGCAATTAGAAATAAATGGAGGTATTGGATTCATTTTCAGTAGGTTATCTATCGAAGCTCCCATCGTAAAAGACAAAGCATCGTTCATTGTGGCGGCTCGGAGATCTTATATTGACGTATTAGCAAAACCGTTTTTAACTGGTAATCAAGCCGATGCACAATTTAGTTTTTATGACCTTACCGCAAAAGTAAATTATAACATGAATCAAAATAATTCCTTCTTTTTATCGGGTTATTTTGGACGTGATATTTTCGGAACACAGTTTGGTTTTAATTGGGGAAACAGTACTTTATCAGCCCGTTGGAATCATGTATTTAGTTCAAAATTGTTTTTAAATTCAACCGTTTTTTACAGCAATTATGACTATTTATTAGATTCCGATTTGAAAAACACAAAGCCAAACAATCAATTTCGCTGGACTTCAAATATTCAAAATCTGAGCTTTAAACCTGACTTTACATATTATATTACCCCAAACAATACCTTAACTTTTGGTGGACAAATACTGACTTATAGCTTCACACCTGGCTCGGCAAATGCCAGTTCAAATGGCACAAAAGTATCCTTTGGAGCTCCTGCAAAAGATGCCGTTGAATATTCAGCCTATGTGGGAAATGAGTGGAAAATCAGTCCAAAATTATCATTGCAATATGGCGTAAGATTTTCAAAATATGATTATAAAAGTAGCGAAAATGTATATTATGTCAGAAGATTCGTAGGTATTTCAGATGCTTATCCATCTGGTTATGTCCTTGATACTAAGGAAAATGCCCCTAATAAAATCCTGCAAACCTACAGCAATTTTGAACCAAGATTTAACGCTAAATTTGAAACAGGCGAAAATAGTTCTGTTAAAGCGAGTTACAACAGAATGACACAGTATATTCACTTGATGTCGAACACGGCAGCATCAACGCCATTAGATGTTTGGACTTCGAGTACCAATAACATTAAACCTCAATTGACCGACCAAGTGGCTTTAGGATACTTCAAAAATTTTGGCAATAACGATTATGAAACCTCTTTGGAGGTGTATTATAAGGATTTTCAAAACCAAATTGACTACGCCGACCGAGCAAATTTATTCTTAAATCCAACTTTTGAAAAAGACTTGCTATTCGGCAAAGGGCGTGCCTATGGAGTGGAGTTATACATCAAGAAAAATAAGGGGAAATTAACGGGTTGGACAAGTTATACGTTGGCAAGAACGGAGCGTCAAATTGAGGGTTTAAACAAAGGTGAGTGGTTCCCAAATCGTTTCGACAGAACTCATACTTTGAACATTGTAGCCCAATATGAATTGAACAAAAAATGGAGTTTTGGAGCAAATTTTGCCTACATTTCGGGCGTTCCATACTCATTGCCAAATCGTCAAGGTACTGTTGAAAGTTATACATATGGAATCACAGAAAGTGGAGTGCGAGGTAACATCAGAATCCCTTCTTATAACCGTTTGGACGTATCTGCAACGAAGAAAAATAAGAAAGCATTGTTTGGCAAAGGTGAGTCAGAATGGGTATTTTCAATTTATAATTTATACAATAAAAGAAACCCATTTTCAATATACACACAACCCAAGGAGGACACGCCTGCCACAAGTTCAGGAACCCCTGATGAAGCATACCAAGTCGTTAAGAGTGAGGCAGTTAGGTTGTCAATTATTGGCAGTTTTATTCCTTCGATAACTTATAATTTTAAATTTTAAATATTCATGAAAATAACATTCAAAAATATTCTATCATTCATCCCTTCAATCATTCTATTATTAGGTTTGATAAGTTGTGAGGATGTAATTCAGTTGGAAGTACCCAAGACCGACCCTTATTTAGTTGTTGATGGTTCAATTACAAATCTTGCGGGGGAACAGGTTATAAAACTTACAA
This sequence comes from Arcicella sp., assembly GCA_025354645.1. Classification (GTDB taxonomy): domain Bacteria; phylum Bacteroidota; class Bacteroidia; order Cytophagales; family Spirosomataceae; genus Arcicella. The sequence goes on along the minus strand of JANXML010000060.1, from coordinate 25,434 downwards.
AATCCCAAGATTTATTGAGTTTAGCAACCGTTGAAGGAATCAAAAATGCAACGGTGAAAGTAACCGACGATTTAGGTAAAATTTACGAATTTAAAGACCCTAAAAATGTTGGAAAATACGTTTGGATACCCACCAAACCTACGGATATTATGGGCGTGGTTGGACGGACTTATACCTTAGAAGTTAATTCTGAAGGAGAGAATTATAAAGCGGTATCTAAACTAAATCGTGTACCAAAAATTGATTCGATTGTTTATAAATTTGATGATGCAAATCTGCGTCAGAAAGGCACTGGCAAACCCGACAAAGGTTATGATGCACACTTTTATGCAGTTGACTTGAAAGGAATTGGCGATTGTTATCGAGTGAAAATTTATAAAAATGACACATTAAAAAATTCAGCGGAGAATATCGTTATTGCTTATGATGGAATCGGTAATAAAAGTCCGATTGGAGATGGATTAGCTTTTATTCTTCCTTTACGCCGTTTAGCAAATACGGAGCTTTATAGAGAAAACGACAAAATACGAGTCGAATTATTATCAATCACCGAAGCACATTTTGACTTTTGGTTACAGTTACGTCAAGAATTAAACAATGCTGGATTATTTGCCAGACCAGCCGCAAGAATTCCCTCAAACATTAACAACGTAAACCCAAATTCTACGAAACAGGCTTCTGGATGGTTTGGAACTTCCGCAATAAGTACAATGGAAGTGAAGATTGAAAAAGCAAAAGCAGTTAAGGATTTTAATGAATAAAACATTATTTATTTCAAGTATTAATTGGTTTAAAATGGTCGTAGGAATTAAATTTCTACGACCATTTTTATATATTTTAATTCGTATTTATTACTAACTCTTTTATTACCATTTATCAAAAAAATTGCCCGATTAGCAAACGATAAGCCTTTTCTATTTAAAAAAACTTATATTTGTCAGGAAAAAACATTGAAATCGCAATTAAATTTTAAAATACTGTAACCATAAATCAAATAATGTCCTTATCAGCCTCCAATAAAATTTATCTTGTCAAAGAGTCCATTTTCAAATTAGCCAATTTTTCTTCCGAAGAATGGGATTTTTATCAAAGTATTATTGATGAAGTTATCTTCAAAAAGAAAGAATATCTTACTAAAAAAGGTGACGTTGAAAAATATGCTTATTTCATTTTAGAAGGTGCTGTAAAATATGAAGCCACCACGGATGAAGGCAAACAAATTTGTGTAGATTTAGGATTTCAGGGGAATTTAGTGAGTTCTTTTGCTTCGTGTTTGGCTCAACGTCCTTCTGCAATTGCCATTCAAGCCGTTACAAATGTTAGAGCTTTTCGTTTACATTATCCTCCCGTCTTGGAATTATTAGAAACTTCCAAAAATGCTGAACGTTTTCATCGCATGATTGCCGAACAATTATATATTCGTGAAACCCGCAGAACTTATACATTAATTTCAAAATCTGCCGAAGATAGATATTTGCATCTTCTTGAAAATCAACCAGATGCGTTGCGTTTAATTCCGATTAAAGACCTGGCTTCCTATTTGGGAATTCATCCTGATTCATTAAGTCGGATTCGGAATAGTATTAAAGGATAGAAATAGGCGTGAATTATGAGGTCGTAGGTATGAAGTTGTAGGTATGAGGTATGAGGTCGTAGATAAATTCAGGTATGAATTATGAGGTCGTAGGTATGAGGTAGTTGTCTTTGATTTAAAGTTTTTATTTCATATTTTGATTTTATAACCCTGTGATTCATACCTACAACCTCATACCTACAACTTCATACCTAAGACCTCATACCTACAACCTCATACCTAAAACCTCATACCTAAAACCTCATACCTAAAACCTCATACCTACAACCTCAAACCTACAACCTCATACCTAAGACCTCATACCTAAAACCTCATACCTAAAACCTCATACCTAAAACCTCATACCTAAGACCTCTTTCTTCTTGCTCCTCGGATGAAATTCGACAATCGTTTGCTGTAAATATTCTCTATCCAAATGCGTATAAATCTCCGTTGTTGTGATAGATTCATGCCCCAACATTTCTTGAACTGCTCGTAAATCTGCCCCGCCTTCGATTAGATGGGTTGCAAAGGAATGCCGAAAACTATGTGGGCTAATATTTTTTTGAATACCCGCACGAGCCACTAAGTCCTTGATAATCAGGAATATCATTACCCGAGATAGTTTGTTCCCCCTCCTATTTAAGAAAACATAGTTCTCGGCTTCGGGTTTAATTTTTTGCTGACTTCTCACGCTTTCCAAATAAATTTTGATGTAATGTAAAGCATCTCTGCCGATAGGAACGAGTCTGACTTTATCGCCTTTTCCAATAATTCTCAGAAACCCAATATCGAAAAAACATTCCGTTAATTTCATTTCCACCAACTCCGAAACTCGCAATCCCGAGCTATAAAGTACTTCTAAAATCGCCCGATTACGAGTACCTTCATTGGTAGAAAGGTCAATAACATCCAATACTTTTTCAATTTCTGGAAAAGTTAAAGTAGCAGGTAATTTTCGTCCTATTTTGGGTGACATAATCAATGCCATTGGGTCAGTTTTGATTAAGTCTTCCAACAAAAGATATTTAAAAAATGCCTTCAAACCCGACAGCACACGAGCCTGTGTGGTGGCTTCAAGTCCTAATTCACCAATATAATAAAAGAAATTAAAGATGTGTTTATCGGTAACGGTTTCTGGCTGAATATCCAATTCACCCGCAATTTCAAGATATTCCCAGAGTTTTCCGACATCACGCAAATATGCCTCAATCGAATTTTCAGAAAGAGAACGCTCCAAAGTGAGGTAGCTTTTGAAATTTTTTAGATAGCTTTGCCACATTGTTAGTTAAAAGTTAAAATGTTATAGCATTATAGGAGTTAAAATTGGATTCTCCGTAAAATTCTAATGAAATATCGACTAAATCAACTGTTTAACTTTATAAACAACTATAACTTTTAGAACTCCACAGAGATGTCAAAGAAAAAAATAATAATCATTAACGGTCCAAACTTAAATCTTTTGGGCAGACGTGAACCCGAAATATATGGTCATCAGACTTTTGAACAATATTTTGAGGTTTTGAAAGATAAATACGCTAATACGGTGGATTTAGAGTATTTTCAATCTAATCATGAGGGAGCTTTAATTGATAAAATTCATGAAGTAGGTTTTTCTTATGAAGGGATTGTGTTGAATGCAGGGGCATTTACGCACTCGTCCATCGCTATCGCAGATGCTATCGCAGCCGTGAAAACACCCGCCGTTGAAGTGCATATTTCTAATGTTTACGCCCGTGAAGAGTTCCGTCACCATAGTTTTTTAAGTAAAAATTCAATCGGAATTATTATTGGTTTTGGTTTGAGAGGATATGATTTTGCCATTCAAACTTATTTGTAAGTTATAAAAGTTTTAAAGTTAAAAACTTAATCAAGATGACTTTTTATCCAGGACCTTCAAAAGTTTATCCGCAAGTTGCACATTATCTGCAAGAGGCTTTTGCAGAGGGAATTCTTAGTGTCAATCATCGGAGTCAGGAGGGCATGGAAATTATTCAAGGAGCAATTGAAGGACTGCATCAAAAACTCAATATCCCAGATGATTATTACGTCTATTTTATCTCTTCTGCAACGGAGGCTTGGGAAATAATTGCTCAGTCATTAACCAAGCAAAAAAGCCTACATTTTTATAACGGAGCCTTCGGTGAAAAATGGGCAGATTATGCTGAGAAATTGATTAAAAAAATTGAAAGAGTTTCTTTTGATTTAAACGAACTACCTGATTTTCAGAACATTAATAATTTTAACGATGTTGTTTGTATTACGCACAATGAAACTTCAAACGGCACGCAAATCAAGGATTTAAAACCAATTAGAAAGGCATTTAAAGAGGCAATTATTGCCGTTGATGCTACTTCATCAATGGGTGGAATTGACTTTGATTATAACGATGGAGACGTTTGGTTTGCCTCCGTTCAGAAGTGTTTAGGACTGCCTGCGGGTATGGCAATCATGATATGTTCACCCCATGCCATTGAACGAGCGAGGGAGATAAATGACCGTAAATTTTATAACAGTTTATTGTTCATTCACGATAATTTTCAAAAATTTCAAACGCATTATACGCCTAATATGTTGAGTATTTATTTGTTGAAAAAACTCATGGAAGAAGTTGACAATATTTCAATTATTGATAAAAAATTAAAACTTCAGGCGAATAAATGGTACGATTTTTTCGAGCATAAATCAGTTAAGTGTTTAGTTAAAAATTCTACAGTTCGTTCAGATACGGTTATTACACTTGAGGGAATGAAGGAAGAAATTGAGCAAGTAAAAGCGTTAACAAAAGCTAATGGAATTACGGTTGGGAATGGATATGGTTCTTGGAAAAATACTACTTTTAGGATTGCTAATTTTCCTGCCATCGAAGACTTTGAGATTAAGGCTTTGATGAAATTATTTTAATACTGTTGCTCGAAGTGGCACTTCGAGAATCTAAGTCAAATTGTTTTTCCATTCTCGAAGTGGCACTTCGATAATCTAAGTCAAATTGTTTTTCCATTATCGAAGTGGCACTTTGAGAATCTAAGTCACATTGTTTGTCCTTTCTCGAAGTGCCACTTCGAGAATCTGAGTCAAATTGTTTTTCCATTCTCAAAGTGCCACTTTGAGAATCTTAGTCACATTGTTTGTCCATTCTCGAAGTGCCACTTCGAGAATCTTAGTCACATTGTTTGTCCATTCTCGAAGTGCCACTTCGAGCTACAGTAAAAATATGCAATTAAATTTTAAAGAAATCATTTCTGTCTCGCTGATATTATTTTCAGTGATTGACATTTTGGGAGCAATTCCAGTCATAATCGACCTTCGCAGAAAGACGGGGCATATTCATGCAGAGCAAGCTACGTTGGTTTCAGGCGGTATTATGATTGTCTTTCTTTACGTTGGAAAATCAATCTTGAACCTTTTTGGAGTAGATATTAACTCATTCGCTATTGCGGGAGCCATCATTATATTCTTGATTGGTTTAGAGATGACTTTGGGAAGAAATATTTTCAAATCCGAGGATATGTCAGCCAGTAAAGCCGCTTCAATTGTGCCTTTGGCGTTTCCAGTAATTGCGGGAGCGGGTACGATGACAACCATTTTATCGTTAAAATCACAGTTTGAAGAAGTGAATATTTTAGTAGGTATTTTATTGAACTTGGTATTTATTTACTTAGTGCTTAGAGCCTCAAAATGGATAGAATCAAAACTCGGACAAGTAGGTGTGAACGTGTTGAGAAAGGTTTTTGGCGTAATTTTGTTAGCAATTTCTATTAAAATTTTACAAACGAGATTGAAGTTTTAATTCATTTTCTAAGTTTCCTATCATTTCTATGTGGTTACAGTAATGGCAAAAAAACAAAAATATTATACCATCTGGACGGGGCGAATAACGGGTGTTTTTGAGAATTGGTCAGATGCCGAAGAGCAAATAAAAGGCTTCGAGAAAGCTCAATATAAATCTTTTGAGAGTTTGAAAGAAGCCGAAGACGCTTTTAAAGGAAACTATTGGCAATCGGTTCAAAAACCACAATCGAGCGTTGCGGGCAAGCAAAGAAAATCATCAGCTTTGGTTGGCAACTATAACGCAGAAAGCATTTCTGTGGATGCTGCTTGTGCGGGTAATCCTGGAAAATTGGAATATCAGGGCGTGGAAACGGAAACGAAAAGAGTGCTTTTTTCGATGGGACCTTTTCCTCAAGGAACGGTGAATATTGGCGAGTTTTTAGCGATTGTTCACGGTTTGGCTTTCTTGAAAAAACACAATTCTACTTTACCCATTTATTCCGATTCTAAAACTGCTATAAGTTGGATAAAAAATAAAGCAATCAAAACCAATTTGGAACGAAATAAAAAAACCGAAGAACTGTTTATTTTGGTCGAAAGAGCAGTTCAATGGTTAAAAGAAAATTCGTATTCCAATAAAATTTTAAAGTGGGAAACGGAATTTTGGGGGGAGAATCCTGCGGATTATGGGCGGAAATAGTATTCTCACATCCCGAAATTTTCCTTACATTTGCGTATGGAAAATTTTGTAGTTTCAGCCCGTAAATATCGCCCACAATTATTTGATTCTGTGGTCGGGCAATCGCATATCACCACAACCCTCAAAAATGCTATTCGTACCAATCATTTAGCTCAAGCTTTTTTATTTTGTGGTCCTCGGGGCGTTGGAAAAACCACTTGTGCAAGGATTTTAGCCAAAACCATCAACTGCGAAAACCTCACGCAAGAGGCAGAAGCCTGTGGTATCTGCGATTCATGTACTTCTTTTCAAAATAATGCTTCTTTCAATATTCACGAATTAGATGCGGCTTCCAATAACTCAGTTGATGATATTCGGAATTTGATTGACCAAGTGCGATATCCTCCGCAATCTGGGAAGTATAAAATTTATATCATTGATGAGGTTCACATGCTTTCAACGAGTGCTTTTAATGCCTTTTTGAAGACTTTGGAGGAGCCTCCTTCTTACGCCATTTTTATTTTGGCGACCACTGAAAAGCATAAAATACTTCCCACGATTCTGTCCCGTTGTCAAATATTTGATTTTAATCGAATTCAAGTCAGTGACATGACTTCGCATTTATCGCAAATTGCGGCAAAAGAAGGTATCATTGCAGATTTAGAAGCCTTGGAATTGATTGCTCAAAAAGCAGATGGTGGTCTTCGTGATGCCCTTTCGATGTTCGATTTGAATGTTACTTTCTCGAAAGATAACGTCTTGAAATACGCCGAAGTGCTTGATAATCTGCACATTCTGGATTATGATTATTACTTCAAAATGACAGATGCACTTTTAAATTCTAAGATTTCAGATTCGTTTTTATTATTCGATGAAATTTTAAAGAAGGGTTTTGACGGACATCAATTTATCGTTGGATTATTAGAGCATTTTAGAAATATTTTGGTTTGCAAAGATCCCGTAACTGTCAGATTACTACAGGTTTCGGAGTCTGTTCAGAAGAAATATTTAGAACAATCAGCGGCGGCACAGTATTCATTCTTAGTATCGGCATTAAGTATAGGAGCGAGTTGTGATTTGAATTATAAAGCTGCTAAAAACCAAAAACTGCACGTAGAAATCTGTCTCTTGAAATTGGTAAACATCGCCAACGTATTGAACTTAGCCACATTACCCGCCACGGAGGGCGACGGCGGGGGAAAGTAGTTTCAGTTACCAGTGAACAGTTATCAGTTAACAATAAACCAGTTACAACGAATAACGAAACACCAGTAACTATTTTTCCGATAAGTAATGAAGGAACGCCTCCCGACCAAGTACCAACAACTGAACCACAAATCCAAAATCCCATAACCCCCCAATCCCCTTCAATAGGTAAACTAAGGAGTACGGCAACGATTGGGAAACCGATTGTTCAAGCGTCAACGCAACAAACCGTTTCGCAAGTGCAAGAGCCTGTGATTCAACAGAATAAGCAATTTACAGTTGTTGAATTGCAACCCGTTTGGGGTCGATTAATTAAAGATTTAGAAATAAGAAGACGTTTTAGTGAGTTTGTGATTTTGAATAGAAAATTTACGTTGAATGGCACAACCATTCATCTGGAAGTAGATAATGAAATTCAAATTGACCTTCTTACTACGACTTTACGAACGGAGGTTTTAAACTTTTTACGTCGAGAATTACAGAATTCAACCATCCATTTAGAAATAGTGGTTGCAGAACAGGAAAATACTACATTAATCTACACCCAAGCCGATAAATTCAAGTTTTTAGCCGAGAAAAACCCTGCTTTAAACGAATTGAGAAGTGTCTTGGGATTGGATTATGATTATTGATTAACCACTTGATTTTACTAAAATTTGTTCATTCATAAAAATGAACATTTCATTTGAAAAACCAGAATTAATTTCTAAATTAGATAATGAAATTGATTCTATTAACAAAAACGTCAGAACAATGGGCATTATAGAAGCTATCCAAGAAGAAATTAAAAGACAAGCTACGGAGGAAGGTCTTGAACTTGGTGTTGAAAAGACCATGAAGGATAATATTAACAAATTATACAGAAAAGGTTTTACAGCCGAAGCAATTTCTGAGATGTTGGAAATCCCTCTCAAATTTGTAAAAAACGCAATTCAATAAACCAAAACATAAATTTTAAAAAAGCCCAACACAAATTGGGCTTTTTGTTTTTTAATACACACAAAATGAAAGAGGTTACAGAACCTGAAATTATTAAAAATTATACTATTATTGGTCAAGGATTAGCAGGCTCTATACTTGCTTATTTTTTATTAAAAGAAGGTCAAAACGTTCAAATTTTTGACAATTCTGAAATTCCTTCTTCTTCTAAAGTTGCCGCTGGAATTTATAATCCCGTTACGGGTAAAAGATTAGTAAAAACATGGTTGGCAGATGAAATTTTTCCTTTTTTAGAAGATTTTTACCCTCAATTAGAAAAAGAATTAAATGCCAAGTTCTTCTTTTCAATGCCACTCTTTCATCCATTCCCAGATGTGGCTACTCAAAAATTCTTTAGAAGTGACCACATTCCTGATGATTTTTTTGATTTTTGCAGCTTGGAATTTGAAAATAATCATCGAATAGAAATTGTGAATAGTGACCTCGGTGGAATAACGATGAAACACGCTGGATGGGTGGATTTGAAGGTGATGCTTAGTGCGTTCAGAACGTTTTTTTTAGAAAGAAATGTCTTGATTGAAACAACTTCTATTCCAGAAAATACAAATGTTATAACCATTTTCTGCGAAGGATACCATGGTAAATTTAATCCTCATTTCCGTTACCTTCCTTTCAATCCCGTAAAAGGTGAAATTGTGGATATTGAAATACAAAACCTTGATTTACAAGAGATTATCAATCAAGGTGTATTTGTAATTCCACTCGGAGATAATACTTTCAGACTTGGAGCAACTTATAAATGGGATGTTTTGGATTTTATTCCAACTAATGAAGGAGCGGACATTTTAACCGAAAAATATTACAAACTCATGAAACCACAAATGCGGGTACTCTCTCAGCAGGCTGGTGTTCGTCCTGCAACCAAAGATCGTCGCCCTTTTTTGGGAATGCACCCAGAAATTGAAAACCTTGGAATTTTTAATGGATTTGGTTCAAAAGGAGTATCGTTGGCACCCTTTTTTGGCAATCAATTTGCTGATTTTTTAATTCATAAAAAAGAACTTCACCCCGAAGTAAATATTAATCGTTTTGCTTCGTTATATTTAAGGCGTTAAAACGGATGTTTTTGAATTACAAATAGGCGTTTTGAAACCTCAACTAAGAACTAAAAAGACCTAAAATATAAAATGAAAAAAGTATTACTCTTCATGCTGTTCACGCTGACTTTCTACCATTTAGAGGCTCAGAATTTTTTCCCTACGCAGGAACCTTTTGGAAAAAATAGAATTCAATATCGCCCTTTCAAGTGGCAAGTTTTGGCATCACAAAATTTTGAGGTTTATTTTTATGAAGGTGGACAACAAACCGCTACACTGGCAATTCAACTGGCAGAAACGGACTTTGACCGAGTCACCGAAATCTTGGGATATTCCCCTTTCAGTAGGACTAAAATATTTATTTATACCTCTACCCAAGACCTCAACCAGAGCAATGTTGGTTTAAATCTCTCGAGTGAACGAGAAATTAAGGAAGAAAATCTCGCTAAATCACGCATTGAAATTGCTTATTCTGGAAATTCTGTAACGTTCAGAAAAGATCTTGTTCGTGAAATATCTCATGTGTATGTCCACGATATGTTATACGGTGGAAGTATTAAAGAATCATTGCAAAATTCTTTACTTTTGAGTGTTCCAGATTGGTTCATGAATGGCATAACTACTTATATTTCAGAAGGTTGGAGTACGGAAATGGATTCATATATGCGTGATGCCATTTTAAATAAAACGTTGAAAAAACCAAGTCAAACCACAGGTAAAGAATCAGCATTAGTGGGTCAATCTATCTGGAATTTCATTGCAGAACGTTATGGAAAAGATAATATTTCTAACATTTTGAATCTTACTCGCATCATTCGCAATGAACAAACTTCCATATCAAGTACGCTCGGAATGCCATTTAGTAAAGCCATAAAAGAATGGCGAGAATATTATGCGGCAATGGCTGATAATGTGAATGCCAGTTATGCGGTAACCAATTTTGATTTCAAGGTCAAAGAAATAAAATTTAATAGCTCAGACCGTGTAAATAAGTTTAAAATAAGCCCAGATGGGATGTTTTTGGCTTATTCAAGAAATGAATTGGGACGTTCGTCGGTTGAAGTAATGGACTTGAAAACTAAACGGACGGTCAATATTTTGACCTCTGGATACAAGACTTTGAACCAATCCATTGATTACAATACGCCTCTTTTATCTTTGACAAAAGGGGGTACTTTGGCTGTAATTTACGAAAATCAAGGTGATGTAATACTGAATATTTATAATGATATTACAGAAAAAGATTTAACAGGAAAATTTGCTTCGAGAAAATTTTTGAAAGATTTTGACCAAGTACAAGATTTTGATGTTTCTGATAACGGAACAACACTGGCTTTAAGTGCAATCAGTAAAGGGCAAAACGATTTATTTCTCTACGACATAGCTCGGGGCAGAGTTACTCAATTGACCAACGACCTTTATGATGACCTTAGTCCCCGTTTTGTTGGTTCAGCGGGAAAAGTAGTATTTACTTCAAATCGCTTGAAAGATTCTTTGGAGGTTGATAAAGGTTCTTATAAAACGCTTACAAATAAGTTTAATTTATTCCTTCATGAAGGCAAGCCCAAACAAGAAACCGTTCGGCGTTTGGTGGATGCAATGGGATCAATTTCAAATCCTGTTGTTGCAGATGGAAATACGGTCTATTTTCTGAGCGATGAACGTGGAATTAGGAATATTTACAAATTAACAGCCAATGATTCTACCTTAATTCAAGTTAGTAATTTGCGTAATGATATTCAAGATTTCGACTTTGTTCCAAGTACTAATGGATTGGTAATGAAGACTGTAGAAGGAAATTCTGAAGTTATTTCCTTTAAACAAAGAGCAGATTTTACGGTTAAAAATAATCTTCCTTACACGGGTAGAAACGTAAAATTATATGGCATTGTTCAGAGCATTCCAACGTCTGTTGATAAACCAAAAACTGATAATTCAGTGGCAATTATCACGCCAGAGTCCGCAGTGACAAAGTCTAAAATTGTTTTAGAGAAGGGTGAAATTGACACTGAAAATTATCAGTTTGATTCAGGAGCGTTTACTAAAAAGAATTCTGAAACTCAATCGAATTCCAGTAAGAATGAAAAGAAAAACAAGGTTGAAAAAATTATTTCTTTAAAACAAAGCAGAAAGGATAACATTAAAATAAGAGGTCCTGTTGATTATAATAATCCATTCGTGGTAAATAATACAGAACTTGATTTTATCGTTGATCCACTTCCACAAAGAGGTTTTGGTTTGAAAGGAACCATAAACATGAATGATTTATTGGAAAATCATCATTTGCAAGGTGGAATTTTTATTACGCCAAACTTAAAAAGTTCTGATTTGTGGGGTCAATATTCTTACTTGGCAAAACGAATTGATTACAGTGTTCGCTATGACCGTCGTGCTATTACTGAGGACAACGAACAAGGACCTAAAAAATATCATTTTAATAAAATAATACTTTCAGCTTCTTACCCGATAAATACAAATACTCGAGTTTCGATTTCACCTTCTTACACAACAAATCGCTTTTTAGATTTAAGTATTCCAAATCTTGCCACACCCGATGGTTTTTCAGATTATGTAGGCGGAAGGGCAGAATTTGTATTTGATAACACAATCAGTCACGGAGTGAATCAATTGGAAGGTACTCGTTTTCGTGTTCGATTTGACCACTACACTGGATTGACGAATACGAAAGATGGTTTCGACCGTTTTTATGCGGATATTCGTCATTACCTTAGATTTGGTAAAGGTGTAATTTTAGCGGGTCGTCTCTCTGGAGGACATTCCTTTGGAAATGCTCCAAAACAGACCGTTATGGGTGGAATGGACAATTGGTTGGAGTGTCAGTATGAAAATCGTGATGGAGAAAAAAATAATCCATTCATTTCTAAGTCATCATTTGGAGATAATAAAGATATTTTCTTCTTGGATTATGCTTCGCCAATGAGAGGATTTAATATAAATAAACTATCGGGCATCAGCCATTTAGCCTTAAATGTTGAGTTGAGATTTCCCGTTGCTAAATACATTTATGATGGACCCATTTACAGTAATTTCTTTAAAAACTTACTGTTAACAACCTTTACGGATGTTGGAACCGCTTGGACAGGTGTTGGACCATTTTCTCGTATAAATGGATTCAATACAAAATTGATTGCTCCCGATGGGTTGCCAATCCGTGCAACAATTACAGATTTTAGAAACCCATTTTTGATTGGCTATGGTTTGGGAGCAAGAACAACACTATTAGGTTATTATATTAAGTATGACATCGGTTGGGGCTTGGAAAATAAGGAAGTGAAAGCACCAATTTCTTATGTTACTATTGGCTATGATTTTTAAGATTATAAATTTTGTAAGTGGTTAAAAATGAGCAATTTAATAAAATTTCATTTTAATACACATACAACATTATTTCAATGGCTAAATACTAATTTTTACTGCCTACTCAACAATAAAAGCCTTCGTTTTGTGCGAGGGCTTCCTTTTTTACAAATATTTATTCAAACAAATAACACATAAACGCATGAAATCATATTATACTTTTTTCCTATTATTTGTTTTAAAAGTTGGCTCAAGTCTTGGGCAAAATATAAGTTTTTCTACGTCTAATCTTCCAATTCTTAAGGTCAATACCAACGGAAAAACGATTTATAATGAGCCTAAAATATTGGCAGATATGGAGATAATTTATAATGGCGTTGGTAAAATAAATGCTATTACGGACAAACCAACAGGATATTTAGGAAAAACAGGTATTGAATTTAGAGGCTCAACTTCACAACAATTATTTCCAAAAAAACCCTATGGCATTGAACTTTGGGTTGATTCAACGGAGAAAAGCAGAAAGGTTGCTTTATTGGGAATGCCCGAAGAATCTGATTGGGTTTTGAACACTTCATACAACGATAAAACCCTCATGCGTGATGTTTTATCGTATGACATAGCAAATCGAATGGGTCGTTATGCCACTCGCACTCGCTATTGCGAAATGGTGATAAATAATAATTACGAAGGATTATATATTTTAATGGAAAAAATCAAAAAAGATAAAAATAGAGTTGATATATCTACTTTAAAATTAACTGACAATACTGGCGATGACGTTACGGGTGGCTACATTTTAAAGATTGATAAAACCGAAGGTTCAAAATCAAAAATGTGGAATACGACTTTAACAATTGATGGCATAAATTATATAATTCCAATTCAAATTGAATACCCAAAAATTACGGATATTACGGATGCTCAGTTCAACTATATTAAAAATTATGTGACTGAATTTGAAATGTCCTTGAAAGGCTCAGATTACTTAACACCAAAAGCAAAATGGCGAGACATGATTGATATTGACTCGTTCGTGGACTATTTCTTAATTACCGAATTTAATAAAAATGTTGATGGTTATCGTCTCAGCACTTTTTTTTATAAAGATAAAGATTCAAAGGGTGGCAAATTAAAGATGGGACCTGCCTGGGATTATAACTTGGCTTTTGGAAATGCGGATTACCTTGAAGGTTATAAAACAACGGGCTGGCAATATAAAATAAATGATTTAGCGGTTCCTGCAAAAGACACCTATTTCCTTTCTCCAACGTGGTGGGAACGTCTTTCGGTTGATTCAACTTTCAGGTATAGAGCGTCGAAACGTTGGGAAGTATTGCGTAAATCTGCCCTAAATCCAGACAGAATTAATGCCTGGATGGATTCAACTGCTAATACCCTGAATGAATCCAAAGTTAGAAATTTTAGTCGCTGGACGGGAGTTTTAGGAAAATATGTTTGGCCCAATTATTATGTAGGAGCAACTTATGAGCAAGAAACCACTTGGATGAAGGACTGGATTCGTCAAAGAACGGCTTGGTTAGATGCACAATTGAAAGTGTTTGGCTCTCCATTGGCTAATGAAGTAGAAATTGTGAATAAATTTCAATTAAAAATTTTCCCAAACCCAACCGATACTGAGACAACGATTGAATATGAAGTTACTAAAAAAGGACGGGCTAAAATTAACCTCTATGATTTTACTGGAAAATTATTGAAAACTTTATTAGATGAAGATAAAAATGCCAATATCTATCAAATAAAATTAAACAGTGAAAATTTATCTTCTGGAATGTATATAGTTGATTATCAATTAGATGATATTCACGTTGAAAGCATGAGAATGATGAAAAAGTGAGGTATGAGGTTGAGGTATGAGGTATGAGGTATGAGGTATGAGGTATGAGGTATGAGGTATGAGGTATGAGGTATCAACAATCAGACTTGGTAATTTTAAGTTCAATTTTAAGCATATATATTCTAATATTTATCAAGCAATTTTATGTCATAATTTATACCTCATAACTAATATCTCATAATTCATACCTAAAACTTATCCTCAAAAGCCACTCGCACGTGTGAACCATCACAATATGGTTTGTTTTTCGATGCACCGCAACGGCAAAATGCGGTTGTCTGGCTTTTCAATGACTCATTGCCTGCTTTATCTTTTACTTTCAAATTTCCATAAATCAGCAAAGGTCCATTTTCCAAAACTTCTACAATTGTATTAATTGGCTCTTGGCTTTCATGGTTCTCTTCATTGTCCATAAAATAACTTAAAGCCCCTGATGGACAGCCTTTTACTTGATTAATTACCTCGTTAGTTTGCCCATTTTCCATCATTACCCACGGGCGTTTGCGTGGGTCGAAAACTTGCGGAAGTCCACGAAAACATATCGCAGAATGAATACATTTTGAAGGTTGCCAAACAACTGTTACTTCTCCGTTTGAGTATTTTTTGATAATTTCAATAATAACAAATATATACTTTTCTTTTAAAAGCCTTAAATCTATCAAATTTAAGCTATTGTAAAAATACAACTATTTTTAACGTAAAAATAACCTGCTTAATTAGGAATTATTGAAAAAAAAAATTCTTTTAGTAAGAAATTAAAACTCTTATTAACCTTTAACAATTATTAAAATGAAAAAAAAATCAAGCTATATCTGATTATTCAGATATCTATCTCCTCATTTTTATTACAAGCCCAACAGAAGGTAAGTTGGGATTATCCAATCAAGCCAGGTTCAGAACAATGGAAAGCGTTTCAAACGCATGATGAAATGTTGAAAGCCTGCCAGATTCCAGAGGAAATCATCGTTAATATGAAAACAAAAGATTTGGTAGAAACTATTATTAATTATCCATTATTGAGTGAAGTAGTCACATATAATTCTTTACAGAAAGGCATAGATAAAGTAATAAGTACTTTCAACGGATTTAAAAATTTATTTGAACGAAAGGATGCTTTACAGGAATTGTTGTATATATATGAAACTATGAATCCGAATGTAGTATCTACTTTTAAAGAAAGTCATAAAAAAGGAGAATACGCATACAAGATGAGATTTTTGGAATTGGTAGTATCTCAGAATAATTTGAAAAATCAGTGGGATGAAAATTCCTCTAAGAGATTTATCAAACTACTTTTGAAAAACCGAAATTTGCAAAAGTATGATGTCAAAACATTTGGAGATTGGGATGACATTCCAATGGCTTATTCGGTTGGAAATGTTTTAAAATATACTAATCAAAAAGACAAAATTGAAAATGATAAGTCTTCATTCAAAAGTTTTATGATTACTTCACTTCCAAAAAATAAGAATGATCTTGAACAAATATTCACAATAGCATCAAAATATGTAAACTAATGAAAAATAACTTGAAACTTTATTTGTCACTTTTCATAGTAATAGTGGCTCTTTGTCAATGTGGTTCGGACGATGTCCCACCTTACACTCCTCCAAATGATGTAATTTTTAAAGAATTCTGTGGTAAAGGAAAATCTTATCTTGATTTGCCAAAACCCATATTGGAGCAATTAAAAACATTAGGTAAAGATAGGGTAAACGGTGGAACGACTGTTAGACAATATGAATTTGAAGGCGAAACATACTTTGAAGTAAATATTCCTGTGTCTTCTTACAGCATCGGGGGTCTTTATAATTGTGAAGGAGATGATTTATTACCTCTCTACAAAAAAATACCGAGAGATACTAAATTAAAAGATTATGAAAGTAAAAAGAAACTAATTCAATTAGTTTGGGAGTGGCTTCCATGATGCTATTCGTTATTTCCTCATTCAAATTTTCTTAAACTTTAAACAGATTTCAAAATGAAAAATTTTGTTCTCATAATATTGCTTTGTCTATATGTACAGAGCTTTTCTTTCAGTCAAGTTTATACCCCAAATGGGACTCAACTTGACCCTGATAATCTTTTCTATCTGCCAGAAGCTTCTCAATCTCAACTTGATTATTATACATAGAGAGTTCAAACTCTTTACCCAAATGCTGTAATCTTAGCTCCTGCCACTACAAGTTATAATTGTCATGGTTGGGCATGGAGAGTTTCAGAGGGAGGTTCTGCGGTATGGATAAATGATCCAAATGATAATGTGTATTGGCAAGATAACAGTTATATTTATTCAACTGAAACAGGAAATTCTAAGGTTTCATACGTAAATGGAGATCATTCAGCAATTACTACCTGCACTGAAAGTGTATATATTTCAAAATGGGGAGCATGGCCCAGAGTACGTCATTTGGCTAATTATACACCGTATGATAGCGGTCAACTTTGGCGTTTTATAAGAGGCTGCACAGGAACTCCTCAGCTAACCCCAAGGATTTACTCATCAGGAAGTAATGCAATTTGTACCACCAACGGCACTTTTTGTAATGAAAATTTAACGGTCTATCTGAACCCATCCTGCCCAAATACAAGTTATTCTTGGACATTTGAACCAAGTTATCTTTCAAGTAATGGAAACATAAATTCTTATGGAGCATCTGCATCAATTACAAACTGGGGATTTGTAAGAATAAGGGCAGAGGCTTCTGGACCAAACGGGTCTGCCTCTGTATATTTTTACTTTAATGGTTGCGGACAAATGAGTTATTCTGTTTATCCTAATCCCGCTGATGAAAATTTGAGTATTAGTTTTCAAGATGAAAAGTCGGCAAATGCACTTGTAATGGAAATTTTGCTGATTGATAAGAATGGGCGTATAGTTCAAACATTTGATAATAAAGGCGATGAAATTTTACAGACTAAGGGTACTACCTTTAATACCAGAGGACTACCAAAAGGTGTTTATTTTCTTCACATGAAAGTTGGTGACGAAGTAAAAAAGGAACAAATATTAATTGAATAATATTATCAACATTATACTGGAAAGGAGTGGTTTTGTGACCCCTCCTTTTTTTATTTAAAAAATTAATCATGCTTTTATATATTCCATGTTCCTAAATTTTTCACGACCTTTACCATGAATTTATATAAAAATATTGAAATATGGAATTGGAAACCTTAGAACTTCCTAAAACAATCATACCGCTTTTAGAAAAAACACATATTGCTTCAGCCGAAGTTAGACGGCTAAATGATACTCAAAAAAAGGGAATTCTAAATCGTTTGGCTGAAATTTTGATTGAGAATACAAAAGAAATTATTGCTGAGAATCAGAAAGATTTAATCAGAATGGATTTGGCTGACCCCAAATATGACCGCTTGGAATTAACTGAATCACGCATTCAAGATTTAGCAGAAAGTATGCGTGAAGTAGCTAATTTAACCGACCCTTCTGGACAAATTATTTTGGAACGTGAATTGGATAATGGCTTAAAAATCAAAAAGATAGCCGTACCAATGGGCGTTGTTGGGGTGATTTATGAAGCACGTCCAAATGTGACCGTTGATGTTACCGCCCTGTGTTTACGCTCTGGAAATGCGGTTGTTCTCAGGGGCGGTTCGGATGCTTTTGATACAAATTCTTTTTTAGTAAATTTGATTCACAATGTGCTTAAAGAATTTGGCGTTGATACAAATTGTATCACCCTTCTCCCACCCGACCGTAAGTTGGTAAAAGAACTTTTGACCGCTACTCGTTACGTTGATTTAATTATTCCTCGGGGTTCAGAATCTTTAATTCAGTTTGTTCGTAAGCATTCACTCGTTCCCACGATTGAAACTGGAGCAGGCGTGTGTCATACCTACGTCGAGGCAACCGCAGATTTACAAAAAGCAGCAGATATTGTAGTAAATGCCAAGGTTTCAAGACCATCCGTTTGTAATGCTTTAGATACGATTGTGGTTGATGAAGCCATTGCAGAAGCCTTTCTACCAATGCTTCAAGATGGTTTTTTGAAATGGAATGTAGAAGTTTTTGCTGATGAAATTTCGTATAAAATTTTCTCAGAAATTAAATATCCTACGCTTCAAAAAGCCAAAATAGACGATTTTGGCAGAGAATTTTTAGATTATAAGTGTTCTGTGAAAGTAGTAACTGGATTTCAAGAAGCCGTTGCTCATATCAATAAATATTCGTCCAGACACTCTGAGGCTATTATTTCTCAGAATCAAGAATATTGCGAGAGGTTCATTCAAGAAATTGATGCCGCAGCGGTTTATACCAACGCTTCAACACGATTCACGGATGGAGGACAATTTGGATTAGGGGCTGAAATTGGAATATCCACTCAAAAACTTCACGCAAGAGGACCTTTTGCCTTAGAAAAATTAGTGACTGAAAAATGGGTTGTTACGGGTAATGGACAAGTGAGGTAAACAGTTAGCAATTATCAGTTAGCAGTTATCAGTTATCAGTTAACAAAATGACATTTACGATTTTTAGGTTTCATTTATTCATTTTTAAATATATTTTAATCCTGTAATTAATTACGGTTTACTGATAACCGTTCACTGATTACTGATAACTGTTGTTATGAAAATAGAAGCCTACCAAATATCGGAAGTCATTAATTTAAAGAAATTCAGAAATGAATATACCAGCCAACCACTGATATTCAATAATTCTGAATTATTCTATAAACAAACTGAACATAAATATTGCTACCTTTTAAGCTACGGAATTGTGGTTTTTGCCAGTTTTACAGACTTAGAAAAAAGTGAATTTCTAAAATTTGTGAAAGGTTATGTTGAAGATGAGGTTGAAGAAAAATATGAAGAACATTTTAATCTTCAGACAGACCCGTCTGTTTCAGTAGTTCTAAATTACAACTCCATCACAGTTTCAGAAATTACGGACGATACTATCAGAATTGTAATGTTGAATATTGGACAATCCGTAGCTTTAGATCATTATGAAGACCTAACTTTGGAGATTTTCAAGGATTCTCGTGAGATTACGGATGAACTTGAAAAAACGGGAACTTTTAAATATTCGAAAAAAGATTTACTGAAATTCGTTGGCAGAACCATCAATATTAAAAATAGTATCATTGATAATCTCTATATTTTCGATGCTCCCGATGAAGTCTGGGAAAATGAACATTTGGAGCGAATTGACAAGGGTTTAAAGAAAACTTTTGACCTTAAAATGAGATACCAAGATATTGATTATAAACTTAAAATCGTTCAAGATAATCTTCGGCTTTTCACTGATTTATTGCAAAATAGAGAGTCCACTCGCCTCGAATGGATTGTGATTATTCTGATTTTGATAGAAGTTTTCGATATTTTTATCAAGAAGATTTTAGAATAATTAACCGCTTAATAAATCCGTGTGCTTGATGAGCAAGTACGACTTCCCCCCTCATAACACCATTGGCGTTTCAAATTTGCCAGGTGGAGCAAATATCGAAATAACCGTCACAGCTTTGTTACCTTCACGAAAGAAATAAAACTTACATTTTTCATATTTAATACATTGTTAAGTAAATAGCTTTCATTTTTGAAAAATTATTTACTATACCACTTCTCGAAAGTTCTTTCTACTTTCGGGAAGTTAATTTGGATTGAACTTCCCGAAAGTAGAAATAACTTTCGGGAAGTGAAGTAAATTACTTAACAATGTATTTAAGCGGTCTTTTGAACCGCTTTTTTTATGTGTACTAAAAAAAATTTACAAAAAACTAAGGAAATAGTTTGTAAACTAAAATATTAGTTTTATATTTATTCTGTAATTGAAAAATGAGGTATCAAATCAAACTATAAAAAGTAAAATCATGCAACCAGAGAGAGAATTAACCAAAGCCGAAGAGCAAATTATGCAAGTACTTTGGCAAATTGAAAAAGGATTCGTTAAAGATGTTTTAGACGAACTGCCCGAGCCAAAACCTGCTTATAACACGGTTTCAACAATTATTAGAATTTTACAGGAAAAAGGCTTCGTCAGTCATAATTCTTACGGAAAATCACATGAGTATTTTCCCATTGTGAGTAAGGATAATTACAGTTCTTTTGCCACAGAGAAATTAGTAGAAGGCTACTTTGAAAATTCGTTTTCAAGTTTATTTTCTTTCTTCTCGAAAAAAGGGAAAATTGACGTTAAAGATGCCGACGAGATTTTGGCGATGATTAATAAAATGAAAGAGGAAGAAGGGAATTGAGAATAATTGGAATTTATAGACTTATTTTCATTTTATAAGGCTTCTTAATCTCGTTTTTCGTATAAATTTATGGATAATCGTTCCCTTTTGCATCTTTACATAAATTAGGGTAAATCACATTCAAATTGTCCATTATTCACATCACAAAATAAATTACTGAGTACATCAAGCAAAATATGCAGATAGTTCTACGCCTAAATACTATAATACTATTCTATTTTTCCGAACATCGAACATCGAAAAACAAACAACGAAAATCAATGGCTGAAATATCTGCATCCGACCAAGCCGCAAAAGGCAAAAAACGTAGCCACAAGCTATCCACCAAAATCGACATGACTCCGATGGTAGATTTGGGTTTTTTATTGATTACTTTTTTCATGCTTACAACATCACTCATGAAGCCTGTAACGATGCAACTGAATATGCCTGATAAAACGGACGAAGGATTACGCTCGCCTGTTAAATGTTCACAATCTTTGAATGTAGTGATTGATGGAGACAATAAAGTGCATTATTATCAAGGAGCATGTAACCCAGAAGTACATACAACCGACTTTTCAGACAATGGAATTCGACAAGTTTTGTTTGATTATAAACGTAAAATTGGTGATATGTTCACGGTCGTAATTAAATCAACTGACAAAGCAAAATACCGCAATATGGTGGATTTATTAGACGAAATGACGATTACCAATAATAAACATTATGCCATTGTGGCGATAACGGCTGAGGATAAAGAAAAATTAGTCGATGTTCGATAATTGGTTTTCGATGTTCGTTAAAAAAGCAAACATCGAAAACCAACATCGAAAACCATACATCGAAAATCGAAAACCAAACATCGAAAATATGAACTGGCTCAACTACCTCCTTCAAGTGAATCTTTATTTGATTCTGTTTTATGGTTTTTATCGCCTTTTGTTGCGTACAGAAACCTTCTTTAACCTCAATCGGGGCTACTTGGTGGCATCGGCAGCGTTGGCGTTTTTTATTCCGTTGATGCAGTCGGAATGGGTGCGGAGTTGGTTTGTGACGGAGCAAATTTCTCAAACAATCACCACGCTTTATGACCCGCAAGTATTCTACGTGCAAGCAAGTGAACAGGCTCCTACGCTTACGTTAGGAGACTTCATGGCGGTTTTCTACATCATCGGGATTCTGATTGGCATTGCTCGTTTTGGGGGAAATTTAGTTTTTTTGGGTAAATTAATGAAGCGTAAAATCGTTCAGAAAGACTCAAAACAGGCTTTTTCATTCTTTAATGTGTTGTTTGTGAGTAAGGAATTGAAAAATCGTTCCACCATTATGAAACACGAATTTGTGCATATTCGTCAACTCCATTCTGCTGATGTCATGTTGTTTGAATTAATTGCGATTTTCAACTGGTTTAATCCTGTGGTTTATCTTTACAAAAGCTCAATCAAGCACATTCACGAATTTATTGCTGATGAAGTTGCCAGCCGCAATGAAACCTCAAAAGCAGAGTATGCCATGCTTTTATTTCAAGAACAATTTGGGGTGCAAGCCATTCCTTTGACCAATAATTTCTTTAATCAATCATTACTAAAATTAAGAATAAAAATGTTAAATAAAGAACGTTCCAATCAAACTGCCATGATGAAATACGGCTTAATTGCCCCACTTTTTATGCTCATGATTGTGGTTTCATCGGCAACTTTGGCGAGTAAGGAATTAGCAAAAATTGAGGAAAAAGTGGAAGCAATTTCAGATTCAAATTTGGCAAAAGTAATTACAGAGCCTTCTGAAAGCGTTTCAGAGACATTATTGAAGGATAATATTGATTTGTCTGAGGCATTGATTATTAGTCCTGATATGGTGGATGAGGTGAAGGGGATGCAAGCGGATTCAACCAAACCAATCAAAAGAAGTTCAGAAGTATTTAGTATGGTTGAACAAAATCCTGAATTCCCAGGTGGCATGAAGGCTTTCGGAAAATATTTACAAGAGAATTTAAAATATCCAGTTTCTGCCCAAAAAGCTAATATTACTGGAAAAGTTTATATTCAATTTATCGTAAATACAGACGGTTCAACAAGTGACATTAAAACATTAAAAGGTATTGGTTATGGATGTGATGAAGAAGCAATTAGAGTATTAGAAAAAGTGAAATGGATTCCTGGCAAACAAAGTGGTCGAATTGTGAGAAGCCGTTTTACTGTTCCAATCGATTTTCAATTAACAGAAGAATCCAAAATTAAAATTAATAAAAAAGATGGTGAAGAAATGCCAAAACTGCCAGCGGTTATAGACTCTAAGTTTGATAATGAAACTATTTTCAATTTTGGAAATATTGTTATTACTGATAATTCAAAAACAGGTCTCGATAATCCCAAAAATGTAATTTATATGATGAACGGAAAAAGGGTTAGTGAAATCGAATTGAAAGGAATTGAATCAAAAGATATTGAAAAATTGGAAGTTTATAAAGGTGATAAAGCCGTAATGAGATATGGAGAAGATGCAAGAGATGGAGTGGTTGTGATTACTTTAAAGAGGGAATAAAATGAGAAAATCACTTATCATTTTGTTATTATTTCTCTGTAAAATCAATGTTGGGTTTACTCAAAATAAAAAATCCGACACGCTTATAATTGAAAAACCAGACCAAAATGCTGAATTTCAAGGCGGTATGGGAGCATTTGGAAAGTTTTTGCAGAAGAATTTGAAGTATCCAGAGGCAGCTCAAAGAGCAAATGTTTCTGGTTAAGTTTACATGGAATTTATTATTGAAACGGATGGAATATTAAGTAATTACAGCATAATAAAAAGTGTTGGAATGGGTGTAGATGAAGAGGCAATTAGAGTAATGAAACTGTCTTCTAAATGGGTTCCTGCAAGATACAAAGGCAAAAATGTTAGAAGTCGTTTTACTTTACCACTAACTATATGTCTTAGTGAATAAAAGTAGAACAGGTTTGAAACCTGTTCATCGTTCTCTGAAACAGGTTGAAAACCTGTTCTACTTTCCCCACAAAACCAGTGGGGATTTTTAAAAATCAAATCAACTAAAAAATTAGTTTAATCTTTAACAATAAACAATCATGCAAAATCACCAAGAAAACCCTGCAACATTGGAAGAAATTGTCTTCCAACATCGTAACAAATCCTACGGAGCTTATTCGTTACGAACTGATTATCAAAACGTTATCAAAAAATCTCTTTTGATTGGCATCAGTATTTTTGGATTAGCGGTGCTTACGCCTATGCTTTGGGCGAAGGTGGAAAGTAAAGAGAAAGTTGTGGTAATTGCTAATGTGATGGACATTATTGAACCTCCAAAAGAAGTTGTTAAACCGATTGAACCAATAACTCCTCCACCTCCAAAAGTTGAAGAAGTAAAAGTTAAAATGATTGATTTTAGTAATTTGGAAATCGTTGATACTGAAGAAGAAATTCCACCAATTCCCGACCAAGATTTATTGAATAATACTGATGCAAAAATTGGAGATAAAACTCAAGATGGAGAGGTAATGGAAATTCCCGTAGATGATCCAGATGCCACAAAAGGTAAAGAAATTGAAATGCCTGTCGCAGTTGAAACAGAAGAAAAAAATCAAGTTTTTATTACGGTCGAACAAAATCCAGAGTTCGCAGGTGGCATGAATGCTTTACTGAAATTCCTACAAAAAAACCTTCATTATCCAACGCCAGCGGTCAATGCGAAGGTCACGGGTAAGGTTTATATGCAGTTTGTGGTTGGACAGGACGGAAATATTTCCAAAGTTGATGTGGTGAAAGGGATTGGTTTTGGTTGTGATGAAGAAGCCCAAAGAGTGGTGAAACTCATGCCAAAATGGTCGCCAGGAAGACAGTCGGGTAGAACGGTTGCAGTGAAATTTACTTTGCCAATTAGTTTTCAACTTGCTGAATAAGTTAAAGAGTTGAATAATCAAAGTAGTTAAAAAGTTGGAACAAAACTCTTTAACTACTTTAACTATTCTACTCTTTAATTCTTTCTTATTTCCGACAAAGTCCATAATGCTAACCCTGTTTCTGCAATCGCAAAACCAATCAAAACAGGTTTTGCCATTCCTAAAATTACGAACATTAATAACCCCGCACAAAAAAATAATCGCCCTTGAACCGTTGCACGAATTATCTCTTTTCCTCCGTTTTTATACATGGCATAATAATAAAAGGATAAAGCAAGTACTAACATTCCTAAAACACGAATCCAGATTTCAGAAGTAGGTTCAAAACCGAAAATTCCTAATAAAAAATTGGGAAAAAATAAGAGCGATATGCCCGAAATAACTACGTAAGCGACTTGCCCAAGCATTGAAGTATAATGATTTTTTTGCATAACAGTTAGTTTTAAATGGTTGATTATCAAGTTAGTAAATATTTATTGAAAAATGAAAACTTAAACACTACTTGATTACGTTTATATGGAAATTAGCTTCATATAAACAAAAAACAATGACACTCAAAACTAAATTATTTGCTATTGCTTTCATGAGTTTTGTGGGCTTGGCATCTTGCAAAAAAAATACTGATAACGTAACTCCCGTATCCGCAAATCCTGATCTTCGTGATAGTGTGTATGCTTACTCGCAAGATATATATTTGTGGTCGGATAACTTGCCATCAGCCGCTGTTTTCAAGCCAAATACGTATCCTACGGCAGATTCGGTCATGAAAAAAGTGAGAACGTATAGCCCATTCGTAAACGGAAAATATCAGGATCGTTGGAGTTTTGTGATAGATAAAAAAACGTGGGATAATGTTGTAAGTGGAAACAGTTCAGACAC